>NZ_JBJACT010000014.1:0-173225 GCF_044778005.1 Mesorhizobium sp. IMUNJ 23033
TGCTCGAGGAATGGCCGCCATCGAAGCGGAACGCTGCTCATGGCATCGCGCTCAATGCCTGCAGGGCAGCCCTCGCCGGCAAGGTGGATGCCGAAACCGCTCGCAGCACTTTTGTTGCCTTCGCCCGTCGCATGGATTTGCTTGTACTGGCCGCAGGGGACATCGTCGCGGCTAACGCAGTCGGCGCCTTGGGCGTCGCTTCGGGAAGCCATTACAACAAGTCGATGTAATCGAACCGTGGGAGCGGAGGAAGCTATGAGGGATATTCGATTTCCTGAACCAGTGAGACTGCGCCTGAAACCCTCAAGGGAGCGCATGGTTGCCAGTTGCTCGGAAGCGCTCGAGTGCCTCCACGACCAATGGCCAGAATGGGCGAGAGGACCGAGCTATCGGGCAGCGTGCCGCACTTGCCGCGACTCCTTGGAGGGTTGGCGGGCTCCGCAACAAGCAAGAAGGGCATTCTTAAAAGCGGCCCGTCGTGCCGGTCTGGTCCAACCCTGATGGCTGGGTGCAACTAAGCAAAGGATGTCATCGCCGAGTCAGGTCTTGGTCCGCAAACGTCGCGATCTGTATGTTTCTAATGGCAACTGACTAAATGTCTGAAAAGCGCCGGGAACCGTGCAATCCGTCATTTGACAATCCTCTCAATCAAACCTGTGCATTTGAAGCAGGTTGTGGCAGCACCGAGATCGGTTCTATCATGCGCAGCATCGTAGAAAATATTGCAGGTTTTCCGAATGGGGGGAAAGGTGGTAGCGCTCTCCCGACTCGAACCCCTGAACTCACACAACCATCCTATTTGTACGCCCCGACCGCAATTTACCGCAGGGCTTGATCGGCGCCCTTCCGGCGGAGGTTGATACAATCTAGATCCTGATCTCTGAACGGAAGTCCGTGCACCAGGGCGGACACATGCCGGCGGCGAGATCATGAAAAGCGACACCCTCTCCTATCCTCCTCGCGGCCTCTCACGCGAAGAAGCCGCCCGATATGTTGGCGTGGGCATAACCAAATTCGACCAGATGGTTGCTGACCGCCGCATGCCGAAGCCGAAGAAAGTTGACGGCCGTGTGATTTGGGATCGCCTTAAACTCGAAGCGGCGTTTGCCGAACTACCTGGAGACGATGAAGAGAATATCGTCGACTTCCTGCTGCAAGGGAATCATCGCAGAGAATAGATTCATTCTACCATGACCGACAAATATCCCGGCCTCTCCTCCTACACCGATCGCCATGGAAAACTTCGCTGGCGCTATCGAACGAAAGAGCGTGTAGTGAGTCTACCCGCTCCCAATCAGCCAGGATTCAAGGACGCATACCAAGCAGCGGTCGAGGGCCGGAAAGTCCCCAAGGCTCCCGTCGTTCGTATGCCTGGAGCCTCCCTGCCCGGTACATTTGGAGCGGCCTTTCAACGGTTGAAGATCTCAGTCAAGTGGCTGGCGCTGGACGAAGCCAGCAAGCGCAAGAACACGAGGCTGATTGAAGAATTTCTAGAACTGCGAGTGGTCCCTGATCACCCACTCATCTGGCGGGAGGTAGCGGTTAAGAACCTTAGACGTATCCATATTGAAGAGCTTCTTGGCCGCTTCATCGCCACGCCCCATAAGGCCAAGCATCTGCTGGTGGGCATACGCAAGCTAGTTTATGTCGCGCTGCGGCAAGACTGGATCGAAATCGATCCCACAGCGGCGGTCGAGTGGCGGCCCGCCTATGCCGGTTGGAAAGCCTGGTCGCGCGAAGCGATGGCGCAATTCGAAAACCGTTGGCAGCTCGGCACCGCGGCACGCACTTGCTACGGTTTGGCGCTTTGGCTCGGCAACCGCCGCGGCGACGTCGCGGGCCTGCGCTGGGATCAGAGGGTCACCCGCCGTGTGTTCATCGATGGTGTCGAGCGTCACTTCGACGGGTTTGATATCGTTCAGGCCAAGAACAAGGGACGAACAGGTGGCAAACGGCTTTTCGTGCCGATCACACCGATGCTGTCTGAGATCCTTGATGCAGCCGACAGGCGCGGCGAGACCGTTCTGGTCAACGGCTATGGTGAGCCCTTCTCCGCCAAGTCACTGACTGGGATGATGGCGCATTGGTGCAAGCTTGCCGGTCTTCCGAAGGGTCTGACCCTACATGGTCTGAGGAAGTCGCTCGGTGTTTATCTGGCGGAGGCCGAGGCCTCAACCAGACAGCTCATGGACGTACTAGGGCACGACGATATCGATCATGCGGAGCTCTATTCGCGCGAGGCATCGCAGGTACGGCTGGCGGTCCAGGGGATGGATCGAGTCGTGCGTCTCGTGGCGCGCAAGCCGATGCTTGGCGAACCTATTGGCGAACCTCGTGGCGAACCACCCTCTAACGCATTGATAAATAACGACAATGGTGGTGGAGGCAGTCTGTAGCGAACCCGTCTCCGACCAAAATTCCCTGATAAACGCCGAAAAACAGGGAAACTGCGCGAAAAGCCGCGAAATTGGCAAAATTGAAGCTGTGATTGACACGTAATTTCAATTGCTTAGACATCAGATTCCCTAGCAAAACGATCAGGGAATATATCTCGACAACAGGGAAATTAGTTCTGCAATGCAGTGAATGGATTGACCGAGCAGGAATGTCGTACGTTATCAGCGTCGTCGACCGCCGCTGAGGGGCGCAACGTCCCCTATTTGTAGCGTCCGTGGCGCTGCAGCACCTCGATCTGGTAGCCGTCGGGGTCGGCCACGAAAAAGAACCGCGCCCGCAGCACGCCTTCGTGGTTGAACTCGACAATTTTTCGCGGATTGAAACCTTCTGCCACCAAGCGCCTGTGTTTTGCCTCGATATCGTCGACGCAAAGAGCCAAATGACCATAGCCGTCGCCAAGCACGTAGGGCTCTGCCCTGCCCTTGTTGATCGTCAGTTCAAGCTCGAAATCGGCTTCCGCACTGCGCAGATAGACCAGTGTGAACGTGTCGAAATCCAACCGGTCCGCAACATCGAGTCCGAATGCACTTTTGTAGAAACTGACCGATAGGTTCTCGTCTACCACCCGGATCATCGAATGAATCGCTTTCGCCAAAGGAGCCTCCAGCCTGCCGCGTGGCCTCGGATACCGCCGACGATGGCCCATTGGTTGCATAAAGGGGTGGCAGCCGGTTACCACGTCAGGAAATTGGCGTAAGGCTGGTTCACGCACTAAGGTCCGATTGTAGTCACTGCAAATTGAGCGGAAAATGCGCTTCGGGTTGGTATCATCTCGGCGAATGGGCCCAGAAGCCGCGCCTTCGCCCAAAGCGACATCAAACGGGAGGTCTTCGCATGTGTAAGGTCTTTGCCGGGCAGGATCCGGAAGGGTATCGCCTAATCAATCGCTCAGTTCGAATAGGTGGCCATTCGACGAGCATCCAGCTCGAGGCCACTTTTTGGACGCTGTTGGACGAGATCGCCCAGGGACAGGGGATGACGGCGCCGAAATTCCTCTCGACGCTTTACGACGAAGCGCTGGAGATCAACGGCCATATCCCGAACTTTGCCTCCATGCTGCGCACCACGTGCGCGCTCTACCTGCGCGACAGGCAACCACTCGACAGCGAACCCTCGGAATTGAGGAACAAGGCAGCCTGACCCGCGGACATTGCTCACGTTCGAATACCGGAAATCCGGTGTAGCAGCCGCCTGCTACCACCGACCCACATTTTGGTGCTATGTGTGTGATATGAATGGCGAACTCCACCGGGGCGGTGTAGAGTTCACCTCAAAAGAAGATAAAGAGCCGTATCGACGGCAACGCTGAGCGAATCTGGGAGGATTCATGGTCGAAATCATCTCCAAGCGGGATGGCCCGCGGCGCGAGGACATGCAGGTCAAAAGACTGATCGAGCAGAACCGCTCGACCATCGTTCGCCTTGCCGACCAGATCAGCGGCGGCGGCTATTCGGCTTCAAGGAAGCCACGCCAGCAACCAAAGGCGGAAGGCCTGATCATCCATGTTGGCGGCGGCGCCGCGCCTGTGGCCGAGGCCAAACCGTCTATCCATGTCACCATGAACGGCCGCGTGATCTCAAAGGATCAGAACACAGGCCGCCAACTTCATCACATCGGCGATATCCGCAACCGGAGCGGGGACCAGATCTTCGTGCTGGCGACAAAGCAGAACGGCTTCTTCTCGCCGGTCGACGAAACCGTCGGCGAGGCGCTAGCCGATCTGGACGGATCCCGCCTCACCGCCACCTATACCGAAGACCAGCTTGCCGCCGATATCGGCGCAAAACTCGGCATCGGCTGACCGGGCAGACGCCTGGGCGTGCTCCTCACGTCCAACCCGCGGCAGCATACGAACGCGACAGCATACAGAAATGGCATGCCTCAAAGGTTCTGTGATGACTGAATGAAACGCGAGATAGGCCCCCATCAGATGAAGATCGATGCTCTTCCGGCGCGTGCGTCGGCGACCGCCGGGCAAATGGTTCTGGGGAACATCGATTATGACGAGCGCGCCACCATGCGCGCCTGGGAAAGTTTTCTGGCCGACGAGCCCAAATGTGCCCGCGATCCTGTCCATCCAAGCCACGTCCGCTCCCTCATTCACGATTCCTGGTATCGCAGCGCCACCGGCGGCATCAACGCTCAAGGGATTGAAGCGCCTCTAAGCAGCGATCGCGACGAGATCGAATATTTGACCCGCGCCAATGCAGAACTGCTTTCGGCGGCGCGCCGGTCGTTCGCCTCCCTTGGCCAGTTGCTGGACGGGACAGGCGCAATGCTGGTTCTAGCCGACAGCGACGGTGTGCTGATCGATGCCATCGGCGACAAGAAGACGCTGCATGACGGCATGGATATCCACCTCGCCATCGGCGGCAAATGGAACGAGGGCGCCGTCGGCACCAACGGCATCGGCACGGCGCTGTGGACCGGTCAGCCGACCTTCGTCCATGCGGCCGAGCATTTCTGCGCCGGCATCAAATCCTGGACCTGCGCCGGCGCGCCGATCCGCGATCCGCTGGACGGCAAGATCATCGGTGTGGTCGACCTATCAGGCTATTCGCCGATCTTCCGGCCGCACAACACCGCGCTCGTCGCCGCCACAGCCCGGCAGATCGAAAAGGCATTGGCCGAACAGCAGCAGGAACAGCGCACCCGCCTGCTCGAAGCCTTCATCTCGTCGGCTCCCAGCTACCGCCGAAAAGACGGGCTGGTGATTGTCGACCATCGCGGCCGCGCCATCTTCTGCAACAACGTGCCTGACGGCGAGACCACCGAGATGATGGACGGCCCGATGGAGCCAGGCCGTGGCCGCTGGCTGATGAACCTTCCGTCGTCCGGCTCCGACGCCGACCTTGCCAAGGCGCTGCCGGCGCATCTGCGATCCTGCCACATCACACCGCTCAAGCTCGACGGCGACCTCCGCGGCGCGGCGCTGGTATTCCCCCCCGTGCCGGCAGTCTCCAGCTTCGCAGTGGTCCACCGGGAAGTGAACAAGCATCTTCAGGATGCTGTCGCCTTGATCGTCGGCGAAAGCGAAGCGCTGCAGGCCGCCATTGACGTCGCCTGCCGCGTCGCTCGGTCGAGCAGCGTCACATCGCTGTTGGTCGAAGGTGAGACAGGCGTCGGGAAAGAGTTGTTTGCACGGCTTGTCCATGCCGGCAGCCGACGCACGGCGAACGACCCGTTCATTGCGATGAATTGCGGGGCGATCACCAGGGACCTGTTTGGCAGCGAATTGTTCGGCCATGTCGCCGGCGCCTTTACCGGCGCCTCGCGTGAGGGCAAACCGGGCGTTTTCGAGCTCGCCAATGGCGGCGTCCTCAGTCTCGACGAGATCGGCGAATTGCCACTCGAGATCCAGCCATTTCTGCTGCGTGTCCTGGAAGAGCGCGTGGTCAACCGCCTTGGCGACAGCCGGGGTCGCCCGGTGGATGTGCGCCTGGTCGCCTCGACCAATCGCGATCTCAAGCAGGAAGTTGCCGCAGGCCGCTTCCGCCGCGATCTCTATTATCGAATTGGCGCGGTCTCGATCACCGTCCCGCCGCTGCGCGAGCGCGGCGACGATGTGCTGCTGCTGATCGAACATTTCAACCGGCAGATCGCGACCTCGGCAGGCGAAGACCCGCTGGAATTCTCGCACCAAGCGCTAGACGCGTTGCTCGCCTATCATTGGCCGGGCAATGTGCGCGAACTGAAGAACCTCGTTGGGCGGTTGCACATCCTGGCGCGCGGCGGCACCGTTGAGCTTCAGGATCTCCCCGGGGAAATCAGTGCGGGCAATCGCAACAATATGACCATGCACGGCGATCATCCTGCAGCCATGCTCGAAGCACCGGTGTGCACATTCGAGGATGCGGAATGTCAGGCGATCAAGAACGCGCTTGCCGCAGAGAGTGGCAATCTGAGCAAGGTCGCCCTGAGGCTCGGTATTTCGCGGCCGACGCTCTATCGCAAGCTCGGCCAATACGGGATTCGACGCGGTTTCCTCTAGGCCCAGGCCCGTTCACCGGCACAACAAAAAACCCGCGGCATTCGCGCCGCGGGGTTGGGAAATTCGTCAATCGAGATTGCCTTCAGGCAGCGGTCGCGGGGATGATCAGGCCTTTACGACAGCACCGGTCACTTTCTCCGAGACGTAGCCGAGGATGTTGCCGATGATCAGCGAGATAACCACAGCGGTCGCGACCTTGGCGATGCCGCTGATGCCTTCGCCATAGGCGGCGGCGCCAAGCAGAAAAAGCGCGGCGGTCGTTGCATAGCCATAGACCGCCGACGGAATGGCGCTCAGCAATGGCAGCTTGGCGGCGAGAATCAGGACGACGATTGAAATGCCGACGCAAATGCCGGCCATGATCGCCGTAACACCAGTGGACGTCAGTGCTATCAATGCGCCGGCGGCGCAGATCGCTCCCCAGAGGTTTGCAACCGCCGAATTCTTGAAACCGGCTTCCTTGCCGCCACAGTGATAGAAACTTCCCCAACCGACAAACACCGCCCAGATCAGCAAATAGGGGTTTCCGATGGTGATCGCCGCCCACGTTGCAATGCCGCCCATAATGCCGATGACGACGGCCAACCCTGTGACAAGATCCATATTGTCCTCCCGTTTTTCCAAAGCTCGAAGCAAAGAAACTCGTTTCAGGATCGCGCTTCGCTGACGTCCCGACACGGAAAACGCCATGGCATCAGCCACAGGGTTCAGGAAGAAAAGCTTGCCGGGTCCGGCAAGCAATCAGGCCGGCTGAGCCGCCGGTTCACCCGCGCCGATCACCCCAGCGCGCAATGCCAGTCCGGCTGCGGCCGCGCCAAGGCACGGCGCCACGATATAGAGCCAGAGCTGCGACAGGGCAGCTCCGCCGGCAAAGAGCGCCGGGCCGAGCGAGCGGGCCGGATTGACAGACGATCCGGAGACGGCAATGCGGGCGAGATGGATCATGACCAGCGTCAGCCCGATCGCCAGGCCGGCCAGGGGGCCGGCGCCGCCTTCGGCGGTGGCGCGAAGGATGACGAGCAGAAACAGGAAAGTGGCGACCGCCTCGAACAGGAACGCCGAGGTCACCGAGTAGGTCGACCAGCCATTCTGGGCAAAGCCGTTCGCCGCCACGTCGTAGCCACCACCCTTGCCTTGCACGATCACATAAAGCACCGCCGATGCGATGATCGCTCCAACGCATTGCGCAATGACGTAGCCGATAAGATCGTTCGATTTCATGCGGCCGGAGATGAAGAAACCGAGGCTGACAGCCGGATTGAGATGGGCGCCCGAAATCGGCCCGATCGAATAGGCCATCGCCACCACCGACAGGCCAAAGGCCAAGGCGACGCCCAGCAGACCGACCTCGGAGCGCATGAACAGAACCGTCGCGCAACCGAAGAAGACCAGCGCGAAGGTTCCGATGAATTCACAGATGTATTTGTTCATATCTTTTCTCCCTCTGGATGATGATGGGTACCGGACATCGCACCCGTCCGCGCGAGGTCCGGTCCAAAGTTTCAAGGCACGATGACGCCGCGGCCGGTGAACCGCCGGTTCTTGAAATCGTCGAGGGCGGTGTTGATGCTGGCGAGGTTGTATTCGGTGTAGTGCATCTTCACCTTGCCGTCGGCGTTGAGCTCCATCAGTTCGACGAGCTCGGTGAAATTGCCGACCAGGCTGCCGCCGATGTTGATCTCCTCGATGACAAGGTGCGCGGTCGGTACGTTGATGTGGCCGCCATAGCCGACGACGAACAGTTGGCCGCCCTTGCGCACCATCTTCCAGCAGATGTTCTCGACGCCGAGTTCGCCGACGAAGTCGATGACCACATGGGCGCCGCCGCCGGTGATCTGGCTGACCTCCTCGACGATGTTCGGCCCGCCATCAAGAACGTAGTCGGCGCCAAGATCCCTGGCCAACACCTGTGCTGCCGGCTCGCGATCAACGGCGATGATGCGGCAGCCCGAGATCGCGTGCAGCGATTGCAGCGCGATATGGCCGAGCCCGCCTATGCCGAGCAGCACACAGTAACTCCCCGGCCTCAAGAGCTTGGCCGCCCGCTTGGCGGCGCGGTAGGCGGTGATGCCGGCATCGGCCAGCGGCGCCACTTCGATCGGCGTGATGTTGGCGTTCAGCTTGATCAGCGAGCGTTCGCTGGTGATGAAATACTCGGCGAAACCGCCATTCATGCCAAGGCCAGGAAACTGGCCGTTGTCGCAGTACATGTCCTCGCCGTGTCGACAGTTGAGACAGATGCCGCACGAGCGGAAGGGATGGCAGATCACCGCGTCGCCGCGCTTGACCGATCTGACGCCGCTGCCGACCTCCTCGACCCAGCCGGCATTCTCGTGGCCCATAATGTAAGGCAACAGCGTGCCTTCTGGATCCATCGTCGGCTTCCACACGCCTTCGATGATGTGCAGGTCGGTGCGGCAGAGGCCGGCGGCGCCAACCCGCACGATCACCTCGTCGGGGGCGGTGATCGTTGGCGCCTTGACCTCCTCGATCTTGAGCTGGACGTTCATCTTCGGGTCGTATTCGTAAAGTCTGGCAGCTTTCATCGTCGTATCCTTTCGACGTCGAGATTGTTCGGATTGCTTCAGGCGCGGCCGAGCTTTTCTGAGCCGCCGCCGCGAGCCGGTCCGGCCGTCGGGTCCTCGTCCTCGGCGAGATGGCCGATCAACGTTTCCGTGGTCAGGATCAGCGTCGCCACCGAAGCTGCGTTGGCGAGTGCTGTGTAGGTGACGCGGACCGGATCGATGATCCCTGCCTCGAACATGTTTTGGTAGCTGCCGGCGGACGCGTTGTAACCGTAGCCGCCATTGATGCGCGTGACTTCCGCCACCACCGCTTCGGGATCGGCGCCGGCATTGGCGGCGATGCGCCAGAGCGGTCGCGACAGCACCGACCGCACCAGGCGCACGCCTTCAGCGACATCGCCGTCGACGCCGGCCGCCACCTTGTCGAGCAGCGGCGCGATCTGGGCAAGCGCCGAGCCACCGCCGGCGACCACGCCCTCCTCCGATGCTGCGCGCACCGCATTGAGCGAATCCTCGATGAGCTGAATGGTTCGCTTCTGCTCGACCGGCGTAACACCGCCGGCGTAAAGGATCGCGGTGCCGCCAGAGAGCTTGGCCAGGCGTTCGCGCAGCTTGTCCTGATCGATGTTCGGCGGCGAGGCTTCATACTGCCGCTGCACCTGGGCGCGGCGCGAGGCGATTGCCGCATGGTCGCCGCCGCCACGAATGATCGAGGTATAGGACGCACTGGTCTTCACCCGGTCAGCCGTTCCGAGATCGTCGCCAGTGATGTCCTCCAGCCGGCCGCCAAGGTCGCGGGCGATCACCTTGCCGCCGGTGATGATGGCCAGATCCTCCATCATCGCCTTGCGCCAATGGCCATATTCCGGAGGATGCACGACGAGGTATTTTCCCGGTCCCTGCTTGCCGAGCAGCGTCACCACCACTTCCGGCGACATCTCCTCGGACACGATCAGCAACGGTCGGCCGGCCTCGTCAGCGATGCGGCGAACCGCATCGAGTTGCCCGGGCTCCTTGATCTTGAGGTCGGTCATCAGGATGTAGGGCCGTTCGAGAACCGCCTCCATCTTCTCCTGATCGGTCACCATGTGATGAGACAGGTAGCCGCGTTCGAAGGACATGCCCTCGACGACATCGAGCGTGGTCTCGGTGGTGACGCTGAAGTCAGTGGTGATGACGCCTTCGGCCCCCACCCGTTGATGAGCTTCCGCCACCAGTGCGCCAAGCTTGGCATTGGTGGCCGCGATGTTAGCGACCGAAGCCAGGATGCCGTTGCCCTTGGCGGGCTTGGCCGATGCCTTGAGCGCCGCTACCACCGCCGCCACGGCAAGGTCGATGCCCTTGCAGAGGTCGACGGATTTCGCGCCGCGTTCATTCGCCTCCACACCGCCCTGGATGAGCGCGTTAGCGAGCACGATGGCAGTCGTGGTGCCGTCGCCGGCGACCTCGTTGGTCTGCATCGACACTTCGCGGACGACCTGCGCGCCCATGTTTTCGAAACGGTCGTGCAGTTCGATTTCGGAGGCGATGCTGACGCCGTCGCGGGTCACCATCGGCGTGCCGATGGGCCGGTCGATCATGGCGTTCATGCCTTTGGGGCCGAGCGTCGGCTCGACGGCAGCGGCTAGCCGGAAGACGCCACGGGCGAGAGCACGGCGGGCCTCGGAATTGTGAAGCATTATTTTAGGCATGATTCCTCCTTCCGCCTTACGGGCGGGTTGTTGGTTAGGGGCCTCGTGCAAGGGAGGCCGTTGTTTCAGCTCTGCTTCAGGCGGTCGGCGCGGCTCGTGCCGGCACGCGGTCCATGATGAAATCGACCAACATCGGTTCGCCTTCGACTACATCAAGCTCCTTGTATCTGGTCTGCTTGAGCCCACGGCAAAGCGCGCCGTTGAACTCCATATTGACGCGCACACCGCGCAGTTCAGCGAGATGGGCACCGAGTGCTTCGGCCGGTATGCCTTGCCCTTCCCACGTCATGAAGACGGGATCATCCGCCCGGCGGTCGGGAAAGCGTTCAAGCAAGGCCGCCCTGTACCTCGGCTTTTGTTTGGCCGCTTCGCCCGCCTCGAACCGCGCCACGTCATATGCCGGCAGGTCCATGCCGAGGATTTCCCGATCCGTCAGACCGTGCTGCCGAAGGCCACGCAAGACCGCCTCCTGGCGCCGCTTGAATGCCTTCATCCTGAAGGTTTCGCGCAAAGCGCCAAGATCCTGATCCTCGGCAAGATCGGCGAAAATATCGCCGAACGTCTTGCCGGCTTCCATGCCGCGATTGACCTCTTCCGCGAACATGTGGTCGTGCAGCTTGACGCGATAGGCCGGCGACCAGGAGAGCTGGTCGAGCGCCTTGCGGACGCCGTCCAGCATCAGGAACGCGAAGTTGGGCGAGCACCAGTAGGTCGGCAGGCGGAAATCGACCTCCACGCTGCCATCGCCCTTCACCGCGGCCCGCTCGACAAAGCCCATCTCGGTGACGGGTTCGTCGAGTTCCGGGTCGTTGACCTCACCAAGGCGCCGCCAGAGTTCGTTCTCGCGGTTGCCGGAAACGCTGGCGGTTGCCATGGCTCCTACTCCGCTGCGATGCTGAAGGGCGAAGTGGCGAGCGCCTTCTTCTTGGCTTCGATATCGATGTTGTAGAGACGCGCGGCGTTGAGGCCCAGGATCTTCTCCTTGATCTCGTTGGTCAGTTGCACACCACGTTCTGCGGCGATGTCCTCTGGAATCTGGTAGGCCCAGAATTTCTCGACCAGCCAGCGCGGCGTCCAGATCGCGTAGTCGGAACCGAACAGGATCTTCTCCGGCCCGATCCAGAACAGCAGTTCGGCGATGACCTCGCCGAAATAGCGCGGGCGAGAATGGATGAAGGGCAGCGCCACCGCCAGCCCGCCATAGACGTTGGTTTCCTGCGTCGCGATCCAGCAGAAATCGTCGAGGCGCGGCAGGCCGCAATGCTCGACAATCCAGTTGAGGTTCTGGAAATCCGTCGCCGCATGATCGACGTCATGCACGTCGAAGGCGTCCTTGCTGAGCGGTATGATGGTTGGACCCTTGTGGACGTGGATGTTCTTGATGCCCAGCTTGTCGCAGAGTTCGAAGCATTTGTAGGCATCGGGGTCCGTGAGCTTCCAGCCCTTGGAGGCGCCATTCCATTCGGCCGTGTACATCTTCACGCCCTTGACGTCATAGGTCTCCTTGAGGAAGTGGATGTACTCAAGTGCCTTCTCGCCGTCGCGCGGATCGAAGGCGCCATTGACGATGAAACGCTCCGGATAGCGCTTGGCCACTTCGGCGTTGCGCTCGATCGTGTTGAAGCCCTTCTTGTAGAAATCCTTGAGATAGGTCGACTGGACGATCGCCACATCATCGGGACCGTCGATGAACAGGTCACGATAGAGATCGTCGGCGCTGTATTTCTCGAACTTGCTCTTCTCCCACAGCTGGTCCTTGGGGCTCAGCCCCGTATGATAGGCGTAGAAGCAATCGATGAACTGCTTGCCGTGAATATTCTTCTGGTTCTCCGGGCTGCCGTCCCAGAAATGGGTGTGGCCGTCGACCACGAAAATATCCTTGCCTTCCGGTGTTCTAAACATTCTTCCCTCCGCAAAGTGGGTGTTGATCGGTTAGGCGCGCCGCAACCAGGCGGCGCGCCTGAATTTTTGGCGTCTATTCGATGTATTCGAAAATCTCGTCCATGTTGCCGAACAGGATCACGGTGTTGTCGTCGATGCGCACCATCCGCCCGTAGTGGGTCGAGCTGTTGACCTCGAAGGTTTCCGCTGTCATCTCGCGGCCGAGATACTCGCTGATCTCGTCCATCTTGAAGATCAGCTTGCCGCTGCCATCGATGCGGATCATCGCCGGTTGGTAGGTGACGATTACGTTCGGCTTCAGGCCCATGAATTCAGCGATGGCCCTGGCTTCCACGGAGTCGTTCATGGTGACGCCGCACTGATGCGAAATCGTCTGTTCGAAGGTGATGTCCTTCATCGCCCTGAAGATGTTGGATTGCGATGCGTCGCGTGCTGCTGTTGACATGACGGTTTCTCCTTGGTGTCAGCGCTTGAGGCCAAGTTCGCCGAGTATCTGCCCAATCCGTTCCTCGGATTTGGCGCGGACATCGGCGAAAGCGACCGGCTTGGAATGCGGCATCGACCAGATCGGCTGCAGGCCGGTGGCTGCCTTGTCGGCGAGCGCGCCGTGCTTCTTGACCCAGCCCTGGAAGAGCTTCTTGTTCGCCGCGCCATGCTTCTCGTCATTGGCGAGGATGTGCATGAGGTCGATCGTGTTGGCGAGGTTGCGCTCGTAGTCGGCTTCCGCCGCCGAGATCACCGCAGGCGTGATGAAGTCGTGGTTGGCGGCTGCGATCTGCATCAGGAAGCCTGAGCGGAACACTTCGCCGACCAGCGGTTCGAAGACGATGTTGATGGCAAAATACTGTTCGAGATAATCGGTCGCGCCCATGATGGTCTCGACCGCTTCGCGGGTACCTTGCCAGTTCTGGTCCTCAAGCCATGACTTCTTGCCAAGTTCGTCGTCCCAGCCGGGCAAGTCCATGCCGATTTCGGCGAGGTAGAGCGTGATGTCCTGGGCAAGCCGCAGCTTGTAGGACGAGTTGGTCAGCGTCGCGTTGTTGATCATCTGGGTGTAGCCGTAACGCTGCGCCTGCATCAGCGAGGTGCCGAGGCCGAATTCGGCGTGTTTCCAGGCGCCGAGCTGCGTCTGCAGGATCTTGACCCAAGCCTTGTCGAAGGTCTTCGGCGCCCCCGACTTGCGGGCATTGTTGATGACGCTCTGGACCATCGTCTCGATTTTCGACTGGCGCTGGTAGTGCGTGCGTTCCCACTCCTGATCGGGGGCGCGGTAGGCATGCCAGTTGGAGCTCTGCGCGGCGGTGTTCTGCTTGACATAAGCGCCCTTGCCGTCAGCGAAGGAGATGATCCAGTCCTGGATCAGGTAGCGCTCAGGGTCAGGCTGCACGTCGACCGTCATGTCTTCGTAGTGCGTGGCGCGCTGGCCCTTCGGGTCGAAATACCGGTACTTCCGGCTGTCGGAGTCGGCAAAGATCGCCGCGCCGGCGGCTCCGGATCCGACTGAACTCGAAATAGCTGGCATAGTCTTCACTCCCTTGTTGCAATTGTGGTTGCAGTCGCGTGGCCGCCCCTCAGTGGGTCGGCGTAGCCCCTGCCGATGTGGTGAACTTGTCGAAGAAGATCCGCTCCGTTTCGAACCCGTTCATGAACAGAACCGGCTGAAGCGCATCGATCATCGGCGGCGGCCCACAGGCATGGACATCGCCCTGCCCGTCGACCGCCAGTTGCTTGAGCTTGGCGTCGACACTCTGGTGTACGAAACCGCGTTCGCCCTCCCATTCGGCGTCATCAGTCGCGTGCGACAGCACGGGAATGAAAGTGACATCCGAATGCTGGCCGATCAGCGCGGCGATCCTGTCGAGATAGAACAGGTCGTTGCGCGTCCTGGCACCGTAGAAGAAATAGACCGGACGTTTCTCGCCGCTCTTCAGATGGTCGTTGAGGATCGACCAGATCGGCGACAAGCCCGAGCCGGCTCCGACCAGGACTAGGGGGCCTTGCCGTTCTTCCCGACGGAAACAGGTTCCGTAGGGGCCGACGACGGTGACTTCGGCTCCAACCTTGATTCCTCCGGAATCGAGTTCTCCGGAGAACTTTCCCTCAGGGTATTTTTTGATGATGAAGCAGAGTTTTTGGGTTTGGTCCGGCGTATTTGCCATGGAGAACGAGCGCGTAATCGTCTCCCCTTTTTCCGTGGTAACCGTGATGTCGACATATTGCCCCGCCCAGAACTTTATCGGCGAGCCGAGTTCGATCTCGATGCCGCGAATGTCGTGGGTCAGGTGCTCGATAAGAGCAATCCGGCCCTTGAACGTCTTCACGGCGATCGCTTTCGCCAAAATCTCCTCGTCGTAGTTGAGAAGCTCGACTTCCAGATCGGAGTAGGCGATGCAGCGGCACAAAAGGACGTGACCGCTCTCCTTCTCCATGTCGTTCAGCGCGAAGGTCGAGTATTTGAGCATGTCGACTTCGCCATCGAGCAACACGCTCTTGCAGGCCGAACATTGCCCTTCCTTGCAGCCGTGCGGCAGTGCGATGCCCTGGCGGAAAGCGGCATTGAGTACCGTTTCGCCATGCTCGACGTCGAATTCGACGCCGACCGGGCTAAGCCTGACCGTGTGGGTTTCCGACATACGGACCTCCAGTAAAAGGAAGGGGGCGGGACGAACCCGCCCCCTTGGCCTGATCAGTTGCAGGGATTGATGGTGAAGCCCTTGGCGTAGTCCGCCAGGTGCTGCGCGCGTGCTTCCGGCGTCATGCCGCGGAGCGCGTTCAACGGCGATCCCAGCTTGTTGCCGCGCACGTCGTCCAACGTCCACATCTCCTTGTCGTCGAAGCGCATATGCGGCTGTGGAACGAGTGTCTTGCCATCGGAGCGGACGAAGTTCAGGTCCTTGATGGCATCGGCCAGATCCCAGCCGTCATAGAGCGTCTCCCACTCGCGCTTGCCGCTGAAGCGGCCCATCGCGGGTGTCGGACGGCCCTCATATTCGTCGGCGAAGGCCACGGTCGCGGTCCACTTGTCGAGCTCATGGGCGAAGGTGTGCAACTGGCCATCGATCTCGCCGACCACCATGTCTTCGCGGATCAGGCAGGGAACGAGGCAAGACCAGCAGCGGTGCGGATAGACGTAACCGACGTCGCTGTTGAACAGGAGCACCTTCTCGCCCTTGTGGCTGAGCTTGGCGTACCATTTCCAGAAGTCGCCGAATTCGGCGTACCAGCCCGGATACTTGTGCTCGAACCACTCGAAGTCCTTGTCGGTCTGGGCTTCGATGCGCCAGAAATTGACCGGCCAGCCGACCGCGAAGAATTGTCCGACCTTGTGGACATAATTCTTCTTGGTGATGCGTTCCCAAGCCGCCTGGACGTCGTCGTGATGGACCTTGATGCCGTATTTCTCGAGCGGCAGCATGTAGGTGCGGTAGTAGTCCTCATAGATCCAGCGGTGCCACATTTCCGCGTAAGACTCCTTGTTCTTGTCGCGGTTGGTGGTGCCGTATTCGATGAAGGTGCCGATGGCCGCATCGACGATCGCGTGGTTCTGCCAGAAGGCGTAGCGCAGGTCGCGCTCGAGCAGCAGGTGGTTCTCCGGCTCCTTGAGCGCCGCCATCAGCAGCGAGTGGCCATTGCCGATATGCCGGCTCTCGTCGGACTGCACCGACAGGAAGACGGTGGGCAGCGCATAGTCGCCATTGCGGGCGGCTTCCGAAGGCATGGCGACAAACAGCGTGTTGGTGAAGGCGGTCTCGGCGACCACGGTCAGGTACATGCAGGCGGCGGTCATGGTGTCGCCGGTGATGAAGCCTTCCGCGAACTGCCGGCCGATGGTCGTGGCGTAGCATTTTCCGAAGGCTTCTTCCGTGATGTCGAAGCCCGCCGGGTCGATGTAGTTCTCCATGTACCATTTCTTCAGGTTCATCTGGATCGTCGAGTGGCGGAACTCGTCGATCATCTGCATCGTGAAGCCGGTTCTGAGTTCCTCGCCGGGTGCGATACGGGCGACCATTGCCATCGAGCGGGCAGCGGAGATTTCCGGGAATGGAATGATCGCCAGGAAGAGTTTCATCCACTCGACCCAGCGCGGTTCCACATTGCGGAACATGTCGCCGCGCAGCGCCGCGTCCAGCGCACCGTAGACCCGGTTGTCCTTCTCTTCCTGCATCGGGAAGTAGGACCGCAGAACCTGTTTCATCGGGTCGCGCGGTGTCTTGTTGATCTTGTAGTCTGTCGGAAACGTCATCGCTTCCTGGACGTAGGAAGGATTCCAGCCGAGATCGGCAATCTTCTTGGTTGCCTCGCCCACGGAGATTCCGCGTTGCGAGGTAATCTTGTTGAGCGTCAGAGACGTCATGGTCATAAGCCTCCACCAGGTTTGAACCACGGATCCCTTGATCCGAGGCGTGAGACGGCAAACAGCGCCGCCAGTGAGAATGCGAACGGCACGACAAAGGGATGCGCATTCAGGCGCGAGCCATAGTCCGGCCATTCAAGTGGATCGCGGCAAAGGTGTTGGAGGCGTCTGGCAGGGTCCGAGGCGCCAACCGCATTTGCGGTGGGCGCATCGAAGCGGATGTGACCTGCTTCCTCCGTTCCTTCGTTCTTTTGGCACCGCGTCAAAGCGCGATGGGCTTCTTCTGGAAATGTACAAAGCAAGCGCCGTGCCAATCTGAAAATGGCGCTCACGGCGGGGCTCAAAACAAAATCGCTGCTCTTTCGGTGCGTGAGAAGATATCCGACTGTAACGTTATTTTACAATTGTAAAGTACGCCTGTAATATTTGGTATCTATTCGCAACTGCAATATATTTAGTTAGCAAATGCAGCAAATGCGAAAACAAACATCACCCTATTCAATTCTTTCTTTTTATCTACTATTTGAAGGCGACGGCTCTTGGACGGGCCTAGCGCTGGAGAGAGCCATGCCGAACGATACGGACAGAAGGGGGACGCCCGAGCCAATGTCCAGCCAGGCCGACGGCGTGACCGGCGATCTTGTCAGGCTGATGCCCCGCGATCTGGTCTTTGTCATGCGCTTCATGGGCGAAAGCCAATATCGCCTGCAGAGCCATTTCCAGGACTTCATCCGGGCCGAGCTTGCTGCCGGCGGCGTCACCGCGGAAACGCATCCGATGATCCATCTGTTCATCGAGAACCATGCGATCCTATTGCGGGACTTCGTGTTTTCCGGCGTTTCGCTGTCGCGCCAGTTTCGCGTCGACGAGATCGAGCGCCTCACCGGCGATACGACCTCGATAATCCGGGTCGACATCTGGGATCAGCTCAAGAGCCACATCGAAACGGCTGAAAGGCAGTTCCAATCGCAGGCCGGCGCGTTGCCAAAATTGCTGTCGGCCTTCGAAAAACCGCCCGGACCGATGGCGGGGAGCGAAAAATGACAGGAGGATCCGATGGGTCAAACTTCCAAGCATGACACGCTGCTCGCACGCCGGCTTGATCTTGTCGCCAACGTCTCCGCGCTCACTGCCGAGGCGCTGCGGCTCAATCAGAAACGCGCCGGCATCGAGATGGATGTGCTGCGCCTGGAACTCGAAATCGGCAGGAACGGCCCCAGCCCGCAACTGGTGCGGGACTTGCATGAAGCGCAGGAGAGAGCCGCGGCAATCATGCACGAATGCGCGGCGTGCGAGGACAGCATCGTTGCCGCGGAAGGCGACGTCGAGGACGTCGACCGCAGCCTCGCGGCAACGGATGGAAACTGACGAAGGGAACCGCCATGAACCAGCACGCGATACAAAACCTGACCTTGTTCGACCTGCTGGCGCGAAGCTGGCGTCGCCCGTCGGCGATCGCCGATCTGCGCTTCAGCGCCGATGGCTCGTCGGTCGCCTTCACCTGCGTAGATGGAACAGTCGCCATAGCCGCGGTCGCGGACCAGGAGCCGCCGGAATCGCGGATCAGGGTGAGCGGCGATCTCGGCCAGACGACGATCCGGCCAAGGGAGAAATTGCCGGCGCCATTGATAGCCACCGCTGCGATGGGAGATGGCAACGTTCCGCTCGCCAGCTACCTTGCCTCCGGTTTTCTTATCGGAACGGAAGCCGGCGAAGCGGTGCATCTGACCGCGGACGGCAATGTGATGGAGACGCTGGTCAAGGTCGACGGACCGGTCGTCGCCGTCGACCACAGCCCCCGGACGGCCATGACAGCCGTCAGCAACGGGCAGGATGTCTTCCTGTCACGCGGCCAAGGCGATGCAGTGAGACTGCGACACGGTGCGACACCGTCCACTAATGGGCTTGCCTTTTCGCCAGGCGGAAGGCGCCTCGCCTATGGCCTAGACGACGGACTGTCGATCTGGATGGTCGAAGGCGACGCCACCCTGATACGCGATATCGCCTTTTCAGCGCGTCCGATATCGATCCGCTGGAGTGGCGACGGCACCTGGCTGGCCTGCGGGCTCGAAACCGGAGGCTTTGCTCTGGTCAGCATGACCGATGGCCGAGCTGAGATCGTCGCGGGATTTCCATCGCCGGTCCGGACAGTGTGCTGGAGCCTGCCGGAGAACGCGCTTTTTGCATCGGGCGCCTTCCGGATCGCCGGCTGGTCGATGACCGCGCCACCACTTGACGGCGAAACCTCTGGCGCGCTGGAGACCGGTCGCGCCGGGCTGGTTCCGGTCGAGACAGTGGCTGCGCACCCGGAGAAAAAACTGATTGCCGCCGGCTATGCCAACGGTCGGATCACCATCGCCCAGATCGGCGCCCGGGACGAACTCCTCGTCAGCCCCCTGGGCAGCGCGGTGACCGCGCTTGCATGGTCCGGCGACGGACTGCACCTTGCGGTGGGCGCCGTCGACGGCACCGCCGCGATCGTCACCTTTCCCTCGCAGATGTTCAAATAGCAAAGATAGCCCGCATGCAACAGGAGCACAAAATGCAAACCGAACCCTCCCCCGAGGACGAAAGCAAGGACGAATTTTTCGATCGGCTCGCCAAACTGTCGGAAGAAATGGTGGCCAAGCACGGCAAGGATTTCAGTATGGGCGCGTTGGTGCTTGCCGCCCGCTGGATTGCCGAAAACCGCGTCGGCCAATTGACGACCAACTAGGCTCACGACCGACCAATTGCGCTCACAAGCCATGCTCAGAAGGAGCTTCAGGCGGCGCCATGGCTTGCGGTCGTCTTGATCGCGAGACGCTCGCTGACTCCCAACTCGCCATGGTCGCGATCGCGCCGGAAACATCACCAAGCGTCATAGCGCTGCGAAACTGCAATTCGCTCGCTTCGGGGCAGCATGCCCGCTCTGGAATGTACATCCAGGCATTTGAAACGCCGGGCCGACGCTGCCATCAATCAGGAATCTGCCCGTATCGTTCCGTGTAGTTCCGCAACAGCCGAAGAGTCGAACTTAGCGACCCTATTTCTCCCTCGCGCAAATGAGCCGACATTCGGAACCCAGCAGGCAACTACTCAGCGCCAACAGCGGGCCTTCGGTTTAAGCTTTCTCACGGCGGGCTGAAACCAGCGTAGGGCTTCAGCGGAACGATTTCGAAATCGAGCATCCCTGCCCTCGCCAGCGGCAGCGTCGCCAGCCTCTCACGAACTTCGCTCTCATCCTTTGCCTCAACGACCTGGCAGGCGCCGGGCATGTCGCCGCGATGCCAGATCTGGCGCGTGAAGCCGATGCTATAGAGATGGCGGGCCTGTGCCCCCTCGCTGGGTACCAGCTGTTCGAAATCCGCGTCGCTGAATTGGTTGGTCCGGCGGCGAGACAAAACGAGGAATTGCATAGGTTTGGCCCCTGTACTCAGGCGACTGCTGCCATCGCGTGATGGGAAGGATCAGACCGGACGCCCTTCACCAGATCGGCGCCTTTTTCACCAATCATCATCGTCGGCCCATTTGTATTGCCGCTGATCAGCACCGGCATGATCGATGAGTCGATCACTCGCAACCTGTCGATGCCACGCACCCGCAATTCCGGGTCGACGACCGCGGTCTCGTCGACGCCCATCTTGCAGGTGCCGACGGGGTGATAGTCGCAGCACGCATATTGCCTGATGTAGGCCATCAGTTCCTCGTCGGTCTTCGCAGCCGGCCCAGGCAGCCGCTCGATCTTGATGAACTTGGCGATTTCGCTTTGCGCCAGCACCTCCCGGATGATCCGTACCGATTTCAGTGCCATGCCGCGATCATAGGGATCAGAAAGATAGTTGGGGTCGACCAGCGGCTCGTCGGCGGGGTTCGACGAGCGCAGCTTCACCGAGCCGATGCTACGTGGTCGAAGGAATGTCGAGTTGATGGTAAAACCATGCCCGTCGAGCCGCGTCTGGCCGCCGCGCACCACCATCGCTGGCGCGACGTGGATTTGCAGGTCGGGTCGCTCCGCTCCCTCACTCTGGAAGAAACCGCCGCCCTCGACTATGACCGAGGCGGCAGGGCCATTGCGATAGAGCAGCCAGCGAATGCCGTGCAGGAGTGCCTTGGGATAGCGATCCTGGCCGTCATAGCTGATCGGGTCCTTGAGCGTCAGATGAACGTTGGTGCAGAGATGGTCCTGGAGGTTCCGGCCGACACCGCTGAGATCGGCGATCGGCGCGATCCCGAGAGCTTTCAACTCGTCGGCCGGTCCGATACCGGACAGCATCAGCAGGCGCGGCGAGTTGATGGCTCCTGCCGATACGACCACCTCGCTTTCGGCCCGCAGCACCTTCCGCAATTTGCCCTCGGAAAGTTCGACGCCGACGGCGCGGCCGTTCTCGACGACGATCCTTGTGACCCGGGCGTGTGTCCTGACCGTCAAGTTGGGCCGCCTGCTGACGGGATGCAGATAGGAGACAGCGGACGAGCGGCGGCGGCCATCGCGGCAGGTGACCTGGTAGAAGCCGGCGCCATACATGGTGTCGCCATTGAAGTCGGGATTGTACGGCAGGCCATATTGTTGCACGGCGCGAACAAAGGCCCGGGTCAATGGATGCGGGCCGACCTGATCTGAGACTGCAAGCGGACCGCCCTGCCCGTGATAGCGATCGGCGAGCCGATCATTGTCCTCGGATTTGCGGAAATAGGGCAAGATATCCTCATAAGCCCAGCCGTCGTTTCCGAGTGCTGCCCAATTGTCGTAGTCCTCCTTTTGGCATCGGATGTAGATCATCGCGTTGATCGAGCTCGACCCGCCAAGTGTCTTGCCCTGCGGATACCAGATGGAGCGGTTGTCGAGGTTCTTCTGCGGCACTGTGTGGAACCGCCAGTTGACGCCCGGCCCGAACAGCTTGCCGATGCCTCCAGGAATATGGATCATCGGATTCCAATCCCGGCTGCCGGCTTCCAGCAGCAGGACCTTGACTTGGGGATCCTCGGACAAGCGGTTTGCCAGCACGCAACCGGCCGAGCCCGCGCCGACAATGATGTAATCCCACATATTCTGCCTCCACTCGCGCCCGAAGGCGCCTACCCGCCGACGCCGCCAAACCGGCCGCCGGCCCCTTGCTCCTCAGTCCTATTTGCCCCTGAAGGCCGGCGCCCGTTTCTCGGCAAAGGCTCGCAGCCCTTCAATCCGATCCTCCTTGCCGAACGCCTCGACGGTCAGCCGGTGCTCAATCTCGAGCCCGCTTTGCAGCTCGGTTTCGAATGCCGCCTGAACGGCCTTCTTGGCATAGGGCGTGATGGCAACTGACTTGGCGGCGATCGCACCGGCGATCTCCAGCGCGCGCGGCAGGAGCCTGTCGGCCGCCACAACCTCGCTGACCAGTCCTTTGCGCTCGGCGAGCGTCGCGTCGACCATGTCGCCGGTCAGCACCATCTGCATGGCAAAGGATTTGCCGACCAGACGCGGCAGTCGCTGCGTGCCGCCATCGCCCGGGAATGAGCCGATCTTGATTTCCGGCGTCGCGAATTGAGCTGTCTGCGAAGCGATGATGATGTCGCACAGCAGCGCAAGCTCCAGCCCGCCGCCCAGCGCATAACCATTCACGGCGGCGATAATGGGCTTGGAGAAGCCCTCGATGGCGCGCCAGCATGCCAGGCGCTCCGGATCGGTATAGGAGGCGACGCCGCGTTCCAGCATGTCAGAAATGTCGGCGCCCGCCGCAAAGGCGCGACCGGCACCCGTCAGCACCAGGCAGCCGACCTCTGTGTCGGCGTCAAAGCCAGCAAGCAGTTGACTCAATTCGCCTAGCAGCGCTTTGGACAACGCGTTCAGCTTGTCCGGCCGGTTGAGCGTCAGCAGCCGGATGCCGGGCGCCGGTTCCACTGCCTGAACGAGGCGGTTTATCATCGACTAGGCGACCTTCCTGTAAAGCGTCTCCGCGCTCAATTCGGCAGCAGCCAGCAGTCCCCGGATCTTCTCGATCTCGGCGGGGCTTGGCTTCATCAGTGGAGGCCGGACATGAGCTTCGTCCAGTCGACCGAGCAGCACCAGCGCCTCTTTCATGCGATTGTGCATATCGAGAAGCGGCGCGTCATAAAAGGCCCGGACCGTCGGGTAGATGCGGTCGTTGATCGCCTTGGCAGTCTTGAGATCGTTTGCCTGCACCGCGCGGAATAGCGCAACCTGAAGGCTGGCGATGACGCTGCCGGCACCTGACAGGAGCCCGTCGCAGCCAAGCGCCAGCGAACCGAGCAGCCAGGCGCTGTGGGTGGTGAGGGTGTTGACCGGACGGTCTAGGGCTTTCAATTCGCGGATCTGGCGTTCATGCAAATTGCCGTCGCCGCACTGGTCCTTGATCGCGACGATCGAAGGAAAGCGGCGGCAGAGTTCGAGCAACGTCGGCAGTGGGTAGGCAAGGTTCGATGCCAGTGGATACTGAAACAGAATGATCGGCAGGTTGGACGCATCGGTGATGCGCTTGAGATGCTCGACGATCATCTCTGGCCGCAAGTGCCCACCGAGAGTCATGAAGTCCGGCGGGAAAACCAGCAGCGCGTCGGCACCCTCCCGCTCCGCGTAAGCGGCGATGCGCGCGGCCTCAAGGCTGGAGTTTGTATAGACGCCGACAATGGTCGGAACCTGGTCCAGCAGCACATCCTTGGTTACCACGATCGCGCGGTATTGTTCGTCGATGGTGAGGGCATGCACTTCGGCCGCATGACCATTGATGGTGATGCCGGAAATGCCGTCGACTGACGAGACATCAGCGAGGTGCTTGCGGTAGGCGCTCTCGTCGACAGCCAGATCGGCGGTGAACGGCATCAGGCAGGCGGGAATGACCCCATGGGCCGCAAACGGTTTCTTGTCGCTCATCATCCAGTTCCTATTTGAAATTTCGGGACGCCGCGCCAGTGCGGCGTCCCGTTGCCCAGGGAGGACTTAGAAGCCCTTGCCGATCATGTCGGCGATGTTGTCCGGGGTCACTGAGACCGTTGGCAAGGTGATCGTCTCCGGGACCTCTTCACCCTTGGCCACCTTGTAAGCGGTCTCGATCCCTTCGGGCGCCACGAACGGATAAACGAAGGTTGCGGCGAGCTTGCCCTGTTTGACCGCCTCGAAAGCAGTCTCCTGGCCGTCGATACCGACCACCGCCACTTCATTGAGCCGGCCGGCGGCCTCCAGCACCTGGATAGCGCCGAGTGCCATTTCGTCATTGTGCGCGTATACCGCCTGGATCTGGCCGGGACCAAACCGCTGCACCATGTCTTCCATGAACTTCACCGCCTTGTCGCGGGTGTAGTCACAGTTCTGCGATGCGACCACCTTCATGTCCGGGTGCTTTGCGATCGCTTCCGCAAACCCCTTGTTGCGATCGATGGTGGCCGATGCCCCCGCCGTCCCCTGCAACTCGATGATGTTGCCCTTGCCATTCAACTTCTTCGCAAGGAACTCGCCTGCGCCAACGCCGAGCGGCAGGTTCTCGCCGCCGACATGAACGGTGACGGGCGTGTTGACCTTGCGGTCGAGAGTCACAACCTTGATCCCGGCGTCCATTGCTTCCTTGACGACCGGA
The DNA here is from genome assembly GCF_044778005.1 of Mesorhizobium sp. IMUNJ 23033. Classification (NCBI taxonomy): domain Bacteria; kingdom Pseudomonadati; phylum Pseudomonadota; class Alphaproteobacteria; order Hyphomicrobiales; family Phyllobacteriaceae; genus Mesorhizobium; species Mesorhizobium sp. IMUNJ 23033. The sequence goes on from NZ_JBJACT010000014.1 coordinate 24,471, forward strand.
GTCAGTGCCTGCTCGGTAAGCGGCGAGATCATCAGCACCTTGATGCCTTGTGCGATCAGGCTTTCGACGTCTGCCACCTGCTTGGAAGCATCGTTGTTGCCGTCAGTGACGATAAGATCGACATCCGGATAATGCTCGGCCGCATACTTCTTGTTGCCCTCCACCATGGCGACGCGCCAAGGATGGTTCATGGTGCCTTGACTGAAGCCGATCTTGATCTTGTCCTGAGCCAAGACCGCGCCCGGCATCATGGCGCCCAGTACCAGGTTGGCGGCAAGTGCTGTGGTGCGTAGGAAATGTCTGCGACTGGTCATTTTTTCACTCCTCCATTGTTTTTCATTTCAGGCTCCAAAGCGCGACGGCCGGCCCGTCTGGCAAGTGCCGCCGCGCATGGATGTCAGGACCGTCTTTTGTGACGGTAGACCTCGAACATCACCGCGGCGATGATGATGGCGCCCTTCACGATCTGCTGCGTGAATGGCGATATGCCTAGCAGATTCAATATATTAGCCATGACAGCTATGATTGCGGCGCCGATCACGGTGCCGATGACGCCGCCTTCGCCGCCAAACAGGCTAGTGCCGCCGATGACGACGATAGAGATGGCCTCGAGTTCGAGATTGGTGCCAGCGGTGGGCTCACCAACGGTCAGACGCGATACAAAAACCAGGGCGGTCAGCGCCGACAGCACTCCTGAGATGGCATAGACCGACATCAGCACGCGCGGCACGTTGATGCCGGCAAGCCGCGCCGCCTCGGTGTTTGAACCGACCGCGTAGATCTGGCGACCGAAAGGCGTGTGTCGCAGGACAACGAAAGCCGCGGCGGCTATGGCAACGAATATCCAGATCGGTACGGGAATGCCGAAGAGAAAACCGCTGCCCAGATAGGAGAAAGCATCCGAAGCATCGCCAAGCGTCTTCGGCTCGCCGTTGGCAATTGTCATGGCAATGCCGCGCCCCATCACCAGCGTGCCGAGGGTCATGATGAAGGGCGGCATGCCGAAGAAAACGACGCCAGCTCCGTTGATGGCGCCGAACACGGCTCCCATCCCCAGCGCCGCGATCATCGCCAACGGGATTGGAACGCCAGATGAGAGCATCAGCGCTGTGGCAACCGCGACGACGCCGACGATGGATCCAACGGAGAGATCGATGCCGCGTGTCAGTATGACGAAGGTCATGCCGACGCTGACGATGCCAAACAGCGCCACCTGGCGGCCGACATTCAACATGTTGCCGGTCTGGATGAAGCTCGGCGACAGATACACCGCGAATGCGCACAACACGATCAGGACCCAGAGCAGGCTAAGGCTTTGCGCCCAGCCTCGCAACCGACCCACCGACCCCGGCCGGATCGACGCCAATCCTTGTCCCGCTGTCATCTCAGCCATTCCTTCCTCCCGTTTCGTCTGCCATTGCGAGGGTCGATTGCCGTTGCAGCAGCCAGGCCACCGCATCGGCCAGCCCGCCCTTGTCGCAGGACGGCCCAAGGAAATGCGCGAGCCGCTTGGCTTCCGGGACCGCGTTTTCGACCGTGACTGCCGTTCCGGCCCAGGCCAGCATCTCAAGATCATTCTCGGCGTCGCCGGCGGCGGCGCAGTCCTGCGCGGCCATTCCGAGTTCGGCCGCAACGGTTGCAATGGCGGTCTTCTTGGAGATGCCGAGCGGACCGATCTCAAGCAGACGTGGATGCGATCCCGATACCGACAGGCACCCGCCGAGCTGCACGCGGAGAGCTTCAAAGGCTTCACGGTCTGTGGGCTGCGCGGCGACACACATGATCTTGCCCGGTTCCCCCGGCATGTCTTCCAGCGCCTTCGCCACGATCAAAGGTTCTGTGGTCACGCCAGCTTCACGTGCGATGATCGGGTCTTCGGCAAGTGCGTGAATGGCGTGACCGGTAAACCACATTGGCCGAACGCCCGCCGCTTGCGCCGTAGCCATGGTGTGTAGCGCATCGGTGCGGCCAATCCGCTGCTCGGACAGCGCAACGCCGGTCGAGACATTACCGATCCAGCCACCGTTGAAGCAGATAGCGAGGCCCGCAATCCCAAGCTTCTCCGCATAGGGCTTTAGCCCGAGCGGCGAGCGCGCCGTTGCCAGAACAATCATGATGCCGGCCTCTCGTGCCACGTGCAGAGCGTCGGCCACACGCTGCGGAAGCACATGGTCGTGCGTCAGCAAGGTGCGGTCGACATCGGTGACGATAAGGCGCGGAATGGTCATGACCCGCCTCAGACCGGAAACACCGGAGCGCGCGGCCCGGTCTGAATGAGAAGCGTCTTGAGTTGGGTGAACTCTTCAAAGCCGGCCTGGCCCATCTCGTAGCCGAAGCCGGATCCCTTCACCCCAGTGAGCGGCAGTTGCGGGGCGCCGTCGATGATTGTGTTGGCCTGCACCCAGCCGCTCTTCAACCGCTTGGCGACGGTCAGGACCGTGTCGATATTCTTCGACCAGATGTAGTTGGACAGGCCATAGGCAGTATCATTGGCCAACCGCACCGCGTCATCCACCGTATCGAACCGTGTGATGCTGAGCACCGGGCCAAAGATCTCTTCGCGGAAGATGGTCATATGCGGCTCGACCCGGTCGAAAATGGTCGCTTCGTGAAAATGACCGACCGCCCCTGCCGCTACATCGCCGCCGAGTACCAGTTGGGCACCTTCCTCGATCCCGCTTTTGACGAAGCCGGTCACCTTGGCCAGATGATTGTGGTCGATCAGCGCGCCGACATCGGTGTCGTCGTCGAACGGATTGCCGACCTTCATCTTGCGGGAGCGCGCCACCACCTTGGCGATGAAATCGTCAGCGATGGACGACTGTACGAACAGCCGTGACCCCGAAACGCAGCACTCGCCATTGTTGAAGAACACGCCCATCAGCGCGCCATCCGCCGCGGCTTCCAGATCCGCATCGGCAAAGACGATATTGGCCGACTTGCCGCCCAGTTCGACCGAGGATTTGACCAGATGACGGGACGTGTTGCCGACGACACGGCTGCCGGTGCGCGTCGAACCGGTGAAGGAAACGAAGTCGACGCCCGGATGCCCGGTCAGATGGTCGCCGGCGGTGGCGCCATAGCCGCTGACGACATTGAAGGCGCCGGCCGGCACGCCTGCCGCCGCCGCAAGCGCGGCGATTTCGAACGCGGAGCCTGACGTAAACTCGGATGGCTTCAGCACCACAGTGCAGCCGGCAGCGAGCGCGAACGGGACTTTCTGCGACAGGATCAGCGCCGGGAAATTCCATGGCGTGACCAGTGCCACGACGCCCACTGCTTCGCGGCTGATCAGCGCCGTCTTGCCATCGCCGATGTTCGTGTAGGTCAGGCCCGCCATCTGCATGGCCAGCGAAGCTGCATAGCGTGTCAGGCCGGCTGCACCATCAATATCGCCGCGCGCAAAACGAACTGGCTTGCCGACCTCCTCGACCTCAATCCTGACCAGCCTGTCGCGATTGATGCGGATCAAATCGGCAAGACGGTTCAGGACCTCGGCGCGCTCCATGCCGCTCATACGCGGCCACGGCCCTTCCTCAAATGCGATGCGCGCCGCCTCGACGGCAAGATCGACATCCTCGGGCGTGCCATCAGCATAGCGGGCGACCAGGTCACCTGTGGCCGGCGACCGGCGCTCGATTGAGCCGGAGCCTGAATCGTCGACAAACCGCCCGCCGATGAATTGTTGATAGCTGCGCGTGCTCATGTCGTTCCTCACTGCCAAACCGCATGGGCCATGATTGTTTCCTCGGTCGCGCCCTCGGCCTCGAGAACCGCCGAAATGGCCCCCTCGCGCATGACGATGATGCGATTGCAGAGGCCAAGGATTTCTGGCAATTCCGACGAGACCATCAAGACACTTGCACCGCGCTTCGATGTCAGTTCGGCGAGCAGGTCGTAGATTTCGCGCTTAGCTGCCACGTCGACGCCGCGCGTCGGTTCGTCGACCAGAAGGATTTCCGTCCCCGCATGCAGTTGACGGGCGATGCCGCATTTCTGCTGATTGCCGCCCGACAGCGTGCGGACCTTGGCGCTGGGGCTCGGCGTCTTGATGCGCATCTGCTGGATGAACCGGGAGACAGCCTCGTGCTCGCGCCAGCCACTGATCAGGCCGCCGCGGGTCAACGGCGCCATCTGGGAAACGGTGACGTTGAATGCGACCGACTGGTCGAGGAAGAGCCCCTCGGTCTTGCGATCCTCCGGCAGCAGGCCGACGCCGTGCGCAAGCGCCCGACGCGGTCCGTCGATGGCGACCAATTGGCCGTCGATCCTGATTTCGCCGCCGTCGAGCGCATCGGCGCCGGCGATGGCGCGCAACACCTCGGTCCGACCCGCGCCGGCAAGGCCGCAGATGCCGACAATCTCGCCGCGCCTAACATTGAAGGAGATATCCTTCAGCACGCCGGCCCGCGACAGGTTGCGTACGTCTAAGCGAATCTCGTCGCCGGGCTGCGAGCGCGGTGGAAACACGTCTTTGAGTTCACGCCCAACCATATGCCGGATGAGATCGGCTGTGGTCGTCTGGCCAAGCGGCATCGAGGCTACGACCTGGCCGTCCCGCAGCACGGTGACCTCGTCGCAGATCTCATAGAGTTCCTTCAGGCGATGGGTGATGTAGATGAACGAAACGCCGTGCTCGCTGCTCAGCCGCCTGATCGTCTTGAAAAGATGCTCAAGCTCAACGTCGCCCAGAACAGCGGACGGCTCATCGAGCACCACGATGCGAGCGTCGCGGGCAATCGCCTTGGCTATCTCCACCATCTGGCGCTGCGCGACGCTGATCGTGTCGATGCGCGCTGCCGGATCGACACGGAAGCCAAGCCTGTCGAGCACATCCTGAGCTGCGGCTTTGGCCCGGCGCCAGTCGATCGTGCCCAGACGCGTTTTCGGCAGGCGGCCGATAAAGATGTTTTCAGCCACCGTGAGATGCGGAGCCTGGGCGAGTTCCTGATAGATGACCGCGATTCCGAGCTCGAGCATCCGCTCAGGCGTCGGCGCCGCCACCACATCTCCGTCGATGGCCACTTCACCCTCGTTGGCCAGGAACGCGCCAGACAGGACGCGCATCAATGTCGACTTGCCGGCGCCGTTTTCACCGATGACGCCGTGCACGCTTCCCCTGCTGACGGCGAAGCTGACATTGTTCAGCGCATACACGCCCGGAAAGCGCTTGTGGATGCCGCGCATTTCGAGAACTGCATCCTTCATCACGTCGTCTCCCAAACCGAGAAATCGTTTTCTGGGCTCCTCAAAAAAAGCTCACAGGCGGTGCAACTGCATGCCGCCGCCGATGTGGTAGATATCCCCGGTGCTGAAGGGCATGCCGCCGACGGCCAACGTCGCCACGCCGCGGGCGATGTCTTCGGGCTGCCCCCACCGCCTGATTGCCGAGAGTTGTCCGGCCTCGACCTGCCCCGAATACTTATCGTAGACATCGGCGGTCATGTCGGTCTGGATCAGGCCTGGGCGAATCTCGTGTACCCGGATGCCTGCATCCGCCAGACGAATGGCGAACTGCTGGGAAGCCATCGAAAGTCCGGCCTTGGATATGCAGTACGGCCCCTTTTCCGGAGAGACTAACCCCGCGTTCGCAGAGGTGATCGTCACCACCGACCGTTCGAGCCGGGCTTGCGGCCGGGAAATCATCGCGCGGGCTACGGCCTGGGTGAAGAAGAACGTGCCGCGCAGATTGATGCCGACGAGCCGGTCGAAGCTCTCCTCGGTAACATCGAGAAGATCGCCGCGCACGGAAACCTGGACGCCGGCGTTGTTGACCAGGCAAGTGGTTCCCCCTAGATCGGCTTCGATGCGCTCTATGAACGCCGCATTGTCCGAGGTCTCGGATATGTCCTTGCGATAAAAGGCGGCATTTCGTCCGTGCGTGCGGGCAAGGTTGACGGTCTCGCTGGCATTCTCGTCGTCGACTATGTCGACTACAGCGATATCGAAACCCGCCTGCGCGAGTTCACAACAGATGGCCCGCCCGATGCCGCGACGGCCGCCCGTCACAATGGCAAGTCCGCGGTTGAGGGATGCCGGCTTTTCAGGCATCGCGGAGGAAACTGCAGAGGAAGGGGCTTGGTCCAGCATCACGAAGCCTTCCGTTCCATGTCATCGCCCTTTTCGCGGGAAGCGACCACAGCCTTCGACGCCAGCAGGCGCTGAACCTCGTCATCGGCATAGCCAAGCTCATCCAGAACCTCGCGCGTGTGCTCGCCGATCTCCAAAGCGAGGTATCGCAGCGCGGGCACCTCGCCGTCGTAGCGGTTGGGATGGTTGATAAGGTGGATCGTTCGGCCGCGCACGTTCACCTGCCGGAACACTTGCGCGTGGCTGAGCTGCGCGTCGGCCAGCAGATCGTCATAGTAATTGATGGGCGCCCACCAGATGCCATGGCGGTCAAAGCGCTCGGCGAGTTCGGCCACCGCGAACTGGGCCGTGGCACTGGCCAGCCGGCGAGCATAGTCGTCGCGTTTAACGTAGCGGTCGACACCGGCTACCTCGCGAAGCCCTTCGCTGTCGAGCGCTTCGGCCAGCACGGATGCATCACACAGCGACACCACCACGTGGCCATCGGTAGCAGGATAGACACCGTAGGGCGCGGCATGGAACCACGTCGCCAGATTCGCCTCGCGGTTCAGCACCTCGCGAGTCATGCCGCCGGCGAAGTAATTGACCAGCGCCTCGCCCTGAAGGTCGATCGCTGAGTTGATCAGGCTTGCCTCGACGCGCGTACCTTTGCCGTCGCGCAGGCGGCGCACCAGCGCACCCAGGATGCCCATTGCAAGCAATGCACCGCCATGCTGATCGACAATTGCTGCCCCTACCGGCGTGGGGCCGCGCTGCGGGGTTCCGGTGACGCTCATGAGGCCCGAACGCGCCTGGGCAAGAAGATCCTGGCCAGGCTTCAGCGCCATCGGGCCTGTCGCGCCAAAACCGCTCGCCGACGCAAAAATCAGATTGGGATTGATGTCCCGGAGCGCATCATCGTCAAAGCCGAGCTTGGCGAATACACCGGGCCGGAAATTCTCCATCACCACATCGGCGCCGGCGATCAGGCGGCGGGCGACCTGCTTGCCTTCGGTGCTCTTCAGGTCAATGCCGATGGAGCGCTTGTTGCGGTTGGCGCAGAGATAGAAGCCACTGATCCCTTCCACATAGACGTCCGCACCCGACCAGCGGCGTTCATGGGCGCCATCAATGGGTTCGACCTTGACGACATCTGCGCCCATGTCGGCGAGATATTGAGCCCCCGCAGGACCCTGCAGAAAATGGCAGAAGCTGACGACTTTGATGCCGCTGAGCATTTCTCTTCCCTTGTTTCTGCGCTATGAGTTGCGCATTTGTGAAATCGTTTTCACGCCTTTTCTCATCGCTGTCAAGCCCAATTTGAAAGGCTTTCTCCAAGAAAGATGATGTAGCGTTCAGAAAAGAAATGTGTCATCTGGAAAACGGTTTCTCAAAAACCGTCGGATTCGAGGCTCAATGGATATCGAGGATGGCGGCGCAAAGCTGATTGACGTGGCCAGGCTTGCTAACTGCTCGCCGGCCACCGTCTCCCGCGTGCTCAACGGCAATCCCAACGTGAACGAGGTCGTGCGGGATCGTGTTGTCCGGGCGGCGCGCGATCTCGGCTATGTGCCCAATGGTTCCGCCAGGGCGCTGCGGTCGACCCGGACAAGGTTGGTCGGCGCGATCATCCCCACATTGGACCACGCTATCTATGCCACGATGGTCGATGGACTTCAGGCGCGGCTTTCCGAAAAAGACGTTTCGCTCATCATCAACACCTCGGGGTACGACATCGATCTTGAGTACGAGCAGGCACGTCTACTGGTCGAGCGCGGGGTCGAATCGGTGGTGCTTGTCGGGTCAACGCACCGGCCAGCCACTCTGGCCATGTTCGAACAGAAGCGCATCAACTATGTGTACACCTACACGTCAAAGGCGACAGAGGCCGGTGCAGCCGTGGGGTTCGACAACGAAAAGGCAGGGCGAACGGCCGCCCGTTACCTCCTCGACCTCGGCCACACCAAATTCGCGATGATCGCCGGCATCACCCAGGACAATGATCGCGCGGCCGGCCGCCGCGACGGTTTCTTGATTGAACTCGAACAATCAGGCATCGATCGACGCATGGTTCCGGTCGTCGAGGGAGCCTACAGGTTGGATGACGGCCGCACCTGCATGCAGCGGCTGATGGGCGACGCCAGGAGGCCTACTGCGGTATTTTGTGGGAGTGATATTCTCGCCGCCGGCGCCATCAAGTACTGCCACGCCGAAGGCATCGCAGTCCCGCAAGAGGTTTCGGTTGTCGGATTCGACAATCTGGAGATTGCAGAATTGACCTCGCCCGAACTGACCACACTGGAGGTGCCCGCGCGCGACATGGGCCGGATTGCCGCCGACTACATCCTGGCCTCACCATCGCAGCGACTGCATCTCAGACAACAGGAACTGGCCATTAGGCTGATTGTTAGGGGAAGCACGGCTGTCGTGAGACGCTAAAAACAGGCGGTCGCGTGAGCCGTACCCATCCTGAGGCGATTGGACCGAATGACCACTAGGGGCCGAAAGCGGACCGGCGGCTCTTGGCGTCCGAAGAACGATAAGAGGACGTGCAGGCCAGTGGGACAAGGTCTGCAGCAGGCCCGCAACAGCCTCTCAGCTCTCAAAGCTGAATATCGGGAAGCACGACGATCAGGGGCGTGCCGCTCCACGAGTGCGCCCTTTCGGATGGCCGGGTTTCAGCGCAAGGCCGACGACCATTTCCACCAAATGCTCTCGCAGCGAGCGCTGCCCGTCCACAGTGTAGAGCGTGCTGCCAAAAATGCGTGAGAAGGTGGCATGGTTGGAGACGTTGAAGAAGCTCGACGCGCTGATGTGCCAGTGCAGTTCGAGAGGGGACACGTCTTCACGAAAAAGGCCATCCGCACGCCCGCGCCGGCAGATCGCCTCAAGCTTTTGAATTGCCCCTGCATTCAACAGCCTGATCAGCTCTGATTGTTCTAGATACACGCCATGATGGACGTTTTCGATCATCACGATCCTGATGAAATCCGGATGGCGGCTGTGATGATCGAAGGTGAACTCGGCGAGCCGCTTGAGTGCCTCGACCGGCGACAGATGATCAAGCTCCAGCTCCTCCTCGCCCGTTCGCACCTGCCGGTAGGCTTCCTCGAGGACGCGGCCGTAGAGCCGTTCCTTGTCGCCGAAATAGTAGTAGATCATCCGCTTTGACGTATGCGTCTTTGCCGCGATCTCGTCGATGCGCGCGCCCGACAGGCCGTTTGCGGCAAACTCGGTCATCGCCACCGCGAGTATGTTCTTTTGAACGCCGGCGGGATCCTGCTTCCACCCGCTGCGGCCGCCCGCTGCCACCTTCTCGTTCAGCACCATCTCATCACTCATGTCCGCTCCTCGCAATCGTGACACCAGCACCTGAGTCTAGCAAATTAACCGAATGGTACAAAGTTGTTGACGAAATTAACTGAATGGTACAAAGTTGCCTCCAGTTCGATTTGGGAGGATCGCTTGGCCTCGTTGGCCACCACCACTGCGGAGAAATGGGAGACGCCTCCCAGTTCGCGCCGCATATTGGTCGGCTTGCTTGGGCGCGGAATTCAGCTGTCCCGGACGCCCGCGATGCACGAGGCGGAAGGCCGTGCCCAGGGACTCTCCTGCGTTTATACGCTGCTCGATACCGAAACGATGGGTGAGACTGCCCCGCCTTTGGCCGATCTCATCGCCTTTGCCGGGCACTTCGGCTTTACCGGCTTCAACGTCACGTTCCCCTACAAACAGGAAATCATCCCGCTGCTCGATGAGCTTTCCGAGGCGGCCGAGATCCTTGGCTCGGTCAACACCGTGGTGTTCCGGGGCGGCCGGCGCATCGGCCACAACACCGACAAATGGGGGTTCAAGGAGAATTTTCGCCACGGGCTGGCCGGAGAGAAGCGTCGGAAGGTGCTCCTGCTGGGAGCCGGCGGCGCCGGTGCCGCCGTGGCCCAAGCCTTGTTCGAAAGCGGTGTCGAGACGCTGCTGGTGACCGACTTGCAGGTTGATCGGGCCGAAGCGCTGGCGTCGCGGCTCAGGTCGGCCGGCCGCACGCAAAAGGTGGAGGTCGTCTCGGACCTCGCTGAGGCCTCGGCTCGCGCAGACGGCATCGTCAACGCGACGCCGGTCGGGATGGAAAAGGTGCCTGGCATGCCGATCGCCGCCGATCTGTTGCGACCGGAGTGCTGGGTCGCCGACATCGTCTACCTGCCGCTCGAAACGGAACTGCTCAGGCAGGCACGGCAACGGGGCTGCCGCACGCTCAGTGGCGAGGGAATGGCCGTGTTCCAGGCCGTGCGGGCTTTTGAACTTTTCACCGGACTTGCGCCCGATGTTGAACGGATGAAGGCGGCGTTTTCCGCCTTTGGGAGAGTCCGTGATCCGGCCGACACAGGACTTGGACAATAGCCAATAGGGAGGAAAGACCATGACTATCAATGCCACACGCAGGGAACTCCTGGTCGGGGCGGGCGCGTTCGCCACGACGGCAGCCTTTCCGGCACTCGCCCAGGACAAGCCGAAGCTGCGCTTCTCGGCCGTGTTCTCCGAACAGGACATCCGCGCCGACATGATGAAAATGTTCGCCGACTCGACCAAGGATGACTTCGTCTTTGAGGGCTACTACGGCGGCAATCTGTTCAAGCAGGGTACCGAACTCGTTGCCCTGCAGCGCGGCAATCTCGAGATGGGCAACATCGCACCGCAGGATATTTCCAAGCAGATCCCGGCATGGTCGATCGTCACCGCCGCCTATTTGTTCCGCGACGCCGCGCATTTGAAAACCTTCTTCGCCGGCGATCTCGGCGCAGAGATGAAGAAGATGACCGAGGACCAGCTTGGCGTGCGCGTGCTCGGGCCAACCTATTTCGGCGCCCGGCAGATCGGCCTCAAGCCGGACAAGAAGATCACCACGCCGGCCGACATGGCGGGCATCAAGCTGCGCATGCCGGGCGGTGACGCCTGGCAGTTTCTCGGCACCGCGCTCGGGGCCAATCCCGTCGCGATGGCTTACGCCGAGGTCTACACCGGGCTGCAGACTGGTGCGATCGACGGCCAGGACAATCCGCTGCCGAACGTCGAGAACATGAAGTTCTACGAGGTCATGTCGCAGATCGTGCTGACCTCGCACCTGGTCGGCTTCGATCTGCTGACCGTGTCGAAGAAGGTGTGGGATGACATGGGCGCGGACAAGCAGGCGAAGTTCCAGGCCGCCGCCGACGCCGCCATCGAATTCAGCACGCAGAAGCACCTTGCGCGCGAGAAGGAACTGGTCGAGCTGTTCAAGGGCAAGGGCCTCAAGCTCTACGAGCCCGACATCGCCGCGTTCCGCAAATACGCTCAGGAGAAATACCTGTCGTCGGACCTCGCCAAGGATTGGCCGGCCGGCATGGTCGACAAGATCAACGCGCTCTAAGCCAGGAGGTGCGACGGGCATTGCCTTGCGCCGCTCCTCCTCATACTGGAAATGGCTTTCACAGGCGGAGAAGCCCGCGTGAACCCTTCGCTCCGAAATCTTGGCCGCTGGCTATACCGGCGCGCCGAGAACGTCCTCGCCGTCATGCTGGCCGCAATGTTCGCCGCCTTCCTGCTGCAGATCGTCTTTCGCTACCTGCTCAACATGCCGATCGGCTGGACCAACGAAATCAGCGTGATCCTGTGGATCTGGCTGGTGCTGTGGGGTGCAGCCTTCGTTGTCCGCGAGGAGGAGGAGATCCGCTTCGACCTCTTCTACGCATCGGCCCCACCGCGCGTTCGCCGCATCATGTTCCTCATCGCGGCCGCTTCGCTGATCGCGCTCTACGCGATTTCGTTTTCTGCCGTGCTCGACTACGTGACGTTCATGAAGGTCGAAAAGACCGCCTATTTGAAGATCCGCTTCGACTGGCTGTTCTCGATCTACATCCTGTTCGTCGTGGCTATCATTGTCCGCTACCTCTGGCTGTCTTGGCAGGCCGTGTTCGGCAAGGCGCCAAAGGAGTTCGATCCTACCAAGGCGGGGTCGGGCGTATGAATCTCGCCAGCCCGTTCTCGATCTCGGTCGTCGCGATCACCGTGCTTGCCTTCCTCGGACTGCCGATCGGGCACTCGATGATCGCCGGCTCGATCCTCTATCTGCTGCTGGCAGGGCTCGATATGGGGACGGCGGCCGAGCAGCTCCTGAACGGGATGTACAACAACTACATCATCCTCGCCGTGCCGCTGTTCATCCTGGCTGCGGAGCTGATGAACATCGGCTCGATGACCGAGCGCCTGCTGCGCTTCTGCGATGCCGTGGTCGGCCGGTTCCGGGGCGGTCTCGCCTACGTCAACGTCGTCCAGAGCATCATCTTTGCGGGCATGTCGGGATCGGCCATCGCCGATGCAGCCGGCACCGGCAAGATGATGCAGATGATGATGACCAAGGACGGCAAGTACACGCCGAGCTACGCCGCGGCGCTGACGGCCGTGACCGCGGTCATCGGGCCGATCATCCCGCCGTCGATCCCCATGGTCATCTATGCGCTCGTGTCCGACGCCTCGATCGGCTACCTGTTCCTCGGCGGCGTCATCCCCGGCCTGCTGATGGCGGCGGCGCAGATGGGGATCGTGGCATACCAGGCGCAGCGCAACAACTTTCCGGTCGAAGCGCCGACACCGCTGCGCGAACTGCCGGGCGTTACCTGGCGTGCCTTCCCCTCGCTTATGATGCCGGTCGTCCTGCTCGGCGGTATTTACACCGGCGCCACCACGCCAACCGAAGCGGCGGCCGTGGCCGCGGCCTATGCTCTGGTCATCTCAGTCGTGCTTTACCGCAGTGTCAGCTTCGCCAACTTCTACCATTCCGTGCTGGCCAGCGCGCGCACCTCGGCCTCGATCGGCATGCTGATCGCCGGCGCCCTGGTCTTCAATTATGTAGTCACCGTCGAAAACATCCCTGAATCGATCAAGGCCGTTCTCACAAGCTGGGATCTTTCGCCGATCGGCTTCCTGATCCTGGTCAATATCCTGCTGCTGCTGCTCGGCTGCGTGCTCGAAGGCACCACGATTCTCCTCGTGATCGTGCCCGTCCTTATCCCGACGGCGCGCGCGCTCGGCATCGACATGGTGCATTTCGGGGTGATGGTGGTGGTCAACATCATGCTCGGCCTGGTGACGCCGCCATACGGTCTGCTGCTGTTCATCATGACGAGGATCGCCGAGGTGCCGCTCAAGGACATCGTCCGCGACGTACTTCCGTTCCTGTGGGCGATGATCGCCTCGCTGGCTCTCATCACTTTTTTCCCCGAACTCGTGCTCTGGCTGCCCCGCCTGCTGGGCTACCAGGGCTGATCGAAGACAAAGGAGCCGTCATGGCGAAGCCAATCTACGTGATCAACGGCCCGAATCTGAATCGGCTCGGCAAGCGCGAGCCGGAAATCTACGGCACGACGACGCTGGCCGAGATCGAGGCCTTCTGCCGCGATGCGGCCGGCGACACGCCCGTCCGCTTCCATCAGTCGAACAGCGAAGCCCAGATCATCGACTGGATCCACGAAGCGATCGACGAGGGAGCCGGGATTGTCATCAACCCGGCCGGTTTCTCCTTCACGTCGATTGCGATCCTCGACGCGCTGAAGATGTTTTCCGGGCCGATCATCGAGCTTCACATCTCGAATATTCATAGGCGCGAGGAGATCTACCACCGATCGCTTGTGTCGAAGATCGCGACCGCGGTCATCGCCGGCCTCGGGCCTCGGGGATATGCCACCGCCGTGAAATCATTGAGGGAGTTGGCCGACGAATAGCGATGGTCGGCGATCTACCAGGCACCACTCGCCGCAAGAATGAACGAACTGGTTAGTACAATAGTCGTTTCAAGTTTTGACTGGACTTAACAACGAAGGGAAGGAAAGCCACATGTGTCCTCCAGGATGCCTACATTCGATCTGCGAAAACGCCTCTCGCAGAGGCCTTCTGAAAGCCGGATTTACGCTCGGCCTTGGCGCTGCAGCGGCAGCCGCGCTTCCAACCGTGCCGCGAGCCGAGGCGGCGACGACGAGTTTTACCGACACGGTCGACCTCTCTCACGCGCTCTATGAAGGGTTTCCAACCTTCAGCGGCGAGAAATGGTTCACGGTTGAGCATCTCGTTACCTTCTCCAAGGACAAGGTGAACCTCAATCGTTGGACGATCGTCGAGCACAGCGGCACCCATATGGACGCGCCTATCCACTTCTCCGCCGACGGTTTGACGGCCGACATGATCCCGATCTCTGATCTGATCGTCCCTGTCGCCGTCATCAACATCGCGGCGCGCGCCGCCGAGAACGCGGACACATCGCTCACGCCGGAGGACATCAAGGCGTGGGAGACAAAGAACGGACCACTCCCGGAAGGCTGTTGCGTGGTGATGAACTCGGGATGGCACAAGCTGGTGGGCGACCCGAAGTTCACCGGCAACGACAATGAGAAGAGAAATCACACCCCCGGTTTTCATGTCGAGACCGCGCAGTTCCTAATTGGCGAGCGAAAGGTGAAGGGGATCGGCGTCGACACGCTTTCACTGGACACAGGGCTTAACTCGAGCGGAGCGTTTCCCGTCCACTACGAATGGTTGGGCAGCGGTCGTTGGGGCGTGGAATGCCTGGCGAATCTCGACGCAATCCCTGAATCCGGAGCGCGTCTCTTCCTCGGGATTCCCAAGGTGAAAGGCGCGACCGGCGGGCCCACCCGCGTCATCGCGCTTCTTTGATGCGAGCAGGAACGTCAGCTTACCGATCCTATCTGCTCCTTGGACTTGGCCAAGTCCAAGGAGCATGGCTTGGACCTCGGCGATGAAAACCTCGATCGCCACCGTCTCGATCAGCGGTGACCTCCGCGAGAAGCTCGCGGCCATCGCCGCGGCCGGCTTCGACGGCGTGGAAATATTCGAGAATGACTTTCTTGCTTACGACGGCAGTCCTGCCGAAGTCGGGCGGATGATCAGGGACCACGGTTTGGAGATCACCCTCTTCCAGCCTTTCCGCGATTTCGAAGGAATGCCAGAACCGCAACGTTCGCGTGCCTTCGATCGAGCGGAACGCAAGTTCGATCTGATGGGCGAGCTGGGTACCGATCTCATGCTTGTTTGTTCCAACGTCTCGCCCGCCGCACTCGGCGGCATCGACCGTGCCGCCGACGATTTCCATGCACTCGGTGAGTTGGCGGCGAAACGGGGCCTGCGCGTCGGCTACGAGGCGCTCGCCTGGGGGCGGCATATCGGCGACCATCGCGACGCATGGGAGATCGTCAGGCGGGCGAACCATCTCAACATCGGACTGATCCTTGACTCCTTCCACACCTTGGCCCGACGGGTGGATGTGGAGACGATCCGCGCCATCCCCGGCGATCGCATTTTCATCGTCCAGCTTGCCGACGCTCCGCTGATCGACATGGACCTGCTGTACTGGAGCCGCCATTTCCGCAACATGCCGGGCGAAGGTGACCTGCCGGTGGTCGACTTCATGCGAGCGGTCGCGGCAACCGGCTACGACGGGCCGTTGTCGCTCGAAATATTCAACGACCAGTTCCGCGGCGGATCGCCCAGGTCTATCGCGGTCGATGGCCACAGGTCCCTGATCTACCTCATGGACCAGGTTGCGCGCGCCGAGCCGGACATCACGATCGACATTCCGGCTTTGCCGGAACGTGTCGCGGTCAGCGGCGTCGAGTTCGTCGAGTTCGCTGCAAACGAGACCGAGGCTGAAGAGTTGGTGCTGCTGCTGCGTGCCATGGGGTTCTCGCTGGTCGGTCGCCACAAGAACAAGGACGTGGTGCTGCTTCGCCAGGGCGCCATCAACATTGTCGTCAACACCGAAAAGGAAGGGCTGGCGCACTCCTCGTACCTCGTTCACGGCGCTTCTGCCTATGCGTTCGGCCTGAAGGTCGACGACGCGGCCGCAACCGTGGCCCGCGCTCGCGCATTGGGCGCCGAGCCCTTTGAACAGCGCCATGGTCCCGATGAGCTGGCGATACCGGCAATACGCGGGGTCGGAGGCGGCGTGATCTACTTCATCGACGGCAAGAGCGAGTTGGCTAACGTCTGGGAGATCGAATTCGAACCGGTCAACGACGCCGGCGACGACGCCGGGCTGATGGCAATCGACCACCTCGCTCAATCAATGAACTATGAGGAGATGTTGACCTGGCTGCTTTTTTACACATCGATCTTCAGGACAAAAAAATTGCCCATGGTGGATGTGATCGATCCGGCCGGCGTCGTGCGCAGCCAGGTCGTGGAGAGCGATGATGGCGGGCTTAGGCTTACTTTGAACGGTGCGGAGAACCGCAGGACGCTGGCCGGCCATTTTATCGCTGAGAGTTTCGGCTCGGGCGTGCAGCATCTGGCCTTCTCCAGCCGCGATATCTTCCAGACCGCCGACCGCCTGACCGAGCTCGGCTTCAAAGGGTTGGAGATTTCCCCGAACTACTACGACGATCTCGAAGCACGCCTCGGGCTCGAACCGGAATTTACAAACCGGTTGCGGGCCCGAAACATCCTCTTCGATCGGGATGAGGGCGGTGACTATTTCCAGCTCTACAGCCAGACCTACGGCGAAGGTTTCTTCTTCGAGATCGTCGAGCGTCGCGGCTATCGCGGCTATGGGGCGGCAAACGCTCCGTTCCGCATTGCCGCCCAGAAGCGAACACTGCGGCCCATAGGCATGCCAAGGATCTAACCTTTCGACATCACCGAAAAGCGAAATGTCCACTTGGGTCAAAAGCTGCCTTGGCTCCGCCTTCGCTACTAGTGCAAACGTGCCGCCTCGCCTGTGTGCTCGGATGTCTGCTTTTGGGATGCGGCTAAGTCTGCTCAACGGCCGGCATGAGGCGCAAAGCTGTCGTTCAAAGGTAGCACGCTTGGAAGTTCGTGCCGACGCGCTATCTGGCGCATGTGCCAGAAGTCGCTGCCTTCAAAGCTATCCAAAAACCGAATCTAGTGTCCCACTTGTCCATAAGCAACCGCAATTCAGGCTGACGCGCGACGCAGAAAGTTCGAAAAGCTTCCAGGAATCCCAGTCAAACTGGATGCCCTTTAGACAAGACGGTTCCCGAGGCTTGCTCCGAAGATAGAGCCCCAGTGGTTTCCACAAGCAAATCAAATGGTTGCCGAAATACAGCGCGAATCTCGCCGTGTTCCCACGTGCAGTGCGACAGCAGCAGATTCAGAAGCCGTTTCTTCTCACCGGGGGCCTGCCGGACAAACAGTTGGCGGGCGTTGCGTGCCAACTCCAGCAAGCGCACGCCATCCTCCATGTATGATCCATCCCTGCATTGGTTGGAGCTAACCAGCCTTCAGGCTTGTTGCCTTCCTTAGGTGCAGCCGAAAAAAACCCCTGAAGTCTCGAAAATCGGCGAAACCGAGGCCCGTAGCGGCGCGCACCACCGTAGAGGGCGAGACGGAGCATTCGGCGGCGATCGAGCTGACGGTGCCAAAAGCTATCACGTCTGGCTTCGCCAGTGCCATCCGAGCAACTTGTTCCTGCTGCTCCGGAAGTGTGATCGTCCGTGAGGCAATCATGCCTTTGAGGTCGCTCACGTCGCTTGGCCGTTTGATGGCCTCGTGCATGACCACACTCCTCTGTAGCTCCAGAAGCTTCTATCGCAGCGGAATGGCTTGCTTCTTCGAGACGGACTCGATGCAGGCAAGCGCAATTTTTAGAGCGTTGCGCGCGTCCTCGCCCGTCGGTCCTTCAACTTTACAGGTACGAGAGGCTCGAACGAACGAGGCGAGCTGCGCCGTGTAGCCTTGGACGAAATGGTCGGTGTCGCGGCGCCAGGTATCGTTCGACAGGCCGTTCTTGTCGAAGAGCGTCATGCTGGAGCGACGAACGTCGCCCATGGTCACCATGCCGCCGGAGCCGAAGACCTCGCCGCGGATGTCATAGCCGTAGAGTGCCGAGAAGCTTGCTTCGGCGACGGCAACGGAGCCGTTGTCGAACCGGACTGTGACTACCGCTGTGTCAAGGAAGCCGTTTTCCCTGAAATCCGGCCGCACTAAAGCGTCGGCTACAGCAGACACCTCTACCGGCTGCGCGCCCGGATTGAGCCACAACAGCGTGTCGAAGTCGTGGATGAGCGTCTCGTAGAAGATGGTCCAGAGCGGGATCCGCGCCGGATCGGCGCCGAACGGGCCTGGATCGCGCGTGAGAGAGCGAAGGAGCTGCGGCGTCCCGACTTTCCCGGCATCAATCGCTGCTCGCCCCTCAGCAAATGCCTGATCCCAGCGCCGGTTGAAGCCGACCTGGAGCGGAACGCCCGCCGAGCGCGCCGCGGCGATTGCCCGGTCGGCATCTTCCAGGGTCAATGCCATCGGCTTCTCGCAGAAAATCGCCTTGCCTGCCTCGGCTGCCTGCACGAGGACATTCGTGTGAAACCGCGCTGGAGTGGCGATGATCACGGCCTCCAGTCCCGGATGGGCAAGGAGGTCAGCAACATCCGTGTACGCACTTTCGACGTCAAGTTTGTCGGCGAGGTTGGCTGCGGCGTTTGGCGCCGGATCCGCGATGGCAACGAGATCGGCGTCGACCAGGCGGCGTGCGACAGTCTCACCGTGGAAAGATCCGATGCGGCCGGCACCAATGAGACCGACATTGACGGGTTTGCTCTTGGGCATTCGAGAGGTCCTATGAATGGGTTGGTGGTAAATCAGATGGTGAAGGCGTCGCGGAAGGCTCCCAGCGCGGCTTCGGGATCGCCGGCGGCCCACGCTTCCATGCCGACGGGGCCGGAATAGCCAATGGCCTTCAGGGCCGTGGCAATCCCGCGCCAGTTGATCTCGCCAGTACCCGGTTCGCAGCGACCCGGAACGTCCGCTACCTGGATCTCGCCGATCCACGGCAGGCACTTGCGGCAAAGCTCAATCAGGTTCCCCTCGCCGATCTGGGCGTGGTAGAGATCGAGGTTCAGGCGCAGCCGCGGGTGGTTGACGTTCGAAACCAGGGCCAGCGTGTCCTCAGCGCGGCCGAAGGGCACACCTGGATGATCGACCGGCAGGTTGAGGTTCTCGAGCGTGAAGGTGACCCCTTCCTTCTCGGCCAGTTCGACGACGCGGCAGAGTGTGTCGCGCGCCTTCAGCCACATGGCACCGGTCACCACTTCGATGGGCTGGACGGGGAGGCCCCTGTCCCCCAGACCGGTACCGTGAAGGTTGAGGCGCTGCACACCGAGCCGCTTGCCGACCTGCGCAGTCTCGCGGGCCGTTCTGATCAGTTCGGCCGCGCCTTCGTCGTCGGTCAGACGACCGGCAAGGTAGCCGTTCATGATCGTGAAGGTCGCGCCAGTTGCTTCCAGCTTATTGAGGTCGTGCTCCGGCCAATTCCAGAGACCGACACCAAAGCCCATCTCCTTCAGGCGCGAGGCGCGCCAATCGATCGGCTTGTCGCACCACAGCATCTCGGCGCAGGCTGCGAGGGGGAAAGGAGAGGTTGTAGGTCCACTCATTGGCGGTTCTCGTATTCTGGGTATGACGACGGGTGGTGCGGCGCGATTGCGCCGCACCGACATGTGAAAAGCTCTCGATCAGATCGTTCCGCCGAGTTCCTCTGAGAGCGACTGCAGCTCCTTGCCGCCTGCCATCAGGTTCTGGAGCTCGTCGATGCCGATCTGATCTTTCCTATAAGTGCCGAGCGTCTTGCCGCGATTGAGCACCGTGAAGCGGTCGCCGACGGCATAGGCGTGACGGACATTGTGGGTGATGAAGATCACACCGAGACCCTTGTTGCGGACCTGGCCGATGTACTTCAGCACCATGGAGGTCTGGGCAACGCCAAGAGCGGACGTCGGCTCGTCCAGGATGAGGACCTTGGCGCCGAAATAAACCGCGCGGGCGATCGCAATACACTGACGCTCGCCGCCTGAAAGCGTTCCAACGGCCTGCTGAGGGTCACGCACGTCGATGCCGATCCTGTGCATCTCGTCTCGTGTGATGTTGTCGGCGTGCTCCATATCCATGCGTTTGAAAGGTCCGAAACCGACCACGGGCTCGCGTCCCATGAAGAAGTTGCGGGTCACCGACATCAGCGGGATCATGGCAAGATCCTGATACACGGTGGCGATGCCGGCATCGAGGGCATCGCGCGGTCCCGAGAACAGGCGCGGCTGGCCTTCGACCAGGAATTGTCCGGACGTCGGCTTGTGCACGCCGGCGAGCGTGTTGATCAGCGTCGACTTGCCAGCGCCGTTGTCCCCCAATAGGCAAAGCACTTCGTTCGCATTGACGCTCATCGACACACCGTTGAGCGCAATGACCGAACCGAAATGCTTGACGATGTCTTTGACCTCGATGAGGGGCGTTTGGGACGTGGCCATCAGCGTTCTCCCGTTACGCGCTTGCGAATGACGTTGTTGAAGATGACCGCGATCAGCAGCATGCCGCCGAGGAAGACGAGGTACCAATCCTGGTCGATCGAGGTGTAGGTAAGGCCGATCAGAACCATGCCGAACACGATCGACCCGAAGAAGGCGCCGATTGCCGAGCCATAGCCTCCCGTCAGCAGGCACCCGCCGATGACAGCTGCGATGATCGCCTCGAACTCCTTCTGGAAGCCGCGGCGGGCGTCGGTCGAACCGGCATCCAGAACAGTGAGAATGGCAACCAGAGTGGCGCAGAGCGCTGTGATTACGAAGAGCGTTGTCTTTACCCTTGCGACCGGCACGGCCGATTTGCGAGCAGCGCGGGGGTCACCGCCGGCGGCGAAAATCCAGTTGCCAAAGCGCGTCCGCAGCAGAACCCATGTTGCAAGAAGGGCGATCGCGATGAACCACAGGATCTCGACGGGAATGCCCGGCACCTTTGGAGCGCCGCTGGGGAATACCTCGATGATGCCCTTCGAGGCCAGCCATGAAAACAGACCAGAAAAAGCGTCTCCCGAGAAGAACGGCGCAAGCGGGCTGCCGGCGACTGCCTCCTTCATGCCGCGAAGCTGGGTGGAACCGCCGCTTGCCCATTTCAAGCCGACCAGCGTCAGCCCGCGTAAAATGAAGAGAAAGGCAAGCGTAACGATAAAGGAGGGCAGGCCGGTGCGCATGGTGATCTGCGCGTTGGTGACGCCGATGAAGACCGCGAAGGCGACGGCAACGATGATCGCGACGCTGAGCGGCGCATGCCAGACGACGAGCGCGGTGCCGAAGACCAAACCGGCAAAGGCCACCATCGATCCGATCGAAAGATCGAACTCGCCACCGATCATGAGCAGCGCAGCGCCGATGGCCAAAATGCCAAGCTGGGCGGCTGGCGCCATGAAGTTCATTATTCCGGCGAGCGTGAACATCGCCGGATTCGCGGTGAAAAAGAAGAAGATTGATACGAGCACCAGGCCCGCAACGGCGCCGAGTTCGGGTCGCCGCAGAAGCGCGGTCATCGAGGAGACCTTCTTCAGCCGCTCATCGGAATGAGATGTGGTCGCAGTCATTATTCTTTCCTCCCGATTTTGGTCCAGATGCTGGCGGACGTGGTCCGCCTTCCGGCACTTGCAAAGGCGGCCCCCGCCGAAGCGAGGGCCGGCAGCTTCGCATTAGCGGATGCCTTGGGAGGATTTCTCGATGACGGAAGCGGCCGTGTCCTTCTCGACGAAGCTCGGACCGGAGGGCACATTGCCAGCGGGGATCGTACCGTAGCGGGCATAGAGCGCGAGGAACGTCACCGGCAGATAGCCTTGCAGATAGGGCTGCTGATCGACCGCGAACAAAGCCTTGCCGTCGGCAACCGCCTTCAGGAAGCCCGCCGACAGGTCATAGGAGGCAACCTTCACCTTGTCGCCGACGCCCATCTTCTCGACGACTGCGACCGCACGCTCGCCGACGAGCGGGGCCGAGAGACCGAGCACCACGTCGATCGACGGATCGGATGTGAGCGCGGCCTGGATCTTCGCTTCGATTTCGGCCGGATCGGCCGTTGTCGGCAGCACGGTCACCTTGCCGCCCTCAAAACCCTTTTCGGTGCCGGCACAACGCTGGTCGAGAGCGGCATTGCCCACTTCCTGGTTGACGCAGAGAACGTGCTTCAGGCCGAGGGATTTCAATTTCTCGCCGACCTTGATGCCCGCTGGGCCTTCGTCCTGGCCAACATGCAGCTTGATGCCGAGCTTCTCTGCCGCCGAGATGCCTGAATTCATCGAAATCACCGGAATGCCGGCCGCGACAGCCTTCTCGATTGCCGGACCGAGCGCATCCGGGTCAGGGTCCGAGATGACGATGCCGGCAGGCTTCTGATTAGCGGCAGCCTCGATCAGTTGGCCCATTGCCACCATGTCGAAGGTTTCCGGAGCGCGATAGTCGACTTTGACATTGCTGTCCTTCCCGGCCTGCATCATCCCGTTCTTCACGATGGACCAGAATGGATCTGACGCCTGTCCGTGGGTGACCGCGATAATGGAAATATCCTCAGCTCTGGCGCTGATGGCCACTGAAGCTGCTGCACCGAGGATGACGGCACCGACTGCGAGTCTCTTTAGAATGGATTTCATCTGCTCCTCCTAACGTTGCCGTCTCCTCCTGAGGCGGCAAAAAAGCGAATGCTACCGGGTGCAAATGCGTTTGCTACCGGGTGCAAACGCGTGCATCATAGCTTTTGATACGCTAAAAGCAAGCGTTCATTTCACGGAATCAGAAAATGGAATGGACGTTTCATTTTGTGGAGGCTTCATGAGAAGGCGGGCAACGGCGAAGAACGTGGCAGATGCGGCCGGCGTCTCAAAATGGACAGTTATCCGTGCGTTCACGCCGGGCGCATCGATTACCGAGGAGAGCAAACGTAGGGTTCTGCAGGCTGCAGCGGCGCTTAACTACTCGCCGAACCTCCTCGCCCGCAGCTTGGCCACCAATCTTACGCATCAGGTGGCGATCTTCGTCGACGACTTTGCCAACCCTCAGAAGTTGCCCTTCCTGGAGACTTTGACCGATCGGCTGCAGGCTGAAGGGCTGGTCGCCATGCTGATCAACATCAACAATCACTTCGATCATGTGCGTGCCCTGCTCAACGCGGATCAGCGCCAGGTCGATGCCATCATCATGTTCGGCACTGCTTTTCGCAGCGAAACGTTGAATGACAGGCGGCTGGGCCGGAGCATGCCGCCGATGTTCGTGCTGGCAAGGGACAGCCAGATTGATGGCGTGCCTGCCGTTGTCTGTGACGCCGAGCTGGCGTTGAAGGAGATCGTCGATCATCTTTATGAAAAGGGATACCGGCGTCCGGGCTTCATGGCTGGGGCGCCGGCCCTCTCCACGGCGCTCAGGCGCCGGCATCATTTCATCGATTTCTGGAAACAGAAGGGTGTAGACGAGACCGCGGTGATATCGGCGGAAAGGTATAGCGCGCAGGCCGGAGCAGAATCCGTTCGCCACTATCTTCAGAATACGGACGCCAAGGATAGGGTCGACGTCCTCATGTGCGAGAACGACATCCTGGCCATCGGCGCGCTTGACGAAATCCGCGGGCAGTTTGGCTTGCGTGTGCCGCAGGACATGGCCGTCATCGGCTTCGACAATTACGAGCTGGGCGGAGCATCGGTCTATGGCCTTTCCACATACGAGCAGCCGAAGGACGAAATGGTTGAGGTTGTCATCGAGATGATTACCGGGCGGCGGCCCCCTGAGACTGTCACACTGCCGGGAAAGCTCATCGTCAGGAATTCTGCCTGAGATACTTCTCAGAGCCAATCGGGGAAACGGCGAACGTTGTCCTGCCTAGGCCTCTCAGTTCCAATCGAACATTGTGCAGGGAATGCAATGACCCAGATTGATATCTTGCTGCCGCCCGACGTGCGACTAGCCGTCAGTCCGCTGTCCTGGGCGAACGACGTTCTTGAAGACCTTGGCGCGGATATACCGCTGGAAACCTGCCTGCGTGACGCCGCCGATGCTGGATATCATGGCGTGGAGCTCGGGCGAAAGTTTCCGCGAGATGCAAACACCCTGAGCCCGCTGCTTGCTAGCCATGGTCTCGCCCTGGCGTCCGGCTGGCATTCGGGAAAACTAGCTGAACATGGCGTTGGCGAAGAAATGGAAGCGGTCGCCAGCCATGCCGGCCTCCTGCACGCGATGGATTGCAAAGTGATGGTTTACGGCGAGGTCGCGATGATGACGCCGGGATCGCCGCTCGATGTTCCGATGTCAAAGCGAGTAATCATGCCAAAGGCGGACATGGCTGCGTATGCTGCGCGGTTGACCGAGTTCGCGAAGCGTCTTGCCGAGGAGTACGATCTTAAACTTGCGTACCATCATCATCTGATGATGGTTGCCGAGACATTCGACGAGATCTCGGGAATCTTCGACAAAGTGGGACCACAGACAGGCTTGCTGCTCGACACCGGTCACGCCGTGGCAGCCGGCTTTGACTACGTCCGACTGATCGAGCGCTTTGGAGACCGTATCAACCATATCCACCTCAAGGATATCCGCAGGCCGGTTCTGGAAGAAGTCCGTACCGGCGATCTGAGCTTCAATGCCGGTGTGCGCAGGGGAGTATTCACAGTGCCGGGAGATGGGATCGTAGACTTCGTCCCAATTGCCCGCTTTGTCAGGGATCAAGGTTATGGCGGGTGGCTCGTGGTCGAAGCCGAGCAGGACCCAGCGGTCGCCCCACCCCGTCTCGCCGTCGCACGAGCCTTTGAGCATATGTGCGATGTTTTCGCCAACCGACCAGATGCGTAGTGGAGGTTCAGTGCTGGCGTTATCAGGACCTCTAGTGTAGCCGCAGGACAATGTCTGCTTTCAGGAAGCGGCCAAGCTGGTCCTAGGGTCGACATGAGGCGCAAAGCAGCCGTTCCGGCGGCCGACCATGGGAATTCGAATTTGTTGCGCGCCGCTAGGCCAGACTATTGGAGAGAGTAGAGTTCGCCTTATTCAGGTGTTCAAAGAACAGGGTTAGTTCGTCCGGAGCCATGTGCACGATATGCCTGTCTTCCGGGTAGCCGCCGCTGTTGACGTCCGCGACATATTCGGAAAACGCCGCGATGCGCTCTTGTTGCAGCCGGTCATATTCGGCGGCGAAGTTGCGGTAGACTTTCGAATGGCGCGGCATGTGACCGCGATTGGTGCCGAGAATATCCTCGGCGAACAGATATTGCGCGTCGCAGCCCGTGCCCGCGCCCATCGACAGCATGATGAGCGGGGTGCGCTCGGAGATCGCTTTCGCCACTTCCACCGGAACCACCTCGATCTCAGCGCCGATAGCGCCGGCGGCTTCCAGCTGCTTGACCGCCTCGAACACATGCATGGCGGTGTCGGCGGTCTTGCCGACCGCCTTGAAGCCGCCGGTCCAGGTGGCGCGCGAGGGGATCAGGCCGACATGGCCGATGACGGGAATGGCATCGTCGGCCATGCGCTTGATCGTGGCATAGCCGGCGCTGCAATAGACGGCGTCGGCGCCCGCCTTGTAGAGGCGGAACGACCAGCGAACGAAATCGTCGGCCGTGCCGATCTCGAAAAAGTTGTCGCCCGGCATGGTGAAGAGGCTGGGCGCGGCATCGCGATATTGCGGATTGAGAACCAGTTCCGGCGGCACCGAGACAATGTCGATGCCGGCCCGCTCGGCGGCCTCCGCTTCTTCCAGCGTCAGCACGCGCAGCATGGTCAGTTGTCGCTTGCCCTTCATGGCGCGCAGATCGGCAACGGTCGGTCTCTTTCGGCTCATCGCAATGTCCCTGTTGATTTCGCCCACCGCCTTAGCCGATCTCGATCATCACCTTGCCGGCCTCGATCTTGACCGGATAGGTCTTGAGGTTGACGCAGACCGGCGCGCCCTTGGCCTGGCCAGTCTTGTAGTTGAAGCGGCCATTGTGCTTGGGGCATTCGATGATGTCGTCCATCACCAGCCCCTCGGCGAGATGCGCCTTTTCATGCGTGCAGAACCCGTCGGTCGCGAAGAACTCGTCGTCCGGCGAACGATAGATCGCGAAAGTGCGGCCGCCATGGTCGAAGCGGATCACATCCTCCTCGTCCACGTCGTCGACCGCGCACGCTTCAACCCACTCCGCCATCATCTTTCTCCGGCCATCATCTTTTTCTGGATTACCACGCGACACCTATTCGGCGGCCGCGGCCGTTATGTCGAGATCGTGGAACTCGCCGCGATAGGGCTTGGCCGTCGGCGGCAACTCGCGCTTGAGATAATAGTCCTCGTATTTGAGCTGCCTGAGCAGCACCGGCCACACCTCGCGATAGGCGTGCCACATCGATGGGTTCGGCACCGGAAGGTCGTGCTTGATCAGCTCATGCAGCTTCGGCAGCGCGTGATAGGGTACCATCGGGAACATGTGATGCTCCACATGGTAGTTCATGTTCCAGTAGATGAACCGGCTGATCGAGTTCATGTAGACCGTGCGCGTGTTCAGCCGGTGATCGGTGACGTTGTCGGCCAGCCCGATATGCTGCAGGAGGCCGGTAAGCACCATGTGCCAGGTGCCGTAGAGGCGCGGCAGGCCGATCAGCACCAGCGGTATCCATGATTTAAGCGCGATCGCGAGAGCGATCGTCGCGGCGTAGACGACCATATGCCACCGAGCCGCGATCACCGCCTTATGCTGCTCCATTTCCGGGATGTAGCTCTTCTCGTCCTCCGATAATTTGCCGAACGCCTGGCGCACCAGTGTCGGCAGCGAATAGCGGAAGTCGAGGATGCCGGTGAAGGCGAGCGCCGCCTTCAAGAGATCCGGCGGCCGCATCACCGCGATCTCGGCGTCGCGGCCGACGATGATGGTGTCGGTGTGGTGGCGCGCATGGCTCCAGCGCCATTGCACCGGATTGCGCATCAGCATGAACGAGGCGATGTGGTAGACGACATCGTTCATCCAGCGCGTGCGGAAGGCCGTGCCGTGGCTGCATTCATGCCAGCGCGAGTCGCTCGACGAACCGTAGAGCACGCCATAAACGAATAGAAACGGCACGACCCACCATGTGCCCCAGAACCAGATTATGCCGGCGGCCGAGCCCAGGATCAGCACGATCCAGATGAGGGTGTCGCGGATCGCCGGCCCGTCGGAGCGCTGCATCAATTCCTTCATGGTCTTGCGCGACACGTCGGTGTGGTACCACTCGGCCGAGGCAAGTCCGGTCTCGATCGCCCGTCGCGTGCCTTCGCCGACAAGGCTGTAGTCGCGCTTCTTCGCCATCGTCACATTGGCCTCCAATATTCACGCACCGCTGGTAATCCGGTCCGCCGGCCGAAGGGCTTGCCAAGGATAATTGTCACGCTCATGTCATGCCCGCCAGTCTTGGAAACATGCCGGACGGCTGAGGGTAATCCTGCTCGGGCTGGCGGGCGATCGCCGCGATCCTGCCTTCGGCGCCGGCGATCGCCTCCTTGCCGTCGAGGACGCGGAAGACCGCGTCATAGGCGCGGGTCTCGCCGTGCTCCAGCCAGATCATCTCGCCACGCTCGCGCGCGGCAAGATTGCCGAGCACATGGTGTGTTGACGGTTCGATGCCAAGCGCATACTGCCCGGCCTGGAAATTCTGCCACTCGTAACAACAAGGCAGTTGGTCCTTGCGGGTGACGACCTCGAAGCCGAGGCCGAGGCGGTCGTTGACTACGGCCACAGGCACCTCGCCCCTGGCGTCGGCGCCGAGCTCATGCTGCCACACCTGTTCGCTGAAACCGAACTGAGGCGCCGGCACGGTCCGGTAGCCGATCTTCTGCGCTTGGTAGCGCTCGCCGGCATGCGCGGCCCAGACCACGTCGCGGATCGGCGCCAGGTAGCGCGAACCTTCGTCGAGCAGCGGATGCCCGACATTGACATGGTAGAAATACATGTGCGGCGTGCGGTGGAAGCCGTGATTGACGACGCGGTCCGAAACCCGGATTTCACTGCCGCCGAGATCGGCCTCGATGCGGCGGATGAGGTGCAGATCCTCGCCGAACACGCTTGCCTGCTGGACGATGCCTTCCGCCCACAAAACACAGCGGTCGCCGTCCCAGCTTTCGCCATAGCCGGTCAGCCGCGCGGGGATGGTTCCAACGCGGCCGTGCAGTGAATGCGTGACCGTCTTGCGTCCAGGATAATTATAGTTTTCGGCCGGAACCTCGTTGCGGCCGAGAATGTGGTCGAGGCCGCAGGTGACGAGCAGGCCGGAGAAGGATCGCCCCCAAGCAAACCCATCCTCGCCTTCATAGTCGTGCAGGCCCGGGTTGCGGAACCCGCTCGGCGAATGCCAGCCGATGGCCTGGCCCTTATATTCGCAATCGGCGATGTCGAGCGCCCGGTCGACGAGCGCGGTGAAGCGCATGCCCGAGCCGGTGCGGAACTCGAGCATGCGGATGCCGCGCTCGACACCGTCGCCAAGCGTCATCAGCCGCACGCCGGCGAATTGCGACAGCATGCCGGAACGTTCGGCGACCTGCCGGCGCGAAAGCATCTGGCCGTAGAGCTTCACCATGCCGTCACAGCGCCCTTTTCATCAGGGACGACAGGTCGGCGCCGGTTATCAGGCTTTCCACCGTCAGAAGGTCGGTGTCGGCGACGGTCTGCTCGGCGACGATCTCGCCGCGCCGCATGACGACGATGCGGTCGGCGACTTCGAACACATGGTGGATGTTGTGGGTGATCAGGAGCACCGAATGCCCTGCCTCGCGCATCTCTTTCACGAAGCGTAGCACGCCATGCGTTTCCTCGACGCCGAGATTGTTGGTCGGCTCGTCGAGGATAATCACCCTGGCGGCGAACTGCATGGCGCGCGAGATCGCGATCGACTGCCGCTCGCCGCCGGACAGCGTTGAGATCAACGCGTCAGCGTCGAGCTTCTTCGAGATGCCGACACGCTTCAGCAGCGCCGAGGCAGCATCGCGCAGCTTGGCGAGATCGAGCGGCGCGAAGACGCCGAGCCATTTGAGATTGACCGGCTCGCGGCCAAGGAACAGGTTGCGCGCGATGCTGAGGTCGGGCGCCAGCGAGGTGTCCTGGTGGATGGTCTCGATGCCGAGATCCATCGCCTCGCGCGTCGAGCGGATCGAGACCTTCTCGCCGCGCACATAGATATCGCCGCGATCGATTGGGAAAAAGCCGGAGATCGCCTTGATCAGCGTCGACTTGCCGGCGCCATTGTCGCCAAGCAGCGCCACCACCTCGCCCTCCTTGAGCGTCAGCGAGGCATTCTTCAGCGCGCGCACGCTACCGAAGGATTTTTGCAAATTCTGCAGCCGGAGCACTTCCTGCATCATCATCAGCTCCTCGCAGCGTTTTTCTGCAGCAGCGCGTGCAGGATGAGCATGGCGAGTATAATGACGCCGACGAAGATGTTGTAGGCGAGCCCGGGCACGCCGACGAGCACGATGCCGTTGCGGATCGCGCGCAGCATCAGCGCGCCCACGATGGTGCCGAGGATCGTGCCGCGGCCGCCGGTGAGCGCCGTGCCGCCGACCACCACCATGGCTATCACTTCGAGCTCATAGCCGGTTCCCGCCACGGGCGAGGCCGCCGAGATGCGAAAAGCGCTGATCATGCCGGCGAGCCCGGCAAGCACCGAGGTCAGGATGAACAGCCATATCTTGACGGCATCAGCCGGCACGCCGCGCGCCACCGCCGCGCTGCGGTTGGAGCCGATGGCGCTGATCCAATTGCCGAGCTTGGCGTAGCGCAGCACATAGACCGCAAGCAGCGACAGCCCTATGAACCACCAGAGCGAGGTATAGAAGCGAAACGCGCCGATGTTGAAGCTGCCAGCAAGCAGCGTGACGAAGAAGCCCGGCTGGTCCCAGGACTTCAGCGGAAAGCCCTGCGTGATGTAGAGCGCCGCCCCGCGCACGACGAGCAGAATCGACAGCGTCACCAGGAAAGACGAAATGCCGATCTTGGTGACGATCAGCCCGTTGATCGCACCGATCGCGATGCACAGGACAAGCCCGGCCAGCAAAGCGATGCCGATAGCCCAGCCGCCGTTCTGCACCAGAAGCATCACCACCACCGGCGCCAGTCCGAACACGGCGCCGACGGACAGGTCGAATTCGCCCGCCGTCAAAAGCAGCGTCATGCCGAGCGCGATGATGCCGAGCTCTGGCAGGAACGCCATCATGTTGGAGATGTTGAGCGGCGACAGGAAATTGCGGTCGGCGATGGCGAATACCGCAAGCAGGACAATGAGGATGACGAGCGAGGAGAATTGCGGCGAGCGTATCAGGCTCGATCTGCGTTTCCCGACAGGCATCTCGTCTTCTGCGGCGATCGTCATGACTGTTTGAACCATGCTTGAAGGACGCCCGCCGCTTTCGCAGCGGGCGCTGCTTTTCTCACTTCTTGTCGTAAAGCTTCAGGATCGGGTCGACGCTGGAGGCGTCGTAGAGACCGAAAGTGTGGATGTCGTAGCCGATCGGTTCGCCCGACGCGGCGAGCCCGAGCAGTGCCACCGGCATGAAGCCCTGCGCGGACGGGTACTGCCAGGCGGCGGCGTTGACGAAGCCATCCTTGACGGCCTGCGCCGTCTCCTTGGAATTGCCCCAGCCAACAACCGGGATCTTGCCCGCCGGCACGCCCGCGCCGTCGAACACACGCTTGACGCTGGCCGCGACGGAATCGCCGAGCGCGATGATGGCCGGCGGATTGTTGGCAACCATATAGTCGGTCATCTTGGCGATGATGCCGGCCGGATCGGTGCCGCAATCGACCACGTCGTATTTGATGCCGAGCGGGTCGAAAACGCTGGCGATCCCCTCGGTTTCCAGCTGCTGATAGCTGGCGCCGGGAACCTCCACCGGCAGGAACACCTTGTCGCCCTGCTTCACCATCTTGTGGTCGACGAGATACTTCGCCCAGATCGCGCCGGCCTCCTTGAGATCTGCGCCGACATAGGCCTGGCGCCCGGTCGCCGGATCGTCGGTGTTGAAGAACACGATCGGGATGCCGGCCGCCTTGGCCGCCTTCACTTCTTCCGTCCACAGGCCGGGCTGCGCCGACGTGGTGGCGATGCCGTCGGGCTTGGCGGCAAGGGCCGAGTTGAAGGCCTCCTTCTGCGCCGCCATGTCGCCGCCGCTGAAGGAGATCTTGCAGGTCACTTTGAGCTGGTCGCAGGCCTTGGTCGCGCCGGCGTTCCAGTCGATCCAGAAGGCATCGGAAGGTCCACCATGCGACAGCAGATAGAAGGTCTTCTGGCCATCCTGTGCCCGCGCCGTCGTACCGAGGGCGACGCCGGCGAGCACTGTCGCGGCGGCCGCCAATTTACAAGCGAATTTCAACATTCTTTCTTCCCTCTGTTTGGAGCCATCACAGGCCGTTGGCGCGGAACTTCCCGTCGAGGAATGTCTTGGCGCGCGGCACGTCGTCTTCCGACAGATGCTCGATGATAACGGGGATGTTCGGATGCTTTTCCGACAGCCGCTTGAGGTAGAGATCGTAGTTCAGCGAGCCGAGGCCGGGCGCCGGCAGTTCGATTTCGCCGACGCCACGGAAGGTGTGGCTCTCCAGTGCATCCTCGTCACCGATATCGACGTGCTTCTCGGACTTGTCGCCACCCGAACGCTTGACGTCCTTGGCGTGCGCAATCCTGATCTTGTCGGTCAGCGTGTCGAACACCTGGTTGAGGATCTGGTCCATCTTGTCGATGTTGTGCGTCTCGAAATAATTGGTCGGATCCATCAACAGCCCAAGGCCGGGGTGGTCGACCTGCGCGAACATCTTCACCGTTTCCTCGACCGAGCCGACGACGTTGTTCACATAGGTTTCGAGCAGGAACACAGCGCCGTGGTCGTAGGCTGTCTGGGCAAGGTCGGCGATCACCTTGCGGCATTCCTCAAAACCTTCCTCAGTCTTGTTCTTGGGGTGATGCACCCAGTCAGATTCGGTGTTGTAGGTCCCGGTTTCCGAGATCACGTAAGGCGAGCCGAAATGGCGAGCGTTGCGGATGATCTCCTTGAGATAGCCGACGCGCTTGTCGCGCTCGGCCTTGTCGGGATGGATGATGTTGGTATAGCCCGACACGCAGCAGGCCGGCAGATTGTGGTCGCGGAAGACATCGCGCACCTTCTTCGCCTTGTCCTTGGTGATCTGCCCGGCCGACAGGTCGACATCCTTGAAGTGCAGGTCGAGCTGCACCGTGTTGAAACCGAGGCCGCGGATTTTCTTCGCCGTCTCTTCGAGGCCGTACGGGAAATAGCCCGTGAAAATACCTGCCTGCATCATGGTGTGAATTCCTCCCTGTAAGCGATTCAGTTGTCTGGTGTTTCAGTTGCGGTGATCAGATAGCGATTTCGGAAAGCCTGATCGTGCGGCCCTCCGCCATCGAGCGGTAGCCGGCCTCGACCAGCGCCATCGTCTTGACGTTGTCGGCGACCGACAGCGCCGGCGGCGAGCCTGTCTTCACCGCATGCTGCAATTGTTCCATCACGCCGATGAAGGCATGCGGGAACCACATCGTGTCCCAGCTTGGGCTCACCCACTCGCCGCCGGTCGTCTCGGCCGAGGCATAGGTCAGCGTCGAAGCCGCCCCTGTCGGCCAGCCGATCGTGCCCTTGGCGACGCCCTTGGTACCGTCGACACGCCAGTTGATGTGCTGGTCGTCCTTGTAGCCGTCCTGGCGCGGGCCGGACCAGACGTCCTCCAGCGACACGGCAAGCACGCCCGACGGGAAGCGCAGCGTCGAGACGGTGATGCCGTCCAGATGGTCGAATGTCGTGCGCGGATCCTTGCGCGTCAGCGTCGTGATCTCGTCCGGGTCGCCAAACAGGAAGCGCAGCACGTCGAGATGGTGCACGCTCATATTGGCGAGCGTCAGCCTGTCGTAGTCCTCGAGGAAGGTCTGCCAATGCGGGATGGCATGCATGTCGATCTGCGCGAAGACGATGTCGCCGAGCGCGCCGCTGTCGATGATCTGGTCCAGCACGCGCATCGACTGGTCATAGCGCATGTTCTGGTTGACCGAGAGGATCTTGCCGGCCTTCGCCGCCTCGTCGCGCAGCTTGACGGCTTCCTCGACCGACAGCGCCAAGGGCTTCTGCGCCAGGATGGCCTTGATGTGCTTCTGCTTCAGCGCATGGCGGATCAGCGCCGGCTGCAGGTCGGGCGGAAAGGCCAGATCGATGATCTCGACGTTGGTGTCCTCGATAAGCTGTTCCGGCGTGTCATGCACGGTCGGGATGCCCCAGCGTGTCGCGACCTTTTGCGCGTTCGCGGGCGTGCGTGAGGCGATCGCCACCACCGGAAAGCCTGCCTCCTTGTAGGCTGCCAGATGGCACTCGGCCATGATCATGCCGGCACCGACGCAGCCGATCTTGTATTCCTTGGTGCGGACCTTCACGTCCGGCTCGAAGCCTTTGGCTGTCATGCTTTCCTCCCGAAACTCTGTCCTCGCGGCCGCAATCATCTCGCCAACGCGCCTCCGCTCTGCCCGAAATAATGCACGCGGGCCGGCTCGCAGGATATCGCCACCATCGCGTCAGGCCTGATGTCAGGCTGGCCGCGCAACAGCGCCTTCAGTCGCGCCTGCCCGGCGGCGAGTGTCACGACGGTGTAGCCGCCGAGCGGCTCGACCTCGAACACCCGTGCCGGGCGGCCCGAGCCCCCGCCCGCCCAGGGGTTGACCTTGATGTCTTCCGGCCTCAGCCCGATCTCGACAGCATCAACGGGAGCAGCCTTGTCGGCAATCTGGATCGTGCCTTCGGCCGCTTCGACGCCGCCCTCGCCCCGAGCCGATTTGAGGATGTTCATGACAGGCGAGCCGAGCAGCCGCGCCACATAGGTGTTGGCCGGCCGGTCATAGATCTCGGCCGGGGCGCCGATCTGCCGGATCCTGCCATTGTCCAGTATGGCGATACGATCGGCGATCGACATCGCCTCTTCCTGGTCGTGGGTAACATAGATCAGCGTCTTGCCGAGCTCGCGCTGGATACGCTTCAGCTCGACCCGCGTCTCTTCGCGCAGCCTGGCGTCGAGTGCTGAGATCGGATCGTCCATCAGATAGGCATTGGGATCGCGCACCAACGCACGCGCGATCGCCACACGCTGGCGCTCGCCGCCCGAAAGCTGCGCCGGCTGCTTGTGCAGGATGTGGCCGATATGCAGCTTGGCCGCGACGTCGGCGACCCGCTTTTTGATCTGGAGCTCGGCGACGCCGCGTTCGACCAGCGGAAAGCGCACATTGTCGAGCGCGCTCATATGCGGGAACAGCGCCAGATTCTGGAACACCATCGCCACATTGCGCTCCGCCGGCGAGGCAGCGTTGACCGATCTGCCGCCGATCAGGATTTCTCCGGTATCAGGCGTCTCCAGCCCGAGCACCAGGCGCAGGATCGTCGACTTGCCCGACAGCGGCGGCCCGAAGAAACAGAAGAACTCGTTGTCGTTGACGGTGAACGAGGCGTCGTCGACGGCGAGTGTGTTGCCGTAGCGCTTAGTCACATTGCGAAAGACGATGTCAGCCATCTCAACCTGCTTTCATCGCAACACCAGAGGAGGCATCGAAGACACGTACCGACGACGCGTCGGGGGCGACAACTGCGGTTTGCCCGATCGCCAGCCCGACATCATTGTCGAAGACCGCCTTCACGGCGCCCTCGCCTTGGCCGAGATGGACGATGGTGCGCGCGCCGATGCGCTCGACGAAGGTGACAGGCATGGCAAGCCCGCGCCCGTCTTGCGCCAAAGCCACCTGCTCCGGTCGGAAGCCATAGAGCACATCGCCGCG
Source organism: Mesorhizobium sp. IMUNJ 23033 (assembly GCF_044778005.1). Taxonomy (NCBI): domain Bacteria; kingdom Pseudomonadati; phylum Pseudomonadota; class Alphaproteobacteria; order Hyphomicrobiales; family Phyllobacteriaceae; genus Mesorhizobium; species Mesorhizobium sp. IMUNJ 23033. Next base: position 59,129 of record NZ_JBJACT010000014.1, read on the forward strand.
TGCACCGCGCAAAGTGGCCGCCAGTTCATCCGGCAGCGGCGGTGTGATGCCCAGCGGCCTGAGATCGACGACCAGGCCGCGATCACTCTCCGCCGGCCTGCCCTTGAGCAGGTTCATGCCCGGCGCGCCGATGAAGCGGGCGACGAAGACATTGACCGGATTGTTGTAGACTTCGAGCGGCGTGCCGACCTGCTGCAGCACGCCGTGGTCCATGACGGCGATGCGGTCGGCCATGGTCATGGCTTCGAGCTGGTCGTGGGTGACGTAGACCATGGTCTGCCTGAACTGGCGCTGCAGCTGTTTCAGCTCGATGCGCATGACAGCCCGGAACGCCGCATCGACATTGGACAGGGGCTCGTCGAGCAGGAAGATCGCCGGCTCCATGATCGCCGAGCGGCCGATCGCCACGCGCTGCAAGATGTTGACCGAGAGCCGGTCGGCCTTGCGGTCGAGCAGCGGCGTTAGTTGCAGCAGCTCGGCGATGGCGCCGACGCGGCGGTCGATCTCGGCTTTGGCGGCGCGGCGCATCCTCGGCCCGTAGGCGAGGTTCTGGCGCACCGTCATATGCGTGAAAATGGCATAGTTCTGGAAGACGAAGCCGACGCCGCGCCGGCCCATCGGCACGCCGGCCATGTCGCGCTCGCCAAACAGGATCCTGCCGCTGGTCGGCTCTTCCATGCCGGCGATCATGTTCATCGTCGTCGACTTGCCGCAGCCAGACGGCCCAAGCAGCGCCATGAACTCGCCATCCGCTATATCGAGATCCATGGTCTTCAGCGCGGTGAAGTCACCGAATGTTTTGGTGAGGTTGCGCAGTTGGATCGCGCTCATGCCGGCACCTGCCTTGCCCGCGCCATTCGCTTCATGGCGAACACGGCAACGATGGAGAGCACGATCAGGATGGCGAGCGCGATTGCCGCGACATAGCCCCAGATCAAATCCTGAGTGGTGACCTTGTAAATGTAGACCGAGATCGTTTCGGTGGCGACGCCGGGACCGCCGCCGGTCATGATGTAGAGCGTGTCGAAGATCTTGAAGTTCTCGATCACCCGGATCGCCAGCGCAATGATGATGATGGTCTTCATCTTCGGCAGCACGATGGTGGTAAAGCGCTGCCACGGATTGGCGCCGAGCAGCGTGGCGGCCTTCATCTGGTCCTCCGGAACGCCGACGAGGCCGGCCAGCAGGATGAGGAACATCAGCGGCGTCCACTGCCAGATGTCGGCGATCATCACCGCGATCAGCGCCAGGGTCGGGTCCGACAGCCAGGCGATGGTGACCTGCGTGCCCGATATGGCGGACAGGATGTCGTTCACTGGCCCGCCCGACTGGAACAGCATGAAGAACATGTAGCCGGCCACCGCCGGCACCACCATCATCGGCATCAGCAGGATCGAATAGAAGATGCGCTTGCCCGGGAAATCGTCGGCGAACAGCGTCGCCAGCGCGAGGCCCAGCAGGAATTCCGCCGGCACGCAGACGATCATGACGATGGCCGTGCGCTTCAGCGCGCTCCAGAAGCGCGCATCGGCTGCAAGGTCGGTGTAGTTCGCGAAACTGTTCCACATCTCCCAGGCATTCCACCAGCCGAGGCCCGAAAGCGGCGACCAGTCGGTGACGCTGATGTAGAGCTGCATCAGCAGCGGGAAGACCGAGATGAACAGCACCAGGATCTGCGCCGGCAGCGTCAGCCGGAAGCCGAGCCGCGCGCCTTCGTCACGCAGGGCCGGCTTCAAACGCGCGGCACCCATGTCGTCCTCCGAAACAGTCACAGTCACCGCGCTCATTGCTTGAGCGCCCCGAAGGTGAGACCACGCACCAGATGGCGCTGGATGGCGATGCCCATGATGACGGGCGGCACGGCGGCGATGAGCCCCAGAGCCGCCTTGGCGCCATAGAGCTGGCCGGTCATCGAGGACGACAGCGAGGCCATGTAGACCGGGATCGTCACCCATTCGCGCGTCGTCAAAAGCAGCGCGATCAGATAGTCCGACCAGTTGAGGATGAAGACGAAGAGGGCGGCACTTGCGAGCGGCGCGCGCATCATCGGCAGCGTGATGCGGGTGAAGACGCGCAGCCGCGAACAGCCTTCGACCAAAGCGGCTTCCTCGATCTCGCGCGGCATGTCGTCGAAGAAGGTCTTCATCAGCCAGAAGGCGAAGGGCAGAGTGACGATGCCGTAGATCAGCGCCAGGCCCCACCAGCTGTCGGTGAAATTCAGGAACGACCACATGATCATGACAGGGATCATCACCGCCATCGGCGGAAACAGCCGCAGCTGGATCAGCGCCAGCGGCAGGTTCTGGCCCGAGCCGAAGCGCGACAGGCCGTAAGCCGCGGCCGTGCCCGCCGACATGGCGATGGCGGTGCCGAATACCGCCGACAGAAGCGACGACAGGATCGGCTTCAGTGCGGTGCGGTCGAGCGCGACGATCAGGCTGTTGGTGGATTCGCCGAACACGAAGCGGAAATTGCTGAGCGTCGGGTTCTTCGGCCACCATGTCAGGTCGGCACCGGTCGCCGACCATTCGGCGATCGGCTTGAAGGCCATCGACACCATCCACAGGATCGGCACCAGCGTCACCGCCATCGCCGCGAGGATCGCGGCGTAGCGGAATATCTCGAAAGGAACGGAACGCTTCATCTGGCTGCTTTTCCTGGTGGCGTTGAGTGCGGAGGGGAAGAGCCTTCGCCCCTCCCCTCCGGCTCTGATCCAGGGAGACGGATCAGCTGATCGGATCGAGAACGGTCGGCCAGGCCTCCTTGTTGGTTCGGATGGCTTCGAGCAATTTGTCCTCGCCAATGCGCCGGGCGATCTTCTTCCACTCGGTCTCGGTGTCGGCCATCGCCTGCTCCGATGTCTTGGCCTTGGTCAGCGAGGCCATGAGGTTTTCGTCGAGCGCGTTGTGGAAGGCGGTTGCGCCGGGATAGTTGATGGTCGGCACCGTGCGGGCGACCGTCTCGCGCACCACGTCCATGTGGTAGGCGTGATAGGTCTGGCGTACCAGCGGATCGGAGAAATCCGAAAGCCGGAACGGATCGAGATAGCCGCCCGGGTTGGCGCTCATCCAGGCATAGATGCGGGCCGAGCCCAGCCATTGCAGCAGGAGATAGGCGACCTCCTGGTTTTTCGACTGCGACGAGACCATGCCGGTCAGCGAGAACCACAGCACCGAGCGGCTGATCAGCTTGCCGTCGATCTCGCGGCCGGGCGGCAGCATCGAGCCGATCTTGCCCGTGACGGCCGAATCCTTGTTGCCGGCATTGTCGAGGAATTTCGGCAGGTTGGAGAAGGCGCAGGTCATCGCCGCACCGCCCTTGGCGAAATTGCCGTACTGTTCCGGCCAGCCCCAGGAGATCGCATCCGGGGAGTGGTGGACGAGCGATTCGACATATTCGTCGGTGGCGGCGATGCCGTGTTCGGAATTGATCAGCGGCTTGCCGTCGTCGCCGAACAGGAACTGGTTGGGCGAAGCCATGGAGACATAGCGCTGGTACCAGTTGGTGTAGCCCCAGCCCTGGTTGCGCAGGTCGGTCGAGCCGAACAGGCCCTTGTCCGGGCGCTGGAAGAAGGCGGCGATGTCGCCGTGCTGCTTCCAGGTCTTCGGCGGCGCCAGATCGTAGCCGTACTTGTCCTTGAAAGCCTTCTGCTCGGCTGCGTCACCGAACAGGTCGGTGCGGTAGACCCAGGTCTGGAAGTCGCCGTCCAGCGACACGCCATAGTTCGAGCCGCGATATTTGTTGAGCAGCGACACGCCCTTGGCACCATCGACATAGCCGGTCTTGGGATCGTCCCACTCAGGCTTGTACTGGGCAACGAAGTCGTCGAGCTTGGCGATGCCGCCGGTCTCGGCGAGGTCCCCGAGGCGGTTCCATTCGGTCGAATAGATGTCATAGGCCCCACCCTTGGTGGAGATGTCCTGCATCGTCTTGGTGAATTCCTGGCCGTTCGGCAGGCCGACGATTTCAATCGGAATGCCGGTCTCTTTTTCCCAGAGATCCTTGATCGACGGCGCGCCGGCCGGGAACGGCTGCGTCAGCTGGCCGATCGAGCCGTCCGAAAGACCGAGCACGATCTTGGCCGGCGCCTTGCCGGCGCCCTTCAGCGCCTTGGCCGCGTCGATGGCGCGGCCCTCCGGCGTATCGGCGCCATACTGGTAGCGCTCGGCGCCCTCGAAGCCGGTCGGGCCGCCGATCATGCCGGGTGCCAGTGCGTCGGCGGCATAAGCGCGGCCGGGACGAATGAATTGCGGTGCGATACCCGTGGCGGCTACGAACACCGCCGCCTTTCCTCCGGACGCCAGCAACCGGCGTCGCGATATGCGGATCAGATCAGACATTGGAATTCCTCCCTCAGGGCTCACGTTTCCTCCACGAGCCCATGAGGGATATTGACGGCAGTATCGAAAGGCTGTCAACATCATAAATAATCAAAATACCTCACAACATGGCAATGAAGCGAGGAAATGCGTCACACCGGGGTCCATATGCCGCTCCAGATGCCTCGATTTGATGGGAAATGTGTCTTCTCATCCCGGAATAGCCGTGCGGGGCAAGCTGATTTAGTCCGACGGCTTGCGCTTCGGCCAAGGCCGGATACATCATTTCCCATCAGAATCGCCGATGGCGAGAAGTCGTGGCCATCGGGCCGGCTGCCGGCATTGCGTGATCCTGATGCGTTGAGGAGATGAAAGACGGTGCGTTCCACCCTAACTGACGTAGCCCGGGAAGCCGGCGTTTCCGCCGCCACCGTCGACCGCGTGCTGAACAACCGGCCCGGCGTGCGGGCGCGCACCCGCGAGATCGTGCTCGAAATGGCGCAGCGCCTTGGCTACATCGCCGAAAGCCCGAACGGGGTGCCGCCGCGCGTTTTGCACGGCGAGGTCATCCGGCTCGACTTCGCGCTGCCGGCCGGCACCAACTCCTTCATCAAGCTGCTGCACCGGCACATCGAGGCGCAGGCATCGGCGCGGCCCGATCTCGACGTCCGCGTGACGACGATCGAAGGCTTCAACCCCGACCGGCTCGCCCGCCTGCTGCAGGACCTGCACGGCCAGACGCAAGGCGTCGGCGTCATCGCGCTTGACCACCCGACGGTGCGCGAAGCGATCCGCTCGCTGTCGGCGAGCGACATCAAGGTCGTCACCATCGCCTCCGACATCCTGCATGTGCCGAGGGTCGCCTATATCGGCATCGACAACCGCGCCGCCGGTCGTCTGGCCGGCTATCTGCTGAACCGCTTCATGGGTGTGGGCCGTCCGGGCAAGGTCGCGCTGTTCGCCGGCTCGCTCGCCTATCGCGGCCATGAGGAGCGCGAGATGGGTTTTCGCCACATCCTCGCTGAGGAATCGCCCAATCTGGAGATTGTCGAGATGCGTGAAATGCTCGACGACCGCGAGAAGGCCTATTCAGAGGCGTCAGCCCTGCTCGAGCGGCATCCGGACCTCGCCGCGATCTACAATGTCGGCGCCGGCAACACCGGCATCGCCCGTGCGCTCAAGGAGCGCGGGCGCGCGAAGGAGATCATCTTCCTCGGCCACGAGGTGACGGACGGCACCAAGGAGTTGCTGCTCGACGGCACACTGGATGCGGTGATCGACCAGAACCCGCGCGTCGAGGCGCGCGAGGCGCTCAACATCCTCTCCCATTCCGTCAGGAGCCTGTCCTACGAGCTGCACCAGCCACGGCTGCAGGTAATTTTTCGCGAGAGCATCCCGGAGATTTGAAGGGGCTATCCCCCCACCAGTAACGTGAATCATGAACGTTGTTGCTTTAGCTCTCGCGGATGGCGATTTGGGCCAATATCCGACTCGGGGCCGCGAGCAGACAGTCCGCTTACGGATGCTTCAGACCGAAGCCCTCTCTCCCTTGCGAACTGTGCGCAAACCTGGGTAGGGCGTCAGCGAATGCGGCTTCCTTCTCCATCGAACACCCGCGCCCGGGTCGGCTGAAAGCGCAGCGTGATCATCTCGCCGAAACCCGGCTGGTCCTCGCGCCGTTCGGCAACCACGCTCTCGCCGCTCGCCAGGGCGCCGTGCACGTAGGAGGTCGATCCCAGACGTTCGGTAACGTCGACTGAGAGCGACAGGGTTACACCCTCTTTCTCGTCGAGATGCTCGGGCCTGATGCCGAGCGTGACGGCCCGGCCGTTCTCCAGCCTCGTTGCCAGATGCGTTATGTCCACCTTCGCCTCGCCGGCGAGCAGTGCCTTGCCGTCATCCGCCACAGTCGCCTTGAGGAAATTCATGCGCGGCGTGCCTATGAAGCCGGCCACGAAGGCATTGTCTGGATCGTCGTAGAGTGAGAGTGGCGTGCCGGTCTGCTCGATCTTGCCTGCCTTCAGCACGACGATCTTGTCGGCCAGCGTCAACGCCTCGGTCTGGTCATGCGTGACATAGACCATGGTGCGGCGGATCGACTGGTGCAGGCGCTTGATCTCGGCGCGGAGCTCGGTACGCAAGGCGGCGTCGAGGTTTGAGAGCGGCTCGTCGAACAGGAACAGGCGTGGATCGCGCACCAGCGCCCGGCCGATGGCGACGCGCTGGCGCTGGCCGCCGGAAAGCTCGCGTGGCAGCCGTGACATGAGCGGCTCGATCTGCAACAGGCGCGCAACGTCCGCGACCTTCTCGCCCGATGTCTCGCGGTCGAGGCCGCGCATCTTCAGCGGAAAGGCAATGTTCTGCGCCACCGTCATGGTTGGATATAGCGCGTAGGACTGGAATACCATGGCGACATCACGGTCCCGCGCGGTAAGATTGGTGACGTTGCGGTCGCCGATAACGATAGTGCCGGAATCGATCGGGTTGAGCCCGGCGACCGCATGCAGCAGCGTTGACTTCCCGCAGCCGGACGGGCCGAGCAGCACGACGAACGAGCCCTCCTCCACCTCGACCGAGACGTCGTCCAGAACCCGAACCGCGCCGTAGGATTTCGATACCGACCTGATCGAGAGTTGCGCCATCGAAACTTCCTATCCCTTCACGCTGCCAAGCGTCATGCCGCGCACGATCTGCCCCTGCACCAGGACGCCGAGCACGATCATCGGCAGCATGATGAGGGTGGCGGCCGCGGTCAGCGCGCCCCACTGGATGCCTTGGAATGTCAGGAACGAGGTTATCGAAACCGGTAGCGTCTGCGTGTCGCGGCCGGTGAGCACCAGAGCGACGAAGAACTCGTTCCAGGTGAACAGCACGCACAGGATCAACGTGGCGACGATGCCGCCCCGTGCCGCCGGCAGATAGACGTGCCAGAAGACCCTGAACTCGCGCGCGCCGTCAACGCGGGCGGCATCGCGCAATTCTTTCGGAATGTCGTCGAAGAAGGTGATCAGCAGCGAAATGGCGAAGGGCACGTTGACGAAGGCATAGGCCGCGATCAGCAGCCAGTGCTTGTTCAACGCGCCGATGCGGGTCGCCAGATAATACATCGGAATGACAAAGAGCAATGCCGGCGCAATGCGCAGGCTGAGGATGAATTTCTCCTTGGAGCGGCGCAACTCGGCGGGCTGCTGCGCCAGCCCGTAGGCGGCGATCGAGCCGATGGCCACGGCAAGCGCGCTGGACAGGATCGAGATGATGAAGGAGTTGGCGAAAGCGCTCAGGAACCCGCGATTGGCGAACACGGTGCGGTAGTTGTCGAGCGTCGGACTGAACAGCCAGACGGGCGGGATGGCGAAGGCATCGCGCGTCGTCTTGAAGGAGGTGACGACCACCCAATAGAGCGGGAACAGCACTGCCAGCAGCAGAAGCAGCAGACCGACGTAGAACAGCGCGCGCCTTGCCATCAGCGGTCCCCCGTCTTCGGGAACAGAACGCTGTACATGGTCAAGAGCGCGACATTGGTGAAGATGGTCAGGATGATGGCGATGGCGAGCGAATAGGAAATGTCGAAATTGGTGAAGGCGACGATGTAGCCGTAATAGTTCAGCGTCTCGGTCGACAGCGCCGGGCCGCCGCGGGTCATGATGTAGAAAAGGTCGAAAGCCTTGATGCTGTCGATCGCCCGGATCAGCGCGACGATGGCGAGCGCCCGGCGCAGCATCGGCAGCAGCACATACCAGGTGACCTGCCATTCGCGGGCGCCGTCGACGCGGGCGGCATTGAGCGGATCGGTCGGCGCCGATTCAAGCGCAGCCATCACCAGAAGGATGACGAAGGGTGTCCACTGCCAAATGTCGGCGATCAGCACCGCAAACAGCGCGATCTGAGGGCTGCCCAGCCAGTCGACCTGGGCGAAGCCGACCAGCGACAAAAGGTAGTTCGCCATGCCGGTGGCAGGGTCGAAGAGGAAGCGCCAGGTGAGGCCGACCACCACAGGCGTCATGATGATGGGAACCAGAAGCAGCGTCCGCACCAGCCGCTTCATGGCGAAGTCGCGGTCGAGGAAAAGCACCACCGCAAGGCCGAGCGCGATCTCGATCACGGTCGCCAGCGTCGTGAACAGCACGGTACGCCAGAGTGCGGCCATGGCGCGCGGATCGCCGAGGAAGCGGATGTAGTTGTCCAGCCCGACGAATTTTTCCCGCCCTGCCCGCATCAGCGAGAGGTCGTGCAGCGATATCCAGATGACGAACAGCGTCAGCGCCACCGACGCCACGGTGAGGCAGACGATAACCGGCTGGAAGAAATGCCTGGTCGGATCCGACGCTGTGGCCACGGTGCTCAATCCATCAACCTCGCCATTGATCTCGCCCTGCCGCGCACAGGGAGCGCACGCGGCAGGGCACGCCTCTTCGCCTTATCGGGCGAGCGCGGCGTTGTTGGCGTCGTCGGCTTCCTTCAGGGCGTCGGCGGCGCTTGCGGTTCCGGCTAGCGCCTTGGAGACGGCGATGCCGGTGTTGTTGATGATCTCGTTCGCCTGTTCCACGGTCGGCAGGTATTGCGGATTGCCGGCGTTGATCGCGGCGATCATGCCTTCCTTGAAGGCGCCGTAGCGCTTGCCGAAACTGTCGCTGTTGAGCGCCGAGAGCGATGTCACGCCGGAGTTGGGATCGGTCTCGATCGACTTCAGCTGCTGCTCCTTGGCGGTCGCCCACGCGGCGAAGAGTGCTGCCGCTTCCTGGTTCTTGGATTCGGCCGAAACATACATCGAATGCACCGCGAGCGAGGAGGAGCCACCCTTGGGCGAGGTCGACTTCATTGGCACCGGCACGTAGCCGACCTTGCCGACCACCGTCGAGACCGCAGGATCCTCATTGTAGGCGCCGTTGACAGTGGCATCGAGCGTGATCGCCGCCTTGCCCTGCTGGAACAGCAGCCGGTTCTCCTCCCAGCCGAAATTTGCGACGCCGACCGGGCCATAGTCCTTCAGCACTTTGGTGAAGGCGTCGAGCGCGGCGATGCCTTCCGGTGTCGCCAGTGCCGACTTGCCGTCGGCGCCAAGGAAGGAGCCGCCGAAGCCCCACAGATAGGCCGCCCAGACATAGACGCCCTGGATGCCCTGTTGGCCGCGCATGGTGATGCCGGCAATCTCCTTGTTGGTCTTTTCTGAGATGGTCTTCGCGGCGTTCTCGATGTCTTTGAAGGTCTTGGGTGCTGCCAGCCCGTACTTTTCGAAGAGGTCCTTGCGGTACATGACGAAGGTGCTCTCGCCATAGACCGGTAGGCCGTAGACCTTGCCGTCGAGCACGTTGGTGTCGAAGTAGCCGGGCACGAAATCGGCCTTGTCGAAATTCTCCTTGTGCTTGGCCAGGAAATCGTCGAGCGGCACAATGTAGCCGGACTTCACGAAACCCGGCAGATAGATGATGTTGTTCTGGACGACGTCGTAGCGGCCGGACTTGGAGGAGAACTCCAAGAGCTCCTTCGCCGTGATATCGGCCTCGGGAACGACTTCGATAGCCACATCGATGCCCGTCTTGTCCTTGAATTCCGGCAGCATCTTCTGGATAGCGTCGGTGGTCGGATGGCCCTCGAGCAGCACCGAGATCTGCACACCGTTGAAGGCCTTATCGTCGGCCGAGGCCGGCAAGGCCGTGACAAGTGTGGCCACCGCCGCGGTAAGCATCAACACATTGCGTCTGTTCAGCATGTTTTCGTCTCCCATTGTTGGGCCGCTTGGCCTCGTTCAGTTTCGCGCCGTCGGTTTGCCTGAGTTCAACCGAGGCGCACGATTTCGCCGCTCTCCGCCGATTGCATCATGGCAAGGGTCAGTTCGAGCGAACGAAGGGCTTCCCGGCCGGTGGCGATCGGCATCGCCGCGCCATCCAGCCAGTCGATCAGGCCGGCGAGTTGGCGCGCCAGATCGCCATCGATGCGGCCGTTGAGCAGGGGCCAGTGCTGGGTGTCGATCTCGCGCGACCCCTCATTGCCGGCGAAATAGAGCCCGCTGTCGCCGCACTGGACCTCGAAGGATCCGTTCGTGCCGATCAGCTCCATGCGCGCATCGATCATGTGGCGCGCGCCTGACGGCAGCGACCAGGCGCTCTCGAAATTGACCACCGTGCCGCCGGAAAAGCGCACGATTGCCGCGATGCTGTCCTGCGTGCCGGAGGCGCCGAGCAACCTGTCGGTCTGTTGCGCGTAGACGGAGACCGGCGTCTGGCCTTCCAGCATCCACAGCACCATGTCGACGTCGTGAACGGTGACATGCAGCGCCAGCGGCAGCTTGCCGCCATAGCGTTTCGGCCCTTCAGTACGGGCGCTGTTGCGGCGGGCATAAATGTGGATCGGCTCGCCGATCTTGCCCGAAATCATCAGCTCCTTGGCACCGGCGTAACGCGGGTCGAAGCGCAGCAGGTAGCCGACGCCGAGCTTGACCTTGGCCGCCTCGCAAGCGGCGATGATGGCCTTGGCGTCCTCGACCCTTGACGAGATCGGCTTCTCGACGAAGACGTTGATTCCGGCTTCGGCGACGGCTACCGCCGGCGCCAGATGCAGATTGTCGGGCGTGCAGATCGAGACGAGATCGACATCGCGCTCGGCGGCCAGCAACGCCTGGTGGCTGTCATAGACCTTGCAGCCCGGAGCCTTCGCCGCCACAGCTTCGGCCAGGGCGCGATTGGGATCGACGATGGCCGCGAGTTCGGAGCCCACCATGTTGGCGAAGATGCCGGCATGCATGGAACCCATGAAGCCAGCACCGATGACGGCGACGCGGCGGCGCTTGATCATTTGGGGTTCCTTTTCAGTTGCGGACGGGCGCTCCAGGCGGCGACTTCGTCGGCGAAACGGCGGGTGATGGCATCGGGCCGGGTGATGGCACCGCCGACAACGATGAAGCGGGCGCCGAGCTGGAAGCAGCGGACGGCTTCCTGCGGGCTCCAGATGCGGCCTTCTGCGACGAAGGGCAGGCCGGCGCGGGCGAACTCTTCCATCAGGTCGAAGGCGGGGCCGCGCTGCTCGCTGGAGTAATCCGTGTAGCCGGCCATAGTGGTGCTGACGAGGTCGGCGCCGGCATCGAGCGCTCGCCGGCCTTCGTCCAGCGTGGCGACATCGCCCATCGAGAGCCGCCCCCTTACCGCGATGGCGGCGAACATATCCTTCAAACTGGCCGGACGCGGCCGGCTGGTGGCGTCGATGGCGACGATGTGGGCGCCGGCCTCGACAACCGCAGCGACGTCGTCGAGCGAGGGCGTGATGTAGACCTCGGTGTCGTCGCGCTTCGCCTTGATCAGGCCGATGACCGGAACTTTCACCATCTTGCGGACAGCGGCGATGTTCGCTGCGCCTTCGATACGGATGCCAGAAGCGCCGCCCAGCACGACGGAGCATGCCATGGCCGCGATGTGGCCGGGAGCGTCGAGCGGCATGCCGGGCTCGGCCTGGCAGGACACGACCATCGTTCCATCGAGTGTGGCGAACAAATCGCCCTGCTTGGCCTGCACCGGGGCATCTCCTGGTAGAGCATTACCCCGCTAATCAAGCGTCGATGAAAGTTTTTGTCAAGAAGATATTTTGGATGACAATTTCCATCATACTCTTAATCGGGCGAGCATGGCTGCGCCCAGCAGCCCAGCATCGGCGCCGGCTTGCGCGGCGACGATGGGGCGCTGGAAGATGCGCGGCAGGTCGAGCGAGCGCACCCGCAACGCTTCGATGAAGCCAGGCGCGAGGCCAACGCCGCCGCCAATGGCGAAGCAGTCGACATCGACCGACGCCGTCAGGTCGGCGAAGCCGTTGACCAGCGCATCGACCGCGCCGGCAATGATCTTGGTGGCAACGCCGTTGCCTTCCGCCGCCGCCGAGAACACATCGGGCGCCGCGACTTTGCGGCCGAGGCGTTCGCTGCCGAGCCGTGCGAGCGCCGTACCGGAAGCGACGGTCTCCAGGCAGCCGTGCCGGCCGCAGCCGCAGAGAATGCCGCCAGGCTCGGAGCGCGTATGCCCGACATGGCCGGCGAGGCCGGTGGCGCCGCTTTCCAGCCTGCCATCCACGACAAGACCGCAGCCAATGCCGGTTGAAACGGTGAAAAAGGCGAAGCTGCGAAAACCCTTGCCGGCGCCAAGCGTGTATTCGGCCCAGGCGGCCGCCTGCGCATCGTTGACGACGAGCGGCGGCATGCCGAAGGCGCGTTCGATCACCGAAGCCAGCGGGTAGCCGTCCTCGATCGGCAGGGTCTGAGGGTTGAGCGCGGTCAGCGCGCCGTCGCGCACGATGCCAGTGGTGGCGACGGCGACCGCGCCGAAGCCGCCGTCCTGCGCCAGCTCGGCGATGGCTGCGATGAGATCGTCGCCCCTGCCGGTGCGCGGCGTCGGCGCCTGGCGCCGGTTGGCGATACTGCCGCCGCTCACCTCGGCGGTGGCGATCTTGGTGCCGCCAATGTCGATGGCGAGCACCGGCAAATCAGAAGCTGCGGTCACTCACGACCTCCGCCGTGCGGCTGAGCTCGACCAGCCGCTTCGGATCCTGCCTGGTCATCTCGGCCACCAGCGCATCGACGATCAGCAACTGGCTGATCTTCGAGGGGAACGCTCCGCCGGTGAGCGGCGTCTCCGGCCAGGAAGCGATCAGCGCCAGGTCGCAGGCGGCGATCAGCGGGCTCTTCGAACGGTTGGAGATGCCGATGACGAAGGCACCCTTGGAACGCGCGAGCTCGGCGATGCGCACGGCATCGATGGTCGAGCCCGAGCTTGAGATCACCACTTGCACAGTGCCGGGCTGGGCGGTTCCCGCCGCCATCACCGCCAGATGCGCGTCGCCCATCGCTCGGCTGAACTTACCGATGCGGGTCATCTTGTAGGCGAGGTACTGCGCCGTCACGGCGGAAGCGGCGATGCCGAAGCATTCGACCGCAGTCGCGCCGAGAAGCTTACGCGAGGCGGTGGCGATGTCTTCCCGCACGATCAACTGCTCGGTCTCGCGCAGCGACATGATGGCGGTTTCGACCAGCCGCTGGATGTCGTCTGAGGGCAAGCCGCTGTCTCGCACCCGCTCGTCGGTCGCCAGTTCCTTGGCCAGCGCCAGCTTGAAGTCCTGGAACCCGGAAAAGCCCTGATCGCGGCAGAAGCGCATGACGCTCGCCTCCGACGATCCAGACACCTCGGCGAGTTCGGTGATGCTCTGGCGCAATGTTGCGTCGGGCTGCGCCAGCACCATCTCGGCGACGCGCGCCAGCGCCGGCGTCATGTCGCCCGCTGCTGCTCTCAGCGAAGCTATCAGCGCGTGTGTCATGAAGGTTCCTGCGTCTGTTGGTTCAAAAATGCTCCGCCACCCAAGGCGGCGGTCCGGCGAAGAGCTGGTCACAGCGGCGTATGTCGGCCGAGTCACCTGCAAGGAGCCCATACTGCGCCAGTTTCGAGGCGCTGCGAAAGCCCGTGAACAGCTGGACGAAAGCCGGCGCCTGCATCGACACCGTCGGGCCGGTTGCGCCCTCGCTTACTTGAACCCTATTGCCGTCTATCTCAACCTGAAACGCGGCCTCGCCAAGGCGGAGTGCCAGCCTTGCCTGGTCGATATGGTAGCCACGCTGGCGCAAGGCGGCGACGGGGTCGAGAACCCGCAACAGCCACTCCTCCTGATGGGCAAGCCGCCAGCCCTTGTCAGGCATCGCCGCCACCAGATCGTCCTGCGGGGCGCCGTGCCAGCGCACCATTCGATAGACGGAGCGGAACCGGGCGAGAAAGGAAAGCAGGCCAAGCGCCGCTTCTGGCGAGGCCGCGTGCCAGTCCCTCACATCGAGGCGGGTCTTGTCGCCCATGTCGAGGATCAGATAGGCACCCTCGGCCAGATAGGCTGCGAGCGCGTCGGTCGGGGCGCGTCGCAACTCGTTCCAGTGCGCGGCCGCGCGCGTGAGGAGGCCAGATTCCCGAAGCGTCTTTTCGGTATAGGCGCTGGCAAGACGCGGATCGTCGAGTTCGACGCGCTCGAAGGCGAGACGACTCAAGGCGGGCAGCGCTGCTGTCTCGGCCTCGTAGACGATTTCATGGCCGGCGAGTTCGAAGCCGGCCTTGCGGTAGACCGGCCTCGTCGAGGCGAAGAGTGTGGCGATGGCAGCCCCATTCGCCTTTGCTTCCTCGCAGAGCGCATCGACGAACGGCACGGCCAGCCCCTGCCCGCGCCGCTCCGGCGCGATCGCAACATGGGCGATGTTGGCCGCCCGCACCGGCCTGCCGTGGAAGACATGCGCCGTCTCGAGCAGCGCCGCGCACACCACCGGACGGCGGTCCTCGCCGCGAATGAGCCGCAGCGTCTCTATCCCAATGTTGATGATGTATTCGTGCGAACGCGCCTTGCTGAAAGCGAAAGCCCAGCTCAGCAAGCTGGCGATATCGGTGACATCTTCATTAGTCGCCGCCTCAATTGTGAAGTTTTTTTTCATGCAATCCCCATTCATAACGCTTTTCATCATAGCGGGAAAATGAGGACGCGCAATGGGGCTGCTCAACCCCGACAAATTCGCCTCGGCATCGCTTTAGCGATGGATTGCAAGGCGTTGTAAGTTACGGCGGTCGGAATCCGGGCCACTGGGGCGGAGCAAAAGCAGGCCTTGAAGGTCTTGGCGACGGCCGCCCGCGAGCGAGCGGCCTTTTGAAGCTGGAAGAATGAGGCTCAGGAGTAGCCTGGTTTTGCTCCGCCGCGACGGTCGTGAAGGCGGCCGGCGACCGGCGGATTGCCACGGACGGAAGGCATGTCCTGCCAGAGATCAAAAGTTCGGTTCTTGCCAAGGGGAGGCGTGGTGCCGCCAAGAGGATCCCAATCGGTGACGACGCAGTAGGGAAGCGTCAGCGCCTCTTCCAGCCTGACATAGGGACGGAAGTTCATGCCCGCTACACTAAGCAAACGGCAGAGGCGCAGATCCTGAAGCGAAATAAATCTACCAACCCTTTCGGAAACCGGACTGTGTCGTACCCTAACGATCTCGTGCGCGCATTGCCTGCATGTTGCTGGCGCCTCAAACGGACCACTAGCAGCAGCGCGTTCCAGACTGCATATTATGCGACCTAAATCGGCGAAAAGTCGGAGCCCTAGCCTAGAACTCGTCCGACAGCTCGGATACCCAAGTCGAAACCCCGCCGTCAGGCCGCACCATGAGTTGCATTTTCGCCACTTGGCTCGAAAATCTCTTAGCGATTTTCAGATTTCTGATCCAAACCCAGGCTCCAGCGCGGTCACCTTGCCCAAAATCCATTATATATAGGGGCATGGGCTCCTCCATGCGCAATGGAGGTCACCGTGACAAATCACCTCGAAATGCACCTCACTCCCATTTCGGAGCTGAAGGCCTCACCCTTCGCCTCGCGCAACCATCCGCGCGAGAAGCGCCGCAAGATAACAGCCCACATAAGGAAATACGGGCAGCTTAGCCCCCTGCTCATCGAAGAGGGTGGATATATCGTCGACGGGCACGCGAGATTAGAGGCTGCTCGCGATGCAGGGCTCACTCATGTTTTGACGATCGACATCTCCCACCTGACTGAACCCGACAGACGCGCTGTCCGCTTGTCAATGAATCGCCTGGCAGAGGGTGGCGTCTGGGACAAGAAGGCACTCGCACGAGAGTTCAATTATTTGATTGAAGTCGGGTACGATATTGATCTCACCGGCTTCGACACCGTCGAAATCGAGAACGTCATTGAGATCATCGATGAACCTTCCGGCGCGCAGGAGCATATCGATGTTAGGATGGTCTCCGATATACCCGTGTCCAGGTATGGCGACATATGGAGCCTGGGCCAGTCTGCAACGGCGCACAGAGTCGCGTGCGGCGATTTTCGCGATCAATCGCTTTCGCAGGCTTTGTTTGAGTCCCGAAATGCGGCGATAAGCTTTGGGGATCCTCCCTACAACGTTCCGATAAACGGCCACGTTTCAGGCTTGGGGAAGCCGTCTCACAACGAATTCGCAATGGCCTCTGGAGAGATGAGCAGCGCCGAGTTCAACGCCTTTCTCCGCTCGACGCTGTCCGAAGTCTTTGCCAACCTGTGCGCAAGTGGACTTGCCTATGTCTGCATGGACTGGCGTTCAATCGCAGCCTTGATCAACGCAGGTGAGTCGCTCGATCTCGAGCTGATCAACTTGGCGGTCTGGGTCAAAACCAATGCGGGCATGGGTAGTTTCCTGCGCTCGCAGCACGAATTGATCGCTATCTTCAAGCGGGTCGGTGAGCCTCACTGCAACAATGTACAGCTTGGGAAGCACGGGAGGTCGCGCTCCAATGTTTGGCACTATCGGGGCGTCAACGTCATGGGGCCGGAGCGGCACTTGCTCGCCGAACATCCGACCGTAAAGCCTTCAACGATGGTTGCCGACGCGATCCGCGATGCGAGCTTGCCAGGCGACATTGTATTCGACCCATTCTTGGGGTCGGGAACAACATTGATCGCGGCGGAACGCACTCACCGGACCTGCTACGGGATCGAGATCGAACCAACTTTTGTCGACCTCGCCATTCGCCGTTGGCGAGCCGAGACCGGTAGGGACGCTGTGCGCGTTGGCGACGGCATGACCTTCTGCGAGGCCGAGAAGCTCTCCAACGCAGAACCAAGGGCTCGCGGTGTCTCAAAAACCCCGCCGCTTCTACAGAGCCCCAAGCCGCCAGGTGCGTCCGAGAATTTCTGAAGGGCCTCCAATGTCGCCGGTGGCGGTAACCGACCTTGGCGCAGCGTATCTGGAGCGACCAGGTGTCACCCTGGTCGCTCCAAATCGACCGCCCCGAAACTGCTTAAACTTATCTTATGAGCCAGCGCCGGCGCGAGACCCGTCGCGCCCTCCCCCTCCGTCTCGCAGGGTTCCGAAGGGTGCAGAGGAGAAGTCCATGCATTCGAATAAACGAAGGCTTCCAAACGTACGCTGTCGCCTTGCCGAGAATGTGCTCGGCCAGCAGTCGCGCTCAGATATCGCAGCGCGCAGTCGGCTGTCAGTCCTTGCAATCCCGGGTAGCCTGTCATGAGCGACTCCGAGGACGACTACGAGATTGGCTACGGCAAACCACCGAAGAAATCGCGCTTCAAGCCCGGCCGTTCCGGCAATCCGCGAGGCAGGCCGAAGGAGATCCGAAGCATCGGAACCGAACTCCGCGCCGAACTTCGGCAGAAAGTGACCGTTCGCGAGAACGGCATCGAGCGGAAAATCACAAAAGCGGCCGCACTAGCAAAATCGGTCTTAGGTCGAGCGCTCGCGGGCGACAACCGAGCCTTCGGTGAACTCGTCAAGCTGCTGCCCCACGAGTTCAAGGTTCCCACTGACAGTCCCCCACACGATGACGAACCGATCAGCGCCAGCGATGTCGAAATCCTTGAGAAGTTCGTGGCGCGAAGGCTGCAACAGAAACAGGCGACCGCGTCGGTGCCGCAATCGACCACGGAGCAGGAAGATGACTAACCGCGAATTGGTTTACGCCGCGAAGCGCCGGTCTTTTGTTGCATTCGCACAAGCTGCTCTGGAGCTAATGGTCCTAGGCTATCAACATGGCCCTTACATCGATCTTGTTGCTGCCTACGCGGAAGACCTGACTTTTCCGACAACGCTTCAGCAGGTGGTAATCAACATGCCGCCGCGACACGGTAAGTCTTACCTTCTGGTGGCTTTGGCAGCCTACTTCTTAGCCACCCATCCCAAGAAGGAGGTAATGCTGATTGTCTATGGCAAGGCGCTTGCCGTGGATTTGGCAGGCAAACTCAAGATGCTGATGGAGAGCGCATTCTTCCGCAATTTGTATCCAACTTTTGCTCTTCAGCCGAGCCGCGAGATGCTGACCGACTTTCGTACCTCCGCAGGCGGCGGATTTCTGGCCACCAGCATGGAAGGCGGTATCCAGGGACGTGGGGCCGATCTCATCCTGATCGACGATGTGACCACTGCACAGAATGCCCAATACGAGTCAGCGCGCACGCAAGTGAGAGACATTTATCTCAATACAATCGCAACGCGCCTCAACAACGCCGGTGCGATCTTCATGCTGTGCCATCGCTACCACGAGGATGATTTGACCCCCCTACTCGTCAAGCTGGGTTTCCGTCACGTGGTCATCCCGTTTCGGGCCATCGACGATGAACACATTGAGCACAATGGAGTGATTTTCGACCGACGAAAAGGCGAAACGCTAAGGTACTTTCCTCAGGACGTTCTCGCCGCAATCGATGCCCTGCCGGCATATGTCTATTCCACGCAGTACCAGCAGCATCCCGTTCCACGCGAGGCGGGAACGATCAAACGGTCGCATTTCCCTATCGATGAAAGTCGACCAGGTGACGGGCAGATAGTTGTCTCATGGGATTGTGCCTCCAGCACAATCCCAGGGTCGTCCTACTCTGTCGGTCTGGTGATGCTTCGTTTCGAACAGGTGCACTATTTGCTGCAGATCGTTCGTGGGCGCTACGACTTTCGGAGGTTAAAGGCCGTTGCGCTGGAGGTGAATGAGCGGTTCAGACCGACACATCATCTGGTTGAAGCCGCCTCAACCGGGTTCGCGTTGGCCTCAGAGTTGCGAGAGCACGGACTGAACGTCATTGAGGTGAAGGTCGGTGGGGCGTCCAAGATCGATCGCCTCGACGCCGTTGCTGGGAAGATCTATGGCCAGCAGGTTCATGTCGTACGGGATACGCCCGGTGTCGAGGACTTCCTCGACGAATTGACCGCATTCCCCTTCGGAGCCAATGACGACCAGGTGGACGCCTTGAGCCAGTATCTGAAGTGGGTGGCAGACAGTCCCCCGCCTGCTCGGCACGACCTAGAGATACGCCGCGTCGATCGACCCCATCGCTACGAAAGCATCCAAAAAATGGTGCCGGGGGTGCGATTGCCCGGCCAATCTATCTGGCACCATCATCGCAGAAAGCGGAGCCGGTAAGATGAAGCGGCATGATGGAAACCGAACCCGAGCCCGGGCGGGCGTCACCTACATTAGGCAGCCGCGCGTCCGCATCGAATTGATCAGAAGCGAGGCCCGATGGTCGCTGGAGACTGTTCACGATCCTGTACGGAAAGATATCGGTACCTTCTGGTCTGACTGGGCCACGAACGAATGTTAAGTCAGTTGGCGTAC
Source organism: Mesorhizobium sp. IMUNJ 23033 (assembly GCF_044778005.1). NCBI lineage: Bacteria > Pseudomonadati > Pseudomonadota > Alphaproteobacteria > Hyphomicrobiales > Phyllobacteriaceae > Mesorhizobium > Mesorhizobium sp. IMUNJ 23033. Next base: position 78,551 of record NZ_JBJACT010000014.1, read on the forward strand.
CGCCTGCGACGCGCGCCAAGTCCCGCAACATATCGACACCAAAGGCTTGGAGATCGCTGTCGCGACTCGCCTGCACACGTTTTTGAAACGTCACGGCGTCGGGCGTGGCAAGATCGAGCGTGCGAAGCTGACCTCTAGGCACGGTATTAAGTGTGACCTTCAATCCGAACTGGCGCTCGAAAGCATCGTCGTTGAGCGCAATGTGGATATGCCCGAAGCAAATGGCGGCAGTTCTATCTCCGATCGGCAGGAACACCGCCGCCCCCGCACCACTGGCAAAAATGTCTGCCGGCAGGTCCGCACTCTGCGGGCTGAGAAAATCTACCCAAGATGGCGGGTTGGAATAGATCTGACCGATATACAGCGATGCCCCTTCCACGCCATTCCAGGGCCGCTGCGCCAGAGCACGGTCGCTTCCCTGAGCAAAAGTGGGCGTGAACGCGTCAACTATAGTTCGGCCTTCACGCAATAGACGAATGTTGAGCGTGCGAAGACGCGCCTTTTCTCCGGCCATTTTAGCTCCCCCCCGGAGACTATTATCAGAGTCCGCAACTCGCTTCCATATTGGACTGGCGCCCCGGCCAAGCCGGCCGGGCTCCTGTCTCACTACGCTCGACGGAATCCGCTCGGACGGCTTGGGAGCAACAATGTGAAGGCTGCGACCGAACTGAGGCGCACCCCGGTTGGCGGGTCCGCTGGGAAAGTGGAGCCGCTTTCCCTCAAACCTCCGTTGCCTCGGCTAGCTCTAAGGCATCTTCACAGCGTTCGATGCCGGCAGTCGCCTGGCTGCCGACTCATATTGGGAAATACCCATCGTCGTTCTCCTTCGGCCAACTTTGGGCATTGGAGAAACGATCTGAGCGTCTTGGGCGGCGCGGTGGGCCGGAAGCGGGCCAGCGGCTTGCAATTGGTCCAATGTTCCACAGTTAGCTCTTCACCTCAGCGCCCCTACTGCCTCCGGCGTGAACATTTTGGGGCGGCCTGTCGGATTCCGCTGACAGGCCGTATCAGCGGCATGAGAAGCATCGTGCTGCTCGGTTGTTTTTCTCTTGTTCCGCTGCGCGTGATAGTAAGGTGTCGCACGCATCCCAAATGGAATCAGATGACCGAAAGCGACTCCGAATATCAATTTATAGAGCTGAACCGCACTTTTTCACGAGCTGTCCAAGTACGCCAACGAGGACGATGAGCTCGACCTAAGTCATGCGTTTCATGTCGGTGATCGGCTTTCTTGGTCCGACCTGATTGAACGGTACCGCGTCATTATCCTGTCAGAAGCCGGTTCAGGAAAAACAGCTGAAATTCGGAATATCGCCCTCGATCTACGTTCCCAAGATAAGTCAGCGTTTTTCATCCGTCTCGAGCATGTACCCAACGATTTCGAGGACGGATTCGAGGTCGGGACGTTTGAAGAGTTCGAGTCGTGGCTGGCATCGAATGATGAGGGATGGCTTTTGCTGGACTCCGTTGACGAGGCGCGCCTGCGCAATCCAGCAGACTTCGTGCTCGCAATTAAGAAGCTAGGAAGGCGGATCGCAACGGCGAAGGATCGCACGCACATCGTTGTCACCGGACGAACCAATGCGTGGCGCCCCAAGACCGATCTTGCGCTTTGCATCACTCATCTGCCTTTCACACCTGCCACGACGACGGCGAAGGAAGACGAGGCTTCCGACACCGACGATACGATTGAGGACGCTGTTGAGACTTCTGATAGATCGGCAGAAAAGTCCCAGCCCGTCTTCAAGATCGTCACGTTGGATGACCTTTCTCGCTCTCAGATCGAGGCATTTGCAAATGCCCGTGGCATCAAGGACACCAAAGCCTTCATCGAGGCCATCGAGCGCGCCGATGCATGGTCCTTCACGTCAAGACCACAGGATTTGATGGAGCTGACGGAATTCTGGCTTGATCAGGGCCGCATCGGAAGCCGCCTGGAAATCATGCGCAACAGCATCTCCAGGCGCCTCCAGGAGAGAGACCAAGAGCGCGTCGACGTATACCCCCTAGCGCCTCAGAAAGCTCTGCAGGGAGCAAGGCTGATAGCCGCAGCGACCACGTTGGCCCAGGACTCGACTATCCGAGTTCCGGATGGGGCCGAAAATTCGAAAGGCATTGCTCTCCACGACGTGCTTCCTGATTGGGACGACAGAGAATGCTCAACGCTGCTGTCCCGCCCGATATTCGACGAAGCAATTTATGGAACTGTGCGCTTCCATCATCGGTCCGTCCGCGAGTACCTCGCGGCCGAATGGTTCGCTGATCTGCTGAGCCGGGAAACCTCGCGACGAAAAATCGAAACCCTCTTCTTCACCAATCAGTACGGGCTGGGCATCATCGTCCCCACGCTTCGCCCGATCTTGCCCTGGTTGGCTATTCTCGATCCCAAGATCCGAGAGAGGTTGCGAAAAGTTGCCCCTGAGGCGGTTTTCGAAGGCGGCGATCCGAGCCAGTTGCCGTTGGAGACACGAAGGCTTATTCTCCATGAAGTCTGCGAACAACTGGCGAGCGGCACATCCGGCCGCTCGATGACTGACTACGCGGCTGTACAACGCTTCTCCAATCCCGATCTGACAGACGATGTGCGCAGCCTTCTAAGCAAGTATGCGACCGATGAAGAACTGAAAGCTTTTCTGCTCCGAATGGTTTGGCTGGGCCAGCTCTCCGGTGCATTGCCCGAGGCAAAGCAGATCGCGCTTTCACCTTCCGCTTCACAGTACACGCGCATTGCCGCGTTTAGAGCAGTTCGGGCAGTCGGGCCCGCGCGGGATCAAGAAGACATCCGCAAAAGTTTTCTCGCAGAAGCGACGGAACTGAACCGCGACTGGCTTGCGGAATTGACGAAGGAAACCGCTCCGACGCCGGACACGATCAAGTGGCTGCTTGAGTGCTTGGGTAAAACGGACGAGAAAGAACGGTACAGCGTCGATCGCCTTTCCGACGCTGTGAGCACTTTCGTTCAGGCCGCCGACCTCGATCAACTGCCAGAGTTGCTCATTGGCTTTGATCAATTGCTCAACACACCGCCGGTGGTGGAAAGGCGCCTTTGCGAAATATCGCAGAAATTCACCTGGCTGATGTCGCCCGCTTCACAAGCAGCCGAGCGCCTGATTCAAGCCCGCCACGCAGCGTCACTACAACCCGCCGTGCTAGCTATCCTCGATAAATTCGGAATGGGACGCCACTATCTCGACAGCGAACTCAACGATGCGAAAACGAAGTTCTCAACACTTGTGCCAGAGTGGCCAGAACTGAATAGGGCGCTGTTTTGGTATGAGATTGACGTCGCGAGAGAACGGCGAGACAAAAAGCGCAACGAACGGCTTACCGATTTCTGGCCGGTCTTTGTCATGGAGCCGTTCTGGCGCTTTGGCGCGGAGGATTTCGACTACGTCTCCGAACAACTTGCAACTCAGTCTTTCCAAGACGACAAGCTCGTCGCGCTGTCGTTGGCTTTCAGACTCTACATCACAAATGACCGGCCGCGTTTGTGGCGTGAAAAGCTCAAGCGGCTCGTCTCTGGCAACACGGAGTTGTCGGATGAGTTGGACAAGCTCCTCAATCCGTCGGCACAAGGAAAAGATGCGCGCGCGTGGAAACGCCAGGAAGCGCAGTGGAAGAGACGCTCGGAGGAAAGAAAGCGAAAAGAGGAAAAGAACCTCGCTGACTCAAAAAAGTATCTGAGCGAAAATCTCGACAAATTGCGCGACCCAAGTCTGACCAAATCTGGGTATGTCTTCAACGGCCTAACCTACCTTCACGACCGGATGCGCCGCGATAGCGATCGCTCCGGTCGGTGGACACATGGCAACTGGAAGATTTTGGAAAGCGAGTTCGGCGAGGACGTCGCTCAAGCCTTCCGAGATGGGATTGTTGCCCATTGGCGCCGCGAAAAGCCTGTCATTCGCTCCGAAGGTGCGCCAGAAAACTCGACACCAATGTCGGTAATTCTGGGCTTGGCCGGACTCGAAATCGAAGCACAGGAGACACCAAATTGGGCGCAAAGTCTAAGCGAAGCAGACATCGAACTCGCCTGTCGCTATGCCTCGTTCGAATTAAACGGTTTCCCAACCTGGTTTCCCAAGCTCTTCGAGGCGCATACGAGCACCGTCACGGATTTCCTTCTTCAGGAGGTTCGCTTCGAGCTTTCAAAAGCGACACCTGAGAAGGAGGATCACTACGTCCTCAGTGACGTTAGCTGGTCCGGTGAATGGAGTTGGGCCACCCTCGGCCCGCACATCGCAAATCTAGTGAAGGAATCTGAGCCTGCAAACGCAGCCACGTTGGGCAAGCTCCTCAAGATTTTGCAGGGATCAGCACTGTCCGATGAAGCAATATCGGAACTCGCCTCGCAAAAAGTCCGGTCGGTACATACTCCAGAACATGTAGCGCACTGGTACGCTGTCTGGGTAGGTGTTGAGCCTGAAGTCTCAATTTCCGACCTTGCGGCCTATTTTGAAAAATTGTCGGAGGGCGAGGCGCGAACAGAATTCGCAATGAGCTTCGTGACAAATCTATGGGGCGGCCGCAGAAGCGAAGCCAGCACCAGGGCTAGATATCAAACACCTCGACATTTGAAGACCCTCTATCTGCTCATGCACGGTCATATCCGGCGAAGCGAGGATATCGATCGCGCCGGCAAGGGCATCTATTCACCAGGTTTGCGCGACAATGCGCAGGACTCAAGAAACGGGCTTTTTGATCTGCTGAACAAGATACCCGGCAAGGAAGCCTTCCTGGCACTGCAAGAGATATCTCAATCCCACCCGGAGGTGGAATCCCGTCCATGGTTCGCCCACTTGGCAAAGGTGAAGGCCGAGCAGGATTCGGATATCGTGCCGTGGATGCCTGCGCACGTCCGCGACTTCCATGACAAGTTGGAGCGAACACCTGCCAATCACCGAGAGCTGGCGGAGCTTGCGGTGATGCGGTTCCTCGATTTGAAGGATGATCTGGAGAACGGAGACAGCAGCATCGCGGCAATACTCAAAGCCGGTGCGACGCGTGAAACCGATATGCGGAAATATATCGGGCGTGAGCTTCGTGAAAAGGCGTCCGCCCGCTATTCCGTTCCGCAAGAGGAGGAGTTTGCCGATGCCAAGAAACCCGACATCAGGTTTCACGGGATGGGATTTGATGCACCCGTGCCGGCAGAGTTGAAGCTGGCCGACAAGTGGACTGGCCCCGAACTTTTCGAGCGGTTGGAGAACCAGCTTTGCGGCGACTATCTGCGCGATAACAGATCGACGCGCGGCATTTTCGTTCTCGTGCGCAATGGTGAAAAGGCCGGCTGGGACGTGCCAGGAGGAGTCAATCGGGTTGATTTTGAAGGCCTGATTGCGGCGCTCCAGAACCGTTGGGAGGAGATTGCGCATGCGTTTCCGGGGGTAGATGAAGTCACGGTTATCGGCGTAGACCTCCTGAAAAGAGCTGCGTAGAAATGCGGGGAAGACAAAGCTCTGTCCTCCTTCAGGCGTTCTGCGACGACTCAGCCAGTGACAAAGGAGACAAGCGGCTGTTCATGGCCGGCTACCTCAACCGAGCCGACAGATGGCAGCTCTTTTCCGAGGCATGGCGCGAGGAGCTACAGGCGCGGCCCTCGATCGCCTACTTGCGAATGGTCGAAGCGAACAACCTTCGCGGCGAGTTCAAAGGATGGACGAAGGAGGCTCGCGATCAGAAGCTGAAAGGTTTGGCACGGGTCATAAACCATTTCGAGCCCCTGTCTTTCCAGTTCACGATCAATCGCGGCGAGCATTTTCGCGTTCTTACCCCCGTCTCGCCTCGCGGTCTGGGCAGTCCGCACTTCATCTGCTGCTTTAGCGTGATATCCGGCGTTGCGCGCTACGTCGCAGAAATCAAAGCCAAGACTCGAATCGAATACATATTTGACGGACAAGACGGCGTAAGCGCAGACATGTCCCTCTTGTTCCACCAGATGAAGCGAAACATCCCCCGCAGAGCCCGAAGTCTAATCAACGGCGTCCCTGCCTTTGAGAACGACAAACTCCTGCCGCCGCTCCAAGCGGCGGACATGCTGGCTTGGCATTTGCGCCGGGAGCATGAGAACCGAGCGTCCCCTGACGATATTCTCCCGATGGCTGACCTGCTGAGGAATCCGAAGGGACATTTGGAATCCCATGTCGATGATGCCCACCTCTACAAATGGGCCGAGCATCATGAAAAGCAGGAAGGGGTTCAATTCTTAAAGAGCAAAGGGCAATGGCAGGAATTCAGACGAGACCTGGTGCGTTTTGCCGAGGCGGGAGCAATCCCGCCGAAAGGCAGCCGGCTCTCACACCTCCTTTTTAGATTGCGCATTCACTTCTTGGCCGCGCTGGCCCGGCGGAACTTGAGAAAGCGCGGCCCCCCTCGTTCCTGAACCAGGATTGACTGGCTGTTGCCGTCTCCACTCGCGTCGTTGCAGTCGCTCCAGCCCGACATAGTGGGTCCGGTTGTCGCCTCACACCTTCAACCTTGCAACCGCAGAGGAATGGGCCGCCGGAACATCCTAGACGCCGTGGGATTAAACGACCGGTTTGAGGACTGACAGTGCCGGACCTCAACGACCGAGTTGAGGCGCAAAGCTGCCGTTGGGGAACCTGTCGAATAACCACGAGGGAGCGACATTCGACTGGACTTCATACGGCAACGAAGCATTGGTTGTTCCCAGCGCAGCAGAAGAGCAGCGGATTAAGACCAAGCAGAATCTCCAGCCCGCCAGGACAGCGGGCTTCGGTCAGTACAAGCGCCGGAATGGTCCGGGCTTCTAACTGATGGAGACCTGAAATGGCTATCCTCAATAACACCACCGCCAAGGCCGACAACACCGAAGCAGGCGAGACGGCGTCCAGCGTCGACAACAGCACCCCCACCCGGAAGCCGCGCGAGAAGTCCGGTGTGACCGCCTCGGTGATCGTCAAGAAGGCAAAGGATGAAGGTCCCGTAACGCCTACCAAAACCGACATGGTCCTCAAGAAGCTGAAATCGGCCAAGGGTGTCACCATCCAAGTCTTGATGGATGCAACGGGATGGCAGGCGCATTCGGTGCGGGGTTTCCTCTCCGGTACCGTCAAGAAGAAGCTCGGCCACAAAGTCCTCAGCGAAACCGGCAAGGACGGACAACGGCGATACCGCATTGTCGAGGCGAAGACCGCCGGTTGACCTTGATGCGCAAGAGACGGGATTTGGATAGTGAGATCGCCGGAGTCGGCGATCTCACGCGTGATGAACTCACAGCAGCCTGGACAAAGGCCCATGGCTGCGCGTCGCCCAAAGGGGTCAAACGTGGCTTGCTTGAGCGGTCGGCTGCCTGGCATCTCCAGGCCAAGCGATTGGGCGGTTTGACTTCGACCGTTAAGAAAACACTCGGGACAAGCAACCCGCATCGGACCAACTTGGATTCTGTCCTACCGAGCAATACTGGATCGGATCGCCAGGACGGAGTTCCATCCGTCCGTCCAACATCATCGGACAAGGCATTGAAGTCATCGCTACGATCCCTTCCGCCAAGGGCCGGCTCCCGCCTAATGCGGGAGTGGAATGGCCAGATGCACATCGTCGAAGTTGTCGACGACGGCTTCGTGCTCGACGGCAAAACGTACGGATCGCTGTCGGCAGTCGCCCGCCGCATCACCGGCGCCCATTGGTCTGGGCCGAGGTTCTTCGGCCTATGACAGCAACCCCTCGCCTCAACTGTGCCATCTACACTCGCAAGTCGACCGAAGAGGGATTGGAACAAGAGTTCAATTCGCTCGATGCACAGCGCGAAGCTTGTGTGGCCTTCATCGCATCACAGGTAGGTCTCGGCTGGAAGCTGGTGCCAAACCGCTACGATGACGGCGGCATCTCGGGCGGTACGATGGAGCGCCCTGCCCTGCAGCGTCTGCTGCAAGACATCCGGGACAAAAAGGTCGATGTGGTGGTGGTCTACAAGATCGATCGCCTTACCCGTTCGCTGACAGACTTCTCCAAGATTGTCGAGATCTTCGATGCCAGCTCCGTCTCGTTTGTCTCGGTAACCCAGCAGTTCAACACCACCACCTCTATGGGCAGGCTTACGCTCAACGTGCTTCTGTCCTTTGCTCAGTTCGAGCGAGAGGTCACAGCCGAGCGCATCCGTGACAAGATCGCTGCATCGAAGAAGAAAGGCATGTGGATGGGGGGCATGGTGCCCTTGGGCTACCGCGTCGAGTACCGCAAGCTGGTGATCGACGAAACCGAAGCGCAGACAGTCAGACACATCTTCACCCGCTATCTCGCCCTGAAGTCGGTTCGGGATCTTGTCGACGAGATTGCTAGTGATGGGCTTTCGACACGGACGCGACAACGCAAAGACGGATCAGTTGCCGTCACCATGCCGTTTGGTCGCGGCAACCTTTACCACCTTCTTTCGAACCCGATCTACATCGGCAAGATCAGGCACAAGGATCAGGTCTACGACGGCGAGCACGAGCCAATCGTCACGTTGGCAATGTTCGACGAGGCCCAGGCGCTGCTTGCCTCACAGGCGCCGCGGCGGCGAAGTGCTTCCAATGTCACACAACCTCATCTGCTCACCGGTCTGCTCTTCGATGAGGCCGGTGAGAAATTGCGATCGGTTCATGCCAACAAGCAAGGTGTCCGCTATCGCTACTATGTCTCGAAGCAATTGGTCGACCAGCGGCGAAACGGGTCCGCGGGCTGGCGTCTTCCTGCGCAGGCTATTGAGTCAGCTGTTGAACATCGCCTGAATCGGATTCTCAGCGATCATGCTCAACTGTCTGATTGGATTCGGCAATGGGCCGACGCTGGCGAAACCCAGTCGGCGATGCGGCGAGCCGACGAGATGCCGTCGCGTTTGACGTCGGGCACTTCAGACGCGAAACGATCTCTGCTCCAAAGGATCGTTAGCAGGATCACCCTCAAGCCCGGATCATTGACCATCGAACTGGATCGCCGCTCGCTCTCAGAATTGCTTCTCGACCGGCTTCTGCCACCCAGCGATGGTGCCCAGGTAACTTCCATCGAATGTCCAATCGGTATGAAGCGGCGCGGAGTCGAAACGCGGATCGTGCTTACAGACGGATCTGACAGCAACCGAAAACCCGATGGCACTTTGATCGACCTTCTGCGTCGAGCCCACTTGTACCTCCACCAACTTACGGACGGAGCCAATCGCAGCCTCACTGAGGTTGCCATGCTCAACGGCACCGATACATCTGAGGTCAGCCGCCTCCTGCCCTTCGCGTTCCTCGCTCCGAAAATTGCGGCCAACATCGTTGCAGGTGATCAACCTGTTGAACTAACGGCGCACCGGCTGTCCCGATTGGCGGACCTCCCCCTTGCTTGGACTGACCAGGCTGTACTTCTGGGCTTCTAACCATCCGGCGAGCATCTCGCTTACCAGTCGACCATCGCTTTGGCAAACACTTGGCTACGGAATTCGCCCGACAGAGACGGACGACTAAACGTCAGGTGTTTTGGACGTTTACTGCGGCGTCTCAGCCAAGTGTTGCCCACTACTCGGCGCTAACCCACGGAAATGTCGGAGCTATTCTGAGACGGTCGAAAATCCCGAAAAACGGGAGGACTGGATGGTGGGCCCGGAGGGACTCGAACCCCCAACCAAGCGGTTATGAGCCGCCGGCTCTAACCATTGAGCTACAGGCCCCACGCGGCTGGATTAGTGTTTTTCCCCGGCCGGCACAAGGCTTTCCGGATGGGCTGGCGGCGATCGCCCAAATCAGCCCATATTCGCGCCCTAGTTGCCAGATGCGACTGGATCGCAGACCGAGGAGATTTTGATGACCAGACATCTTTTGCCGCTGACACTCATGCCCTTGGCGCTCGCCGCCGCGATTGCTTTTCCGGCGATGGCCGGCGCCGCCGATTCGCAGCCTGCGGCTCGCATCATCGTGTCGGGCGAAGGCCAGGCGACCGCAGCACCCGATCTGGCGCTGCTGACGCTCAGCGTCATGCGCGAGGCCAAGACGGCGCGCGCAGCGCTCGATGCCAACAACGACGCCATGGCCGCCGTGATCGCGGCGATGAAATCGGCCGGCATCAAGGACCGCGACCTGCAGACGGCAGGCATCCAGATCAACCCGCGCTACAACTACACCAACAAGCCGGACGGCAGCCAGGAGGCCGAGCTCGTCGCCTACCAGGTGACCAACACGCTTTCGGTGCGTATCCGCGACATCGACAAGACAGGCGATATCCTCGACAAGGCGGTGTCGCTCGGCGTCAACCAGGGCGGCGGAATCGCCTTCTCCAACGAGGATCCGTCCGCCGCCGTGACCGAGGCCCGCAAGAAGGCGGTCGCCAACGCCATGGCCAAGGCCAAGACCCTGGCCGAAGCCGCGGGCGTCGGCATCGGGCGGGTGCTGGAGATCACCGATCAGAACATCGCCCCGCCCCCAATGCCGATCAACGCCAAGGCCTTCGATGCCGCGGGCGCAGCGGTTCCGGTGCAGGCCGGCGAAAACTCCTACGCGGTGCAGGTCACCGTCATCTTCGAGCTGAAGTAAGCGCCGTCAGCCGCCATCGACGGGACGAAAGTCGGATCGGCACAAGACATGAAAAACCCCGGAGGACTGGTCCTCCGGGGTTTTTTGAGCCGCACCCTTCCGTCCTGGCGAAAAGGGACTCTGCTACTCAGGGCTGATCTTCGCAGAAGATCATGCCCAAGGCTGATCTTCAGCCGATCCTAGCGATAGATGACCGGGCAACCGCGCTCGTTGGCGAATACGACCACGACGCGATCGCCATACTGGCGGCCCGCGACCTTGACCGTGCGGCGGCTGACATCAACGATGCGGACACGGTGCAGGCCCATGCGCTCGGCCTTGTCGAGGGCGCGGTCCGGCGAACAGCCACGGCGGCGCCAGTCGCGCTCACGGCGGTAGCCATCATCATCCCCGCTATAGACACCGACGCGCGGTTCATTGTTGTTGCCGAAGCCGAGATAGATGCTATCGGCATGGGCGACCGGGATGGCGGCCAGCGTGCCGAGGCCGACCAGGGCCGAAAGGGTTGCCGTCTTGATGGTGTTGAACATCGTCTTCTCTCCTTGTTGAGGGCTCTCGCCCGTCCTCGTGAACCGATGCGGCAACAATGCACTTGCCAGTCTGAACTCTTTGCGAACCGTCCATTCATCTTCGGTTCATGTGGCAAATCATCGGTTGGCGATCGGAACTCAAACGCCCTATCGCCTCGCCGGTTCCGGGCAAAGCCGGGTCGGCGCGTGGTATTTGCTACCGCTTTGCGGCGAAAATCGAGCTTGCGGCGAAAATCGAGTCAGGGCTCGTCGTCGAGCATATAGTCGAAATAATCGTCTGGTTCGGCCAGGTCCGTCTCGTTGGCCTTGACCCGGCCGCGGATCGAGATGCCGGCTTCGTGCACGGTCTCGGCGCTTCCCGAAACCAGCCTGTGCCACCAGTAGAGATCATGCCCCTCCGCCACCAGCCGGTAGGCGCAGGTCCTGGGCAACCAGGTGATCGTGCGCACATTCTGCGGCGTCAGCCCGACACAATCGGGAACGCGCGCCAGCCGGTTGGCATAGTCGGCGCAGCGGCAGCTTTCGGCGTCGAACAGCCTGCAGCCGACGCTTGTCCAGTAGATTTCGCCGGTGTCCTCGTCCTCGAGCTTCGACAGGCAGCATTTGCCGCAGCCGTCGCAGAGCGATTCCCACTCGGCCGGCGTCATCGCCTCGAGCGTCTTGGTTTTCCAGAACGGCGCGTCCATTGTGCCGATGTGGCCCTCACCGACGCCAAGGTCAAGCGCCATCATCGCTGCAAAGGCGGCCTGTGCCACTCGATCGCCGCAAATGCGGCCGGCACCATACGAAAAACACGAAGTTGCCTTCAAAAGGCCGGTCAATCGTCCTTCGTTGCCAGTAATGCCCCGCAAGCCGGAACCAAATCCGGATGATGAAAGTTTGGGCAGGGATGGGACCCCATAAGGAGAATTTGAGATGAAACGCCAACCACGGATTCTGGCAGGCACAGCAATTGGCCTGCTGATGGCATCCGCGCCGTTGGGCGCGTATCCGCTGCAGGACAGTGCCGCTTTCGCCCCTCTGCAGCACACCGCCGCACCGCTGATCCTGGCGCAAGCAGCCTGTGCCGAAGGCGAATCGGCAGAGGCCTGTGCGCAGAAACAGCAGGGGGAGCCGGAGCAGAAGCCTAAACGCAAGAAGCAGGAACCGGAACAGCAGGCCGCGCCGGCGCAGGGCGAGCAGGAGCAGCAGCCGCGCAGGAAGAAGCGTGATCAACAGCAGCAAACCGAACAGGCTCCGGCCGAACAGGCCGCGCCTGCCGCTGAGGAGCAGTTGCCGCGCAGGAAGAAACGCGACCAGCAACAGCAGATCGAGGCCGCACCTGCCGAACAGCCCGCCGAACAGGCGGCCCCGGCAAACGAAGAGCAGCCGATCAAGCCGCGCAGGAAGAAGCGCGACCAGCAGCAGCAGATCGAGGCCGCGCCTGCCGAACAGCCCGCCGAACAGGCGGCTCCGGCAAACGAAGAGCAGCCGATCAAGCCGCGCAGGAAGAAGCGCGACCAGCAGCAGGAGGCCGCACCTACCGAACAGCCCGCCGAGCAGGCGGCCCCGGCAAATGACAACAACCAACAGCCCCTGCGCAAGAAGCGCAAGCAGGATCAGCAGATCGAAGCCGCGCCCGCCGAGCAGGCGCCGGCCAAGAAGGCAGCGCCGGCCGGCGAGCCGGTTCCGCAGGCCGAACCGCTTCAGCCCGAGCAGCAGGCAGCACCCGCCGAGGGCGAACAGCCTCAGGGCAAGAAGAAGCGCGGCAAGAAGCCTGTCGGCGAACAGCCGGTGACGGGAGAGCAGCCGGCCACCGGAGAACAGCCGTCGACGGCCGAACAACCCGCAACTGGCCAGCAGCCCGTGACCGGCGAACAGCCGGCCCAGGGTGAAAATGCGGCCCAGGGTGAAGCCCCGGCCGACAAGGACGCAGCCCCCATCCTCGACAGCCAGAAGGACGTCCTGCGCAGGCGCAAGGGCAAGAGCGGCCAGCAGGGAGGCGAGAATGCGAGTGGCGAGCAGGCCAACCAGCCCGCCCAGCAGAATGGCGAGCAGGCGCAAGTTCCAGAGCCTGCCCCGGTCGACCAGGGACCGCCGCCCACCGACGACAAGTCCGCCCAGCAGGCAATCCAGCCTGAAAAGATCGCCCCGGTTACGGAGGAAAAGGGCAAGCGCGTCGAGCGCGCGCCCGATGAGAACGTCCGCGACCGCCGGCGTCCGAAAGGCGTCGACGTCGTCAGGGAACTCGGCGACCGCGTCATCCTGCAGTTCAACAACCAGACGATCGTGGAAAGCAATGACGCTCCGCGCATGCACCGCGGCGCCAGGAACGTGTACTATGAGGATCTGTCGGGCGATCGCACCCGGGAAATTGTCGAGCGTGACAACGGCGTCCGGATCGTCACCATCCGCAACCGCTACGGCGACGTCATCCAGCGTTCGCGCATTGCGCCGGATGGACGCGAATATGTGCTGAGCTATGTCGATGAGCGGCACTATGAGGATGACGGCGACTGGCGCGATCCGGGCGACGACCTGCCGCCGATGCGGCTCACCATTCCGCGCGAGGAGTACATCCTGGACTCCGAGGAGGTCGAGGATCCGGACGACTACTACACCTTCCTCGAACAGCCGCCGGTGGAGCGGGTCCAGCGCCTCTACTCGATCGACGAGGTCAAGCGTTCGGCCCGCGTGCGCGACATTGCCCGCCGCGTCGATCTCGACACGTTGAACTTCGAATTCGGTTCGGCCTCCATCTCCGATACCGAAGTGCAGAAGCTCGACGGCGTCGCCGGCGCCATGGAGAAGCTGTTGAAGAAGAACCCGGCGGAGACCTTCCTGATCGAAGGCCATACCGACGCCGTCGGCACGCCGGAGGCGAACCTCGCTCTGTCCGACCGGCGCGCCGAAGCGGTCGCCGAGGCGCTCACCAATGCCTTCGGCATCCCGCCGGAGAACCTGACGACGCAGGGCTATGGCGAGGAGTACCTCAAGGTCGACACGTCGGGTCCCAACCGTGAGAACCGCCGCGTCGCCATCCGCCGCATCACCTCGCTGGTGGCGCCGGTAGCCAGCGCGAATTAGTGCATGATTCCAGAAGCCTGAGCCGGCTTCCGGAATCACGATTACAAGAGCAGGCGCATCCCGTTTTGCTGGGATGGCCTGCTCGCGAGGGAGCACACTCAAGAAGAATTGTAGCCGGCGATTCGGTGGAGATCATTGAATAGCCGCATTGACAACCCCAGATTTCGGAAGGGCGTTCCCTGCCCTGTCCCGACTCCAGCGGGACACATGAGCCCCGCCGGTCCCCTCCGGCGGGGTTTTTGTTTCCCTCGACGACCGCCCTTGCAAACCGTGGCGGCCTGCCCGAATACGACAGTGCCAAAAAGACCGGAACCAAATATGAAACGTCTCGAACTCGCCGCCACGCGCCGGCTGCTGGTCGTGTTCTATATCGGGCCTGGCACTTGCCATCTATGCCCTGTCCTTCGGCAAGAAACTCTACGAGTTCGTCACCGTGGCGTTCACGCTTGGCGATACCGACACCATCCTCAAGATGCTCGGCCTGATCGATGCCGCACTTGTCGCCTCGCTGGTGGTGATGGTGATCATCTCGGGCTACGAGAACTTCGTCAGCCGTTTCGATGAAAATGACGGCGAGGTGCACTGGCTGGGCACGATCGATGTCGGCTCGCTGAAGGTCAAGGTCGCCTCGACCATCGTCGCCATCTCGTCCATCCACCTGCTGCAGGTCTTCCTGAACTCGGTTTCCTATACGACCGATCAGTTGATGTGGCTGACCATCATCAACCTCGCCTTCGTGCTGTCGGCCTTCATGCTGGCTTACATCGACCGGCTGATGGGCTTGGGCAAAGGCAAGAAGGCCGAGGAATAAGGGCGCGCAGCGCCCGTCAGTAGATGCTTTTGATGTTGGTATCGGTCCGGGCGAACACCTCGTCCGGCACAAAAAAGTCGCCGGCGAGCGGTCCCGTCGCCCCAGGCGAATAGACGGAAAAATCGCTGACGCCCTCGGCGCGCAGCACTTCCTCGTCGATGTAGAAATTGCCGGTCGCCTCGCGCGACGGCCGCATGAATATCGCATGCGCGGCATCTGCCATGATGTCGGGCGAACGGCTCATCGCCACCACCGTCGCCCCACCCAGCAGGTTGCGCACCGCCGCCGTGTCGATGGTCGAGATCGGCCACAGCGAGTTGACGGCGATGCCGTCCCTGGCGAACTCGGCACTCATGCCCAGCGTGCACATCGACATGCCGAACTTGGCCATCGTGTAGGCGACGTGGTTCTTGAACCATTTGGCCTTCATGTCGAGCGGCGGCGCCAGATTCAGGATGTGAGGATTGTTGGCCAACTTCAGGTGCGGAATGCACATTTTGGACACCAGGAACGTGCCGCGCGTGTTGATCTGGTGCATCAGGTCGTAACGCTTCATGTCGGTCTCCAGCGTGCCGGTGAGCTGGATGGCGCTGGCGTTGTTGACGCAGATGTCGATGCCGCCGAACTTTTCGACGGTCTTGGCGACAGCTTCGGCGACTTGCGCCTCCTCCCGAATGTCGCACAAGACGGGCAGCGCGTGGCCGCCAGCCTGCTCGATCTCTTCGGCAGCCGTATAGATCGTACCCGGCAGCTTCGGATGCGGCTCGGCGGTCTTGGCGGCGATCGTCACATTGGCGCCGTCGCGCGCTGCGCGCAGCGCAATCGCAAGGCCAATGCCGCGCGATCCGCCGGAGATGAACAGCGTCTTTCCCTTGAGCGACATTTTTTCCGCCTCCCTTGCAGCACGACAGGTGCGAACCTTTGCGCGGCGGGCAACCGCAGCGCAAGGGCCGAAAGCATGCAAAGCTGGTTACGCTGCGTAGGGTCGAGAAACTGGTGAAGCCGGACCAGGGTCTGTTGAGATTCAGGTCAGGCCGAGCCGAGAATGGTGAGTTCCGAGAACCGGAGCGGAGCGTACTTGAAGTACGTGAGCACCGGAAGCGCAGAAACTCGCCGTTCGCAGGCCGGCATCACCTGAATATCAGCAGACCCTAAACCAGCACCAGGCCCTGCCGCATGGCGATGGCGATGGCATCGGTGCGGTTGGCGGCGCCTAGCTTGATCAGGATTGCGGCGACGTGGAACTTCGCCGTGTGCACGGAAATGTTCAGCCGCCTGGCGATCACCTTGTTGGGCGCGCCTTCGGCCAGCAGCGCCAGCACTTCGCTCTCGCGCGGCGACAGCGCCGGCCGGCCGACTTTGTCATCCGCCGGTTCCTCGTCGAACAGATCGCCGTCATGGAAAGCGAAATCGTCATGCCGGTCGGGCAAGGCACGGCCTCCACCCGAAATCCGGTAGCCCGCCGCCGCCAGCCGCACGGCAGCGGCAATCAGCAGGTCGTCGGCCGTCGCCGGCAGCACGGCAAGCAAATTGTCGGCCTCCCGCTCCTGGGTGGCTCGACGGGACAGCAGCACCCGAGGTGTCGCGAGGTCGATGCCGCCCTCCAGACCGCTCTCGTCGACGATAGCCATATCCGCCGTCAGACTGGAGTTGCTCGCGTACATGACCGGCAGCAGATCATCGGTCGCGGCAAGAGCAGTCGACAGCCGTTCGGCGCGCGCGGCATCGCCGAGCGCGATCAGCACCGTCAACCGGTGGCCCGCTAGGTCGCGTCTCGCGATGCTGTGGCTTGCGCTGTCCGCCATCGATCCTCTCAGCTCAGCGGCTTCTCGCCGATGGTCACCGCGACATCGCGCTGTTCACCGCCACGCACCACGCCGAGCGTCACCGAGGCACCGGCGCTGTCCGGCCCGAGCTTGCGGATCAGGTCACGCGGCCCATGCACGGCCTCTCCATTCCAGGAGACGACGATGTCGCCGACATAGAGGCCGGCGGCCTTGGCCGGACCGCTGTCGTCGAGGCTCATCACCATCGCGCCATGCGCGTCGCCATTGCGGATCGGATGCAGGCCGGCGCCGAGATAGCCACGCGCGACATGGCCCTTTTCGCGCAACGTCGACACCGCCCGCTCGATCGTCTCGTAGGGCATGACCAATGCCCGCCGCCGCGGCCCGAACAGAAGCATGCCGATCAGCCCGCCTTTGGCGTCGAGCACCGGGCCACCCTCGAAGCGGCCGCCGGCATTGACGGCGAGGTTGATGCGCCGGTCGATCGTGCCGCCGCGCATCGAGCGCCAGGCCGGGCCGACCTCGCCGACCGTCCCGAACACAGCAAGTGCGGCACCTTCGCTGTTGCCGACGGTGATGGCCAGATTGCCCGGCCGCACGGCATCCGCCTTGGCCAGCGGCGCGGCATTGACCGCTTCGGCAGGTTTCAGCAGCGCGACGCCGGTCGAAGGATCGCGCCCGACCAGTTCGGCCTTCACCTTCCCGCCGGAAGCCAGCTTCAGCTCGATCTCCTCACCTGCCTCCACGACCTCCTCGGCGGTGACGAAATAGCCGTCGCGCCAGTGGAAGGCACTGGCCGTGCGACCGTGATGCGTGGCGAGGCTCGCCGTCGCCGGCGCTGCGGTTGCCGCGACATCGGCGATGGCATCGGAAAACGCGCTCAGATTGAAGTCGCTCATGATTGGTCTCCTGGGTTTCTCATGTCCCAGATATCGCTGCCTTGCGCGAGGGTTGGTACTCGCCTGACGGCTAGTTGCCGGTGTGACTGGCCATCTGGTCAGGTCGCGGCCGAACAGGCCGCTCCGCACATATAGTCATCCTGATGCCTGATGACACGGAGCCTCGAAATGGCCCTGCCCGCCCAGAAACTGCAATCCGACGACACGCTTCTCGATGCCTATTCGACGACCGTCGCCGACGCGGTCGACCGCATCGGTCCGGCCGTCTGCCGTATCGAGCGTATCGGCGGTCAGGGCGGCCATGGCTCCGGCTTCGTCATCGCGCCGGACGGGCTGGTCGTCACCAATTTCCATGTCGTCGGCGATGCGAAAACAGTGCGCGTGTCGATGCCTGACGGCGCCTCGCGCGAAGGCCGCGTGCTCGGCCGCGACCCCGACACTGACATCGCGCTGGTGCGCGCCGACGGAAGCTTTGCCGATGTCGCGCCACTGGGCGATTCCAAGCGTCTGCGCCGCGGCCAGATTGCGATCGCCATCGGCAATCCGCTCGGCTTCGAATGGACCGTCACCTCCGGTGTCGTCTCGGCGCTTGGCCGTTCGATGCGCGCCTCCACCGGCCGGCTGATCGACGACGTCATCCAGACCGACGCAGCACTCAACCCCGGCAATTCCGGCGGGCCGCTGGTGTCCTCGGCCGGCGAGGTGATCGGCGTCAACACCGCCATGATCCACGGCGCACAGGGCATCGCCTTTGCGGTTGCCTCCAACACCGCCAATTTCGTCATCTCGGAAATCATCCGCTTCGGCCGCGTGCGCCGCGCCTTCATCGGCGTCTCGGCCGACACGACAAACCTGCCGCGCCGCGCCGCTCTTTTGTCGCAGGTGTCAAGCAATACGGCCGTGCGCCTGCGCAGCGTCGAGAAGAACGGCCCGGCTGCGAAGGCCGGCCTGAAGGAGGGCGACATCATAGCCGCCATCGACGGCCGTCCGGTCACCGGCGTCGACGATCTCGTGCGCATGCTCGACGCCGAACGCATCGGCCGCGAAACGCTGTGCACGGTGGTGCGGCGGACCGGCATCAGCCAGGCGACGGTGACACCGGTGGCGAGGGCAAGTTGAGGCCTATCGTTGCTAGAGCATCCGTCCGAGCAGCGACACCAGCAGCCGCGCGAGGTCGCCATTCGGGTCGAGGTCGGGATCGTAGATCGTCATGTCCATGCCGGTGCAGAGCCGGTCCGCTGCCAGCGCTGACAGGATCGCGACGAGATCGTCGGGATCGATGCCGGGACTGCCTGGGGAATCCACCGCCGGCATGACCGTCTGGTCGAGCACGTCGATATCGAGATGCAGCCAGTAAGGACAATCGGCACGCGCCAGCGTCGCTCTCGTCGTCTCCAGCACTTTTGCGGCGCCAAGGTCCCGTACGGCAAAGACATCGATGCGAGTGATCGCAGTCGCATTGATGTCGGGCCAGGCAAAATCGGCATCGCGGCTCTCGCGCTCGCCGATCTGCACCACCGCCGCGTCGGCGACGAGCGGACCGGCAATGCCAGGCCACTCCGTCAACAAAGGCTCGCCGCGTCCAGTTGCGAGCGCCAGGTCCATGCCGGCAGCCGAACCGGGCATGGCGTCAACGTCGTAATTGCCGGGATGGCGGAAATCGCTGTGGCCATCGACATGGACCAGTGCGACCGCGCTTGAGCGTCGCGCCGCCGCCAATGCACCAAGCAGGATCGAACAATCGCCGCCGATGACCAGCGGGAACTCGCCTTGCCCGAGGGCACCGGCGACGATCTCGGCAAGGTCGAGATTGAAGCGGCGTATCGCCGGACCATTGCGCAGCCGGGTGCCCGGTTGCGGTTCGGTGCTGTAAGCGGGCCTTTCGAGATCGACCACCCGCACTGGCGCCAGCACCTCGACGAGGCCGGCGTCGCTCAGCGCCTGCGGCGCGCGCCAGGTGCCGGGCACATGGCCCGGCCGCAAGGGGCGGAGGCCGAGATTGGAAGGCGCACGAACAAGGCAGATGTCACGCATGCGACAGGACCAGCTTCAACACAGCTCAGCATAGACCGCATCGCTCGGCCCCGGCCACAGGGCCGGAGCCGCTGCCGACATTTGCTGCCATCGGCACGGGTTCAGGCGTCGGCCGCGCCCTCCGAGAATTGCGCCTGGAACTCCGGGCTGAGCGGGATCGGTTTGATCACGTCGATCAGCACGCCATTGGGATCCTTGGTGATGAAATGGCGCTGGCCGAAGGGTTCGTCGCGCAGGCTGCACAGGATCGGCAGGCCGGCGGCAAGGAGCCGTTCATAGATCGCGTCCGGGTTCCTGACCTCGAAATTGATCAGCAGACCCGACGTGCGCCCTCGCCCTTCCTCGGGTATCGTCTCGTGGTCGCCCTGGACGATACCGAGATTGACGCGGCGATCCTCGGTCGACTGCAGATGCACATACCAGTCGCTTTCGAACAGCGGTTTGAAGCGGAAGTGCTCGATATAGAAGGCTTTCGTTCCAGCCACGTCGCCCGTCATCAGCACCGGATAATAGCTCGTCGTC
Source organism: Mesorhizobium sp. IMUNJ 23033 (assembly GCF_044778005.1). Lineage (NCBI taxonomy): Bacteria > Pseudomonadati > Pseudomonadota > Alphaproteobacteria > Hyphomicrobiales > Phyllobacteriaceae > Mesorhizobium > Mesorhizobium sp. IMUNJ 23033. The sequence goes on from NZ_JBJACT010000014.1 coordinate 98,711, forward strand.
TTCATCTTTCTTTCTCCCATCGAATAACATACAGTCTGCATGTAAATTTCAATAACATACAGGCTGCATGTATGCAACGAGAAACCGCGCGCCGCTCCAACCGTGATCGAACCGAAGCGACGCGCGCCGACCTGATCGCGGCGGCGCGAAAGCTGTTCATCGAAAAACCCTATGCCGAGACCGGCACGCCCGAGATTGTCGCCGCCGCCGGCGTCACGCGCGGCGCGCTCTATCATCATTTCGCCGACAAGCAGGCGCTGTTCGCCGCCGTCGTCGAGCAGGAGGCGGAGGCCGTCGCCGCAGAGGTAGATCGCGCTTCGCCGCCCTCGCTATTTGCCCGCGATGCGTTGATCGCCGGCTCGGACGCCTATCTCGCCGCCATGCGCTTGCCCGGCCGCACCCGGTTGCTGCTGCTCGACGGGCCGGCCGTGCTCGGTCGCGCCGGCATGGACGACATCGACAACCGGCACGGCAACCGCTCGTTGCGCGAGGGCCTCGTGGCTGCGATGCGCGAGCAGACGATGATAAGATTGCCCGTCGACGCACTGACCGCGCTGCTTGCCGCCGCCTTCGACCGTGCAGCCCTTGCCATCGAGGCAGGAGGCTCGATCGAAGACCATCGGGCCGTCCTCGTTGCACTTATCGATGGGCTGTCTCCGGCGGCTCCTCGTCGCGCATGACCCCGAACCAAAGGTTCGGAAAGGATCATGCGCAAAATCAAAGTGCTACAGCGTCCTTTGCGCGTCCTCAGGGACGCGCGGCGCTGTAGGCACCTGGCCCGGCTCGAACTCGTTGAAGCAGCCGAGCTGGCGCTTGAACTGGTCGATCAGCCAGGCAGCCACGGGCTTCGGGCTGCGGTCGCTGCGATGCATGGCAAACAACGGCGAGCGCACCTCGCTGAACGGCTCCAGATCGATTTCCACCAACCGGCCGCTCGCCAGATCGTCGGCGATCAGCCAGCGCGGCAGCCCGCCCCAGCCCAGCCCCTCGCGCATCAGCATATGCTTGGTGCGCAGGTCCGTCAGCCGCCAGGTGCGATAGGCGAAGACGCCAAAGTCGCGCCCCTTGGTGCGCTCGGACTGGTCGGTGACGACGAGTTGGATGTGTTCGCGCGCATCCTCGATCGCCACAGGCTTCGGAAGCAGCGCCAGCGGGTGGCTGGACGCGGCAGCCAGCACAATCGACATGAAGCCGATACGCACAAGATGCACGTCGACCTCGCCCAGCAGGCCGCCGACACCGAGATCGGCCTGCCCGCTGACGACATGATCGGGGATCAGGCCGAGTGTGCCGATGTGCAGGCGCAGCATCACGGTCGGAAACTGCGCCTCGAACGCCTTCAGCACCCGCACCAGCACCGGTGAGGGCAGCGCCGCGTCGACCGACAGCGCCACCTCGGCCTCCAGTCCCTGATGGTGGCCGTCGACGCGCGAGCGGATGCGCTGCAGCACACCGGTCATGCGCCGCGCATCCTCCAGCATCGCCCGGCCGATCTCGGTCAGTTGCGGCTCGCGCGTGCCCTCGCGCTCGAACAGTTTCAGCCCGAGCTGCGCTTCGAGATTGGCGATGCCGTAGCTGATGACGGACTGCGCCCGGTTGAGCTTGCGGCCGGCGGCCGAGAAACTGCCGGTTTCGGCGACCGTCACAAAAATCTGAAGCTGGTCGAGTGTCGGATTGGGCTGCATTGCCATATCCAATTTATAGATGGGTCATATAGAAAATATACCAGTTTTTCGAATGGATCGATAGTCCCATATGTGGCGGGACAATTCATTCCAACCCTGGAGAGCCCCATGTCCATCCTTCTTGTCACCTCGAGCCCGCGCGGCGCTGCCTCGCACTCGACCCGCATCGCCACAGAATTCGCCGAGAAGCTCATCGCCGCCGATCCTTCGAACACGCTGGTCGTGCGCGACCTCGTCGCCAACCCGCTGCCGCACATCGACGTCGACTACTCGACCGGCATCTATACGCCGGCTGAATCCCGCACCCCGCGCCAGGCCGAAGTCGTCGGCGTTTCCGACGCCGTGCTGGAAGAACTGTTTGCCGCCGACACGGTGATCCTCGCCACCGGCTTCATCAACTTCAACATCTCCTCGACGCTGAAGTCCTGGGTCGATCACGTCGCCCGCTCCGGCAAGAGCTTTTCCTATGGCGAGAACGGCCCCAAGGGCCTCGTCACCGGCAAGAAGGTCTATATCGTGCTGGCCTCCGGCGGCATCTATTCCGAAGGTGCGGCCGTGCAGTTCGATCACGCCATCCCTTACCTGCGCAGCGTGCTCGGCTTCATCGGCATGACCGACGTCGACGTCATCCGCATCGAAGGCGTCGCCATGGGTGCCGACGCAGTGACGGCGGCTCTCGCCAAGGCAACCACCAAGGTCGACGCCGTGGTGGCGGCGACTGCCGGCGAGCATGTCGCCGCGGCAGCGTAAGCCACCCCGTTACCCATAGTTCGAAATCAAAAGGCAGGCACCAGCACGGCGCCTGCCTTTTTGATGTCAGAACGCCAGCAAGGGTGTGTTGAGATTCAGGTCAGGTCGAGAATGGTGGTTTCCCAGAACCGGAACGGAGCGTACTTTGGGCACGTGAGTACCGGAAGCGCAGGAAACCATCGTTCGCAGGCCGGCATCACCTGAATATCGACATACCCTACCCGAACATCCTCTCGCCCTGCTCGTCGACCAGCTGGATGCCCTTCTTGATCGAGATGTCGATGGCGTCGTCGAGCCCGGCGAAGCGGTCGGCGCGGATGAATTTGTGTTCCTTCAACACGCCGTCGACTTCCTTCGAAACCACGCCGCAGGTCTGGTACTGGCCTTCGGCCTTGTAGGGCGTGGCGCTGATCAGGAAGCCCTTGTGCTCGACCTGCTTTGCCGGCGCGGCGCTCTTTGGCTCGCCTGCATCACCGCCGCCACCGCCGAAAAGTCGTTTCAGAAAAGACATGGTTCAAATCTCCACTTTCGCCCCGGCGCCAAGGCATCGCCGGCGCCGACCGTCACGATTCACGACGGTGCTGTCTCAGCATGATCGAATGTCCCGCCGCGTTCCAGTCCCTTGATGAAGACGGCGACCAGCAGCTCGACCTGCTCCCAGGTTTCATCGGCCTGCCGTCCTGCGGAATTGGCTGCATAGCCGCTGGTCACGATGCCATGCACGCTTGACCACAAGGTTCGGGCGGCGATCCGCAGCCGGGTCTCGTCGAGGCCGAAGCGGCCATCGGCAAGCACCTTGGCGATGATCTGCAGCAAGGCGCTGAGCCGCGCCTCGTAGGCATCCGGCTCCGCATGCGGCAGCTGACGACGATTGAAGGCGAGCAAGGCCGGCCAACTCGCCGGATGCGCCGCGACGAACCCGGCATAGGCGCGCGCCAGCGCCAGCAGGCGTTGGCGCGTATCGGTCACGCCGGCTTCCTGCAGCTCGGCCATTGCAGCGGCGCCGGCCTCGCCCAGCCGACCGAGCAGCCGCATGTTCACCGCGCGGTGTAGATCGTCGATGTCGCGGAACAGATTGTAGATGGAGCCGACGGCGATCCCGGCCTGCGTGGCGATGGTCCTGGCTTTCAGGTTCTCCGCCCCGCCCGCCTCGATCAGATCTTCGGCGATGGCGATGACACGCTCGCTCATCTCTTCCTTGTCCAGTGCCAAACCTGCTCTCCGTAAATCCTGTCAACCCGCGCGCGACGGCGGCAAGGCTGCCCGTGTTTACCATGATCCAGCGCTCATGAACAGCGTTCAAAATTCTTCTTGAACACAGTTCATTTTCTGCTACAGTGCATTAGTGAACAACGTTCATAACCGGAGGAACAAACAAATGCTCAGTCTTATCAGGACATTGCTGGACGGCGCCAGCGCCAAGGCCGAGGACCGGCTGAAGGACCAGTTCGCTGTCGATCTTCTCGCCCAGCGCATCCGCGATGCCGAAGCCGGCCTCGCTTCCGCCAAGCAGACACTCGCCTCGCTGATCGTGCGTCAGCGCGCCGAACAGGCCAGCCTCGACCAACTCGACCGCCGCATCGCCGATCTGGAGGAGCGCACCCGCAGCGCCCTTGCCGCCACCAACGAGCCCCTCGCCCGCGATGGCGCCGGCGCCATCGCCGAGCTGGAGAACGAACGCGAGGTCCGCCGTGCCACCGTGCGCAGCCTGGTGGAAAAGACCTTGCGTATGCGCATGTCGCTGGAACAGGCGCACCGGCGCATCGTCGACCTCAACCAGGGCATGATCTCGGCCCGCGCCATAGACGCGGAACAGAAGGCGCAGCGCCGGCTGAACCGGTCCATCGGCCGGACGGCGAGCCTCAACGAGGCCGAGGCGCTGCTGGCCCGCATCAGGGAGCGCAGCGATCCGTTCGAAGAGGCAAGCATTCTGGACGAGATCGATGCAGGTCTCAGCCAGGAAGCCATTCGCGGCAGGCTGGAGGACGCCGGCCACGGCTCCTCGACCAAGGTGCGGGCACAAGATGTGCTCGACCGTCTGAAATCCACCCACTGATCCACCAAAGCCGATTCCTCACCAATCCCGATTCTTCACCAACCAAACGGAGAAAGACTATGAACGCCAATCAGACCTACATCATGTTCAACAGCATCTCGGTCGGCGCCGCCTACTTCATGCTCGGCCTGTCGCTGTGGCTGGCCCCGGTCGACCTGTCGACCAAAGGCTACTGGGGCATGGGCATCCTGCTCCTCACTGGCAGCCTCGTGAACCTGGTCAAGTACCGCATGGACGAACGCCTTTCGGCCGAAATGACCGCCAAGATCGAAAAGGCGCGCAATGAAAAGCTGATCAGCGAGTATGTCGGCAAGGAATGATGCCTGCCGCACATTCCTGAACTCACCAGACCAAATGAAAAAGCCCGGATCTCTCCGGGCTTTTTTCGCTTGCGGCGATGGAGAAGCTAACGCCTTCAGCGGCGCGACAGCGCCTCGAGAGCTTCGGCGGCATCTTGCAGGATGCTCATCGCCTGGGCCTGCGTGTCTTCAGGCGCATCGACGATGTCGCTGAGCGCGGCGCGCAGCCTGTGGCGTACGGCGCGGAACGCATCGCGCTTTTCGTGGCGCCCACGCCGGCCGCCCTCCTCGCCGTCGTCGTTCCAGCCGAACCAGTCGCGCGCCTTGGCCATCTTGCGACCGAAGCGCTCGAGATGGTCGAGCACATGGTCGATCATCTCGCGGTTTTCCTCGAGATGCGCCTGACCCGCCTCGGTGATCGAAAACACCTTCTTGTTGCCTTCCGCCGAGGAGGTGGCATAGCCGGCCTCTTCCAGGAAGGTCAGCGTCGGATAGACCACGCCCGGGCTCGGGCTGTAGACGCCGCTGGTACGCTCTCCCAGCGCCTTGATGATGTCGTAGCCATGGCGCGGCGCCTCGGCCAGCAGCGACAGCGTGATCAGCTTGAGGTCGCCGTCGGCCAGCATGCGCCCGGCGCGGAACACGTCGCCCGGCCCGCCGCGGCCGCCGCCCCTCATGCCGTGCCCGAACGGACCGAAACCGCCGCCGCGGCCGCCGAACTTGCCGGCCATATGCATGAAAGCCCGCAACGGGTGCTCGCCGAAATGATGATGTCTGTGCATGGATTGCTCCTTGAGTTATGTCTTACGATATATCTTAATTAGGCATCAGCGCCGATCGAGTCAAGATATATCTTACGATGTATCTGAAGATGGCGCCAGCCGGATTGAAGTCGAGGGTGCGCGCTACGAATGCCGGGCTGGGCTTGCAAACAACGCGCCGGCTACCAGCGGCCCTTGCGCCGGTTCCAGGCATAAAGAAGATCGGCGAAAAGATCATAGGCGAAACGCGTCAGCGGCAGGAGAAGCGGATTGCCGAACAGAGCCGCCAGCCAGCCCTCGCCCGGCGTCGCCTTCCAGACGGCAATCGCGACATCGGCACCGACCAGCAATCTGCCGTCGGCGTCGGTGGCATGCAGACGGCGGCGGATATCTTCCAACGAGGCGCCGTATCCGGCGAGCGCCGCCGGCTCGAGATTGATGTCGCGGAATTCGATCCGACCGGCCTTGACCGTCTCGATCAGCCGCCGTTTCTGCCTGCTGATGCCGGCATCGCAGACCGGGCAGCGTGTGTTGTACCAGATGGTCAGCATGGCTCCGGCATTCGGTTGGTAACGCAGCCCGAAGGACCACGGACGATCGGGCGCCGTCAAGACGGCGCCCGCGTGGGCTGCGGCGAACGAAAATGATCCGGGCTTAAAATCCGAGCCCTATCCGAGCGAGGAGATGATCTCGCGATAGGCGAATTCCGGGAAGGCCTTCAGCGTCCGTGTCTTGACGTTGCCGCCGGTCGCCAGCATCAGCGCGAAACGAGCGAGCACCGCGTCATCGGGGGCTTCGACAATCGCCACCATGTCACATTCGCCCATGGTGAGATAAAACGCCTTGAACGATCCGCCCATGTCCCCCAAGAGCTTCTTGGCGGCGTCCAGCCGCTTCGGCGAGTCGCGCACATTCTTTGCGCCCTGCTCGGTCCAGTTGATAAGCACGATGTAAGTCGTCATGGCACACCTCCGTCCGGGCCACGGAGCACGGCGGCAGGTCGTGACCTGCGCCGGGGCGGGCATCCGGGTTATCGCCCAGAACATGCATCCGACCTGTGAAGTATCCTCCCGACAGAGATGGGCGACAAGAGCCGTCACGCCAGCAACAAAGGGCGCCATCGGCGCCCTTCGAAAATTGTCTGTTGCTGTTGGTGTCAGCTATCCAGGAAGCTGCGCAGCTTCCGGCTCCGGCTCGGGTGCTTGAGCTTGCGCAGCGCCTTGGCTTCGATCTGGCGGATACGCTCGCGGGTGACCGAGAATTGCTGGCCAACCTCTTCCAGCGTATGGTCGGTGTTCATGCCGATGCCGAAGCGCATGCGCAGCACGCGCTCCTCGCGCGGCGTCAGCGAGGCCAGCACGCGCGTCGTCGTCTCGCGCAGATTGGCCTGGATCGCCGCGTCGATCGGCAGGATTGCCATCTTGTCCTCGATGAAGTCACCGAGATGCGAATCCTCCTCGTCGCCGACCGGCGTTTCGAGCGAGATCGGCTCCTTGGCGATCTTCAGCACCTTGCGCACTTTTTCGAGCGGCATGGCGAGCTTTTCGGCCAGTTCCTCCGGCGTCGGCTCGCGGCCGATCTCGTGCAGCATCTGGCGCGAGGTGCGCACGATCTTGTTGATCGTCTCGATCATGTGCACCGGAATGCGGATGGTGCGCGCCTGGTCGGCGATAGAACGGGTGATCGCCTGCCGGATCCACCACGTCGCATAGGTCGAGAACTTGTAGCCGCGGCGATACTCGAATTTGTCGACCGCCTTCATCAGGCCGATATTGCCTTCCTGGATCAGGTCGAGGAACTGCAGGCCGCGATTGGTGTACTTCTTGGCGATGGAGATGACGAGGCGCAGATTGGCCTCGACCATTTCCTTCTTGGCGATCGCCGCTTCACGCTCGCCCTTCTGCACCTGGTTGACGATCTTGCGGAATTCCAGGATCGAGATCGCCGTTTCGGTGGCCAGATGCTGGATCTCGGCGCGCAGGTCGCGGATCGCGTCCTTCTCGTTCTTGGTGAATTCCTTCCAGCCGCGCGACGTCAGATTGGCGATCGAGCGCGTCCAGTTCGGATCGAGCTCCGAGCCCTGATACTCCTTGAGGAACTCCTCGCGGCGCACGCCATAGCTTTCGGCCAGGCGCAAAAGCTTGCCTTCGTTCTGCACCAGGCGCTTGTTGATGTCGTAGAGCTGCTCGACCAGCGCCTCGATGCGCGCCGTGTTGAGCGACAGCGACTTCACCGCCTTGATCAGCTGGTCCTTCAGCTCCTTCAGCCGGCGGTCCTGGCTGGGCGACAGCGTGCCGGCGGCGGCCAGCCGGTTCTCGACCTGCTGGTCCTGCAGCTTTCTGAGCTTCTTGTAGGTGTCGGCGATAACGTCGAGCGTCTCCATCACCTGCGGGCGCAGTTCCGCTTCCATCGCCGCCAGCGACAGGCTGGCCTCGTCCTCGTCTTCCTCGTCGTCATCCGTCAGCCCGCGGGTGTCGCCGCCGACATTGGTGATGTCTTCTTCCTCGTCGCGCGATGCGCGGCGCGGCTTGTCTTCGACCTTGGGGGCTTCCTCGATGCGCTCGACCACCGGCGCCTGCTTGGCCTCCGGCCCGGCATACGTCGCCTCGAGGTCGATGATCTCGCGCAGCAGGATCTTCGCTTCGTTGAGCTCGTCGCGCCAGATGATGATGGCCTGGAAGGTCAGCGGGCTTTCGCACAGGCCCGCGATCATCGTCTCGCGGCCGGCCTCGATGCGCTTGGCGATGGCGATTTCGCCCTCGCGCGACAACAGCTCCACCGAGCCCATCTCGCGCAGATACATGCGGACCGGATCGTCGGTGCGATCGGTCGGCTCCTTCTTGGTGGTGGTCGCGGCGACAGCGGTACCGGTCTGCTCGGCCAGTTCGTTGGCGTCTTCCTCGGCGTCTGCCGCGGTGTCGCCAGTCTCGGCTTCCTCGCCCTGCTCGTCGTCCTCGACGACATTGATGCCCATGTCGGACAACATCGCCATCGTGTCCTCGATCTGCTCGGAGGTCACTTCCTCCGAGGGCAGCACCGAGTTCAACTCATCCATGGTGACATAGCCGCGCTTCTTGGCGGCTTTGATCATCTTCTTGACAGCATCGTCGGAAAGGTCGAGCAGCGGGCCATCGGTGGCGCCTTCACGTTCGGTCTCGACCTCTTCCTTTTCCTTTGTCGCCATTCTTTATCGTCTCCAAGCGGCTCTGTATCGAAACCGCGTAAGCTGCCGCGCCGGTCAAATCGGATGCGCTCGCTTCAAACGCACGTCACCGGGCAAGTAACCGCATCTCTCGTTAAGTCCAGATTAACCCTGGTATCTGTGGCAGGCCTGCCGCCTGTCCAGTGACCAGTACCTCACATCGCTCATTTCCCGTCGACGCCGGGCACGGGTTAACGTTTCGAATCGTCCTGATTCCGCCATTCTGCCAGAAGGTCAAGCGCCTCTCGCATGATTCGCATGAAAAAAGCGAATCAATTACCCGACTTAGGGGCGTCTAAACGACGCGCGGCACATTCCCACTTCATTCTTGGCGCAGGATTCCACCTATACGCGACCAGCCCTGCCCGAGGACACGCCGAACCCTTCGATCAGCGCTTCCGTTGCCTGCACATCGTTGAATTGCGCCTGAATCTCGACCAGATGCCGGAAGTTTTCGTCCGACGGATCCTGATCGAGCGCTGCCTGCGCCTGTTTCAGCTCCCTATGTAAGGTGCGCGCGCTGCGCTGCAAGTGCAGTGCCTGGTTGAAGGCGTCGCGGGCATCCTCAAGGGCGGCGGTTTCCAGCGCCGGCCATTGCCGCGCGCGCTTGATCAGCGCCACTGCGCGCTCCCAGATGTCGCCGCAGCCGGCCCGTTCGACCGTCGCGATAACCGCGCCGCGATCATTGGCCATGTCATGCGCCATCGCATCGAGGATGGCGGCGTGCAGCCGCTTCAGGTCGGTGTTGGCGAGATCGAGGAATTCGACATAGGCAAAGTTCTCGTCGATCAGCGCCGGATGGTTGATCAGCGCCACGATGATCGTCGCCTCGCGCACCGACATGCCCTCGGCGCCGCGCTTGACCAGCGCCGAACGTCCGAGGCTTTCGGTGATCGCGGTGCGTCCGCCGGCGTTGCCGCCCCGCGCGAACTGCCCGCCCGGCCCCGCACCCTTGCCGCGCTCGCCGGGCCGGCCGCCCTGATGACCTTGCCGGGCGCCGCGCTGGGCACCGAAGAAGCTTAGCACCCGCTCGCGCATTTCCTGTTGGTAGTGATATCGCAGGCTTTCGTCGCGGATGCGGCTGGTCAGCTCGCGCAGCGTCTTTTCCAATTCCGCCCGCCGTTCCGGCGTGTCGAAGACGCCGCCTGACGTCTCGCGCATCCACAGCAGATCGGCGAGCGGCCGCGCTTCCGCGAGCACGACGCGGAAGGCGTCCGCACCATCGGCCTTGACCAGATCGTCGGGATCCTTGCCTTCGGGCAGCAGCGCAAAACGCGCCGAGCGTCCCGGCTGGACCGCCGGCAGCGCCAGATCGGCGGCGCGCCACGCCGCCTTCAGCCCAGCCTGGTCACCGTCGAAGCATAAGATTGGCTCGCCGGCCATGCGCCACAACAGCTCGAGCTGGTTCTCGGTAAGCGCGGTGCCGAGCGGCGCCACGACGTTTTCGAAGCCGGCCTGCGCCAACGCGATCACGTCCATATAGCCTTCGACGGCAATGACCGTGCCGCCCTTGGCCAATGCCTTTCGGGCGCGGGCGAAATTGTAGAGCACATTGCCCTTGTGGAAGAGCTCCGTGTCGGGCGAATTCATGTATTTGGCCAGCGCATCGGGCGCCAGCGCCCGCCCGCCAAAGGCGATGATCTTGCCTCTGGAGTCGGGGATCGGGAACATGATGCGGTCGCGGAACCAGTCATAGGAGACCGGGATGTCGTCGCCATGGCGTACCAGCCCGCAGGCCTCGATATCGGCTTTTGGAACGCCCCTGGCGGCAAGATGCTCCTTCAGCGCGTTGCGGCTGTCCGGCGCATAGCCGAGGCGGAACGATTGCTGCGTCGCCGATGTCAGTCCGCGCTCACGCAGATAGGCGCGCGCCTTTGCGCCTTCCGGTCCCTGCAGCCGCTCCTGGAAGAAGGTGGTCGCCATCTCCATAACGTCGGTCAGGCTGGCGCGTTCCTTTTCGCGCCGTTCCTCCTGTTCGTCGCGCACCGGCATCGGCACGCCGGCCATGTCGGCGATCTTCTCGACCGCTTCGGGAAAACTCATCCCGTCGAGCTCGGTCAGGAACTTGAAGTGATCGCCCGACACCGAACAGCCGAAACAATGGTAGCGACCCTTCTTGTCCTCGCAGTGGAAGGACGGGCTCTTCTCGCCATGGAATGGGCAGCAAGCCCAATAGTCGCCACGCGGCGCGTTGGTCTTCTTCCGGTCCCACGCGACACGCTGGCCGATCACCGATGAAATCGGCACGCGGTCGCGGATCTCGTCGAGGAAGGCGGGCGGAAAGCGCATCAGGGAAACTCTTTTCCGTCCATATAATCACGCTTGCTAGACCCGACGACTCCTAATGCCGGCCGTACCCGGTTTTCACAGGGCAAAAAAGAAGGCGGCCCTGCCGGCCGCCTTCCTGCGGTACAATTCGAGATAGATCAGTGGGCGGCGATGGCGCCGAAGACGATGCCCGACAGGATACTGACCAGCACATAGTCGTTGCCGACGCGGATCCACTCCTGGCCGGGGCCTGGACGACGCAGGCCATAGCGGCCGTAGTCGTGGATCGCCTGGTGGCGCTTCCAGCTCGAATATCTCTGGCCGTTGCGCCAATGGTTGCGCTTCACCACAACGACCTTCTTCCTCACCACGACCTTCTTTTTCACGACATGCCTGTCGGGCTTCTGCCAGTCGACCTGGCTGTAGTTCGACTGCGGCGCGACGGGCGCGTTGAGCGGCGCGGCCTGGCCCGAGAAGGACGTGGCGGCCAGCATCGAGGCGGCGACAGCGGAAAGAACGAGACGTTTCATGACAGGTGCTCCTTGGTTGTCGATACCCAAGCAATAGGGCGTCAAGGATGAACCGAAACTGAACGCCAAGATTACGTTTCTGTAATGATTTCCAATATTTAGATGATCTAATTCAACGTCACTCTTAGACTTGGTTGGAAACGGATGCAGGAGTCGGGCGGCATCGCTGTCCTGGCGCCGGCTGGCCATGCAACCAATCTGTCGTCCATCCATTTCCGACACGCCCTGTCGCGCGCCAGCAGCCGGCCAAGTCAGGCAAAATTTATTATCCGGCTAAAAGCAATGAGAGTATGCTCGACCCTTACAATGCCCATGATTCGCGCCCTTCTTGACCTCTTCGACGGCATGGCCCCCGCGCCCCGCGCGTCTCTTGAATTGCGAGCCCAGGCATGAGCGGTTCGGTCGTCCTTTTGCACCTTGCCGGCGCGGTGGCGCTGATGCTGTTTGCCACCCGCCTGGTCAAGACGGGTGTCGAGCGCGCCTATGGCGACGTGCTGCGCCACCGGCTGCGCGCCACCATGCGCAATCCGCTGATGGCGGTGCTGGCCGGCTGCGGCCTGTCGATCGCTCTGCAGAGCTCCACCGCCGTCACGCTGCTGGTCGGCTCCTTCGCCGGCGCCGGCATCGTGTCCGGCATGTCCGGCCAATTGGCAGTGCGCGGCGCCGAGATCGGCTCGGCGCTGGTGGTCAAGCTGCTGACCTTCGACCTGTCGCTGCTGGTGCCGGTCTGCCTTGTCGCCGGCACCGTCATGTTCATGGCCACCGAGCGGCGCGACTGGCGCCAGTTCGGCCGCATCCTGATCGGCATCGGCCTGCTGATCCTGTCGCTGGAAATGATCGGCCAGGCATCGGAACCGCTGCGCCAGAGCACGCTGATGCCGGTCATCGTCAACTACTTCGCCGGCGATCCGGTCACCGCCTATCTTCTGGCGGCATTGATCACCTGGCTGTTCCATTCCTCGATCGCCGCCGTGCTGTTGATGGTCACGCTGGCCGGCCGTGGCTTCATCCCGCCCGAGCTTGGCATCGTGCTGGTGCTCGGCGTCAATCTCGGCTCCTCGATCATTGCGCCGCTGCTGACCCGCAATGCCGAGCCCGGCGTGCGCGTCGTGCCGATCGGCAATCTCCTGATGCGCGGCATGGGCTCGCTGGTCATGCTGATCCTGTTCCTGACCTTCAAGCCGCCTGTCGCCTTCCTCGGCGCCAGCGTGCCCGACCAGATCGTCCACGCCCACATCCTGTTCAACGTTCTGATCCTGCTCGCCGGCCTGCCATTGGCCGGTCTCGTCTACCGCGCTTCGGAGAAGATCGTGGCGCTCGGCACCAAGTCGGAGCCGGCCGCGCTCGACGTCATCGAACTGTCCGCTCTGAACGAAAGCGCTCTCGATACCCCGAGCCAGGCGCTGGCCAATGCCACACGCGAGGTGGTGCGGGTCTGCGAGACGGTCGAGATCATGCTGAAGCGCATCATCGAGCTCTACGAGAGTGCCGACGCCGACAAGATCAAGGCGCTGGCGGCACTCGACGATCGAGTCGACAAGAAGCATGCGGCGATAAAACTCTATCTGGCCAAGGTCACCAAGAACCCGCTCTCCGAAGACGAGGCGCTGCGCTGCCAGGAACTGATCGGTGCCTGCGTCAAGCTGGAGCAGGTCGGCGACATCATCGTGCGCAACATGCTGGTGCATGTCAGGAAGAAGCTCGAGCGCGGTCTGGAGTTCACGCATGAAGGCTGGCGCGAACTTTGTGCCTTCCACGCCTCGGTGCTCGCCAATGCCAGGCTTGCCTTCAACGTGCTGGTGTCGCGCGATGCCGAGACAGCGCGCCAGCTTGTGCTGGAAAAGGACCGCCTGCGCGACCGCGAGAAGGAAACCAGCGCCAGCCATTTCCTGCGGCTGCGCGACGGCACCGCCAAGAGCGTCGAGACCAGTTCCATCCACCTCGACACCATCCGCGACCTCAAGCAGATCAACTCGTTGCTGGCGTCCATGGCCTACCCGGTGCTGGAGGAACGCGGCCTGCTCGGTGGCTCGCGGCTGAAGGCCGGATAGCGAGCCGGAAAATTGCGGCCGCGACACCCAACTTGGGAACAAGGTTCCGCCATCGGTGCCAGAGCGGAAAATTAGTCTTTGCTCCTCCAGCCATCCGTCGGCTAAGCATCGGACCAGGTCCATCGGGAGGATAGGTTTGGATACCCATTCGCGCAGCTTCGCCAAGGCGCTTTCGTGGCGCGCAACCGGCACCATCGATACGATGATCATCTCGCTCGTAATCACCGGCAGCATCAAGCTTGCCGCGGCCATCGGCGCGACCGAGGTTGTCACCAAGTCGCTGCTTTATTATCTTCACGAGCGGGCGTGGCTGAAAATTCCCTACGGAAGGAAGACCGCTTCCTAGCCCTTGCTGATCAAGAAAAGCTAAAGCGGCGTCGACAATTTCTGCATTGCCGGCAGCGTCTATCCGTGGTTTGAGGCCAACTCATCTTGGGATCGCTTGCTGCGCCATGCTTCCTCTATTCGCCCTGTTCATTGCCGCCTTCGCCTTCGGCACCACGGAATTCGTCATTGCCGGCGTGCTGCCGCAGGTCGCCGACGGCTTGAGCGTGTCCATTCCCACCTCGGGCTACCTCGTCTCGGGCTACGCCTGCGGCATAGCGATTGGCGGCCCACTGCTGACGCTCGCCACCAAGAGCTTTTCCCGCAAAGCCCTGTTGTTCGGCCTTTCGACAGCTTTCACCATCGGCCAGGCAGCCTGCGCGCTGGCGCCCGACTTTGCCTCCATGCTGCTTTTGCGCATTGCGGTCGCCGTGGCGCATGGCGCCTATTTCGGTGTCGCCATGGTGGTCGCGGTCGGCCTTGTCCCCGAGGACAAGCGCGGCATGGCCGTGGCGGTCATCCTGTCCGGCCTCACCGTCTCCAACGTCATCGGCGTGCCGGCCGGCACGGCAATCGGCACTCTGTGGGGCTGGCGCGCCACCTTCTGGGTGATGTGCGCTCTTGGGGTAGTGGCGACCTTGGCCATGCTGGCGCTTTTGCCGCGCACGGCAGGCGCATCGAACCAGCAGGCAGGCTTTGCCCGCGAGGTGCGCGTGCTGGCACGCCAGCAGGTCTGGACCTCGCTCATCCTGATGCTGATGCTGATGATCGGCCAGTTCACCCTGTTCACCTACATCACCCCGACGTTGCTTGAAGTTACCGGCCTCGACAAGAACCTGGTGCCCTGGGTGCTTCTGCTCAATGGCGTCGGCGCCACGATCGGCGTCTTCGTCGGCGGCAAGCTCTCCGACTGGAAGCTGATGCCGTCGCTCATCACCTTGCTCTGTCTACAGGCGGTCACGCTTGCGGCGATCTATGTCGTCAGCCCCTATCCCTTGCCGATGATCGTTGCGATCGTCGTCTGGGGCGGCCTCAACTTCTCCATCGGCACACCGATCCAGACCCGCATCCTGGCCTGGACGGCGGATGCATCGAACCTCGCCTCCTCTCTCATCCCCTCCGGCTTCAATGTTGGCATTGCGCTCGCCGCGTCGCTCGGCGCCGCCATGCTCAACGCCGGTTACGGCTATCGCACCTTGCCGGTGGTTGGCGCCATGGCCATGCTGGTGGCAGTGGCGGTGGCACTTGCCTCCTATGTCTGGGAAGGACGCAGCCGGGCAACGCCGCCGCTGCCGGCCGCCGCCGAATAGCGCAGCTTACAAATCAATCCGGAACCGCAAACTCTCCGCCCCGCCATAGGCGGCATCCTCGAAGAAGCGGCCGACGAGCTTGCCGCCATTGGCCAGGATCACCTTGTGCGACGCCGGATTGTGCGGCTTGGCGGTGATTTCCACATAAGGCAGGCCGACCGCCCTCGCCTGGTCCAGCATCAGCCGTACCGCTTCGGTCGCATAGCCGCGCCCGCGCTTCCACGGCACCACGGCATAGCCGATATGACCAAGCACATGCGGCGGCAGCACCGCTGTGCCGGGCTGCCAGCGAAAGCCGATCGATCCGGCGGCTTCACCATCCCAGATCCAGCGCCGGAAACCCGGCAGGCGCGGCACCTTCCTGCCGTCGGGCAGAGTGATCGGCGGCCCCTTGCCCCCGGGATCATCGAGGTCGGCGAGGAAGGCCACAGGATCCTGCTCGATGGCCGCAAGCTGCTCGCGCGTGGCTTCCTCAAGCCGCACATTGTCCGGCGACCAGCCGCGCTCAAGTGCGGCCTTGTAGGACGGCAGATGCTCGAGCGCGGGTTTGACGATTTCGATCATGATCTGTTGCTCCAGGCCCTTGAACCCTAGGGGCCATTGCAGCGCTCATTGCCGGGAAGACATTGCCGCCTCGAACCGGATTTCACCCTTGTTCAGGAAACATGTCTTGTCGAACAGCGTCAGATCCAATGGGTTCGGCAGCCGGACATCGCCGGTATCGGGAAACGGCTTCTTCGACGCATCGTATGATCGATCGATCTGCGAGATAAAGACCAGCACCAGTCCCCTGTCGCGCGCAAAGGATCGCAGCATAGGAACCTGGACCGCCAGCTCAGGGTTCTCCCGCTTCTGGTCGAGCAGTTGCAGGTAGTCGATAACCACCAGCGTCCCGCGCGGCGCCGACCCCAACCTTCCGATGATGTAGTCGGCGCATATCGCATCCGAATTGTCGAATTCGAACACGCCATTGAAATGCGCCGGCTCTACCCCGATGGCGCGAAACCGATCCAGGACATCTGCTGGCGTATATTCCAGCGTGAAGAAAACACCCCGATTGCCGGACCTCATGGCTTCCACCGCGAGCTCGAGGCTCATCAGGGTTTTGCCGTGGCCCGGCCGGGCGCCAACCAGAACCAGATCGCCGGGCATCAGCCGCGCGAACAATTTGCCGGCAGGCGTTGTCGCGGATGCCTTGGCCAAAAGCAGGCCCCAGCCGGCGAAGCCTTCTTGTGCCGCGACACGGTCGAGCGCCTCGTGAAGGGGGAGGTTTTCTTTGCGGGATAAAAGTCTGGCCTGACGTTTCAGGGAGTAGATAGGCGCTGACAGCCTCATCGAAAAACCTCCTATTACGAGCAGTCTTCGCAATCCCTCCTTATGCCTGGTGCTCGAACAGTCGGTTCGGTGATCAAAGGGCCCCGCATGAACAATACTTTCCCGATGGAGGGAGGAGGCGTGGGCGCGCCAGAATCAGATCATAGCCGAATCCCTGCAGATCGAAAACGCCTCGCACACCCTGAAAGCTGGCTGCCAAAATCCCTACTGAAGCAGGCCTTTGACGATGCCGCTCGCTTTGCCGAAATCCATCTGGCCGGCGTATTTTTGCTTGAGCGCGGCAATCACCTTGCCCATGTCCTTCTGGCTGGCAGCCCCCGTCGCCACGATCGCTTCGCGCGCCGCGGCCGTCACTGCGGCATCGTCCAACTGCGTCGGCAGGAAGCCGCGGATGATCTCCATCTCGCCGCGCTCCTGCGCGGCAAGCTCGGGCCGCTTGCCGTCCTCGAAGGCCTTGGCCGATTCTTCGCGCTGCTTCACCATCTTGGCCAGGATCTGCAGGATCTCTTCGTCGCTCGCCGGCTCCTTGGCCGAACCGCGATTGGCGATGTCGCGGTCGTGGATGGCGGCCTGGATCAGCCGCAGCGTCGGCAGCCGGTGCTTGTCCTGCGCCTTCATCGCGCTCTTGAGGGATTCGGCGATTTTGCCACGCATGATGCTCTTCTCCTTCGATCGGCGCGGACCATAACCCCGCCGAAAGCACAAGGCAAATCCCGAAGAAGCGAGCAAACCACTGATATTGTTAGACGAAATAAATCGATGCCGGTCACTGGCTGTATCATTGACCGTTCTGGCGCCTTCCCCTATGTACTCGGCCTTGCATAAGACAATGAATTGATGCGCGGAGGCTCGAGAAATCGCTGCCGCGCCGTTTGCTGCACAGGACAATCCGCAAGCAGCCTTTAGGAGTGCCGCCATGGCGACGATGACCGCCGCGTCTACCCCCGCTTGGGCCACCGAGAAGCCGACCGCCCTTTTGGTGCTGGCCGACGGCACCGTCATCGAGGGCCGCGGCCTGGGCACCACGGGTTCCGCCGTCGCCGAGGTCTGCTTCAACACGGCGCTGACCGGTTACCAGGAAATCCTCACCGACCCGTCCTATGCCGGCCAGATCGTCACCTTCACCTTCCCGCATATCGGCAATATCGGCACCAATGACGAGGACATCGAGGACCTCAATCCGGTTGCCCGCGCCGGCGCCGTCGGCGCCGTGTTCAAGGCCGATGTCACCAACCCGTCCAATTACCGCGCCGCAGGTGGTCTCGACCAGTGGCTGAAGAAGCGCGGCATCGTAGCCCTTTCGGGCATCGACACCCGCGCGCTCACTGCGCTGATCCGCGAGAAGGGCATGCCCAACGCCGTTATCGCGCACGCGCCCGACGGCGCCTTCGACCTCGACGATCTGAAGCGCCGCGCCGCCGCCTGGTCGGGCCTGATCGGGCTCGACCTCGCCAAGGAAGTCACGTCAGGCCAATCCTCGGTCTGGCGCGAGACGCCCTGGGTTTGGAACGAAGGTTTTGGCGAGCAGGCCGAGCCGTCGCTGCATGTCGTCGCCATCGACTACGGCGTCAAGCGCAACATCCTGCGCCTGCTTGCCGGTCTCGGCGCCAAAGTCACCGTGGTACCGGCAAAGACCGGCGCCGAAGAAATCCTCGCCATGCAGCCCGACGGCATCTTCCTCTCCAATGGCCCCGGCGACCCGGAGGCTACTGGCGACTACGCCGTGCCGGTGATCCGGGACCTGCTCAAGACCGACATCCCGGTGTTCGGCATCTGCCTCGGCCACCAGATGCTGGCGCTGGCGCTTGGCGGCAAGACCGCCAAGATGCATCAGGGCCATCACGGCGCCAACCATCCGGTCAAGGACCACACCACGGGCAAGGTCGAGATCGTCTCGATGAACCACGGCTTTGCCGTCGACGCCGACTCGCTGCCCGATGGCGTCGAGGAGACCCACGTCTCGCTGTTCGACGGCTCCAACTGCGGCATCGCGTTGACCGGCCGCCCCGTGTTCTCGGTGCAGCATCACCCCGAGGCCTCGCCCGGCCCGCAGGACTCGCACTATCTGTTCCGTCGCTTCGTCAACCTGATCCGCGAAAAGCACGGTGAGGAATTGCTGGCGGAGCGCGCTTAAAGCCGGACGCGCCGCCTTCATCTTCTCCGTGCTTCGCGAATCTCAAACCGCGTCGGTCACCGTCTCCTGCGCATGCATGCGCTCGACTTCGTTCGGCGTCGGCTTGGCCACTTTGGTGACGAAGACGACGAGTGCCAGCGTGAGGAAAACCGCGCCGAGCAGATAAGGCGCGCCACCGAAGGTCACCGGTGCGTTCGGCCCCGTGAACCAGGAAAAGATCCCCGTATAAAGCAGCGGCGTGATGATCGAGGTGATCGAGAAGATCGACGTCATAGCACCCTGGAGTTCGCCCTGCGCCGACGGCGGCACCTTGGCGGCGGCGAGGCTCCTGAGCGGCGGATCGGCCAACGCTTCGAGGCAGCCGGCGACGATCACCGCATAGATCATCCAGCCCTGCCATGCGAAGGCGTAGCCGAAGGCGCTGAGCGCGGTGAAGGTAAGGCCGATAACCGCCGTCCTCCATTCGCCAAGCCTGGGGATCACGCGCGGCAGGACCGTCGCCATGATGATCGCTCCGCACAGGCCGAAGGCGCCGAGCGAGAAGCCGATCTGCTGCTCGCTCCAGCCATAGCGGTAGTTGGAGACGAACGACCAGACCGCCGGATACATCATGTGGCCGAGCGTCATCAGGAAGAAGGCGAGGCCGATCCAACCGATGCCTTGGTAGTTGCGCATCTGCATGAGCGTGCCGACCGGGTTCGCGCGTTTCCACTCAAAGCGGCGGCGGTGCTTGTCGTCGAGCGTCTCCGGCAAGAAAAACAGCGCAATCATAAAGTTCACGAAAGCCAGCCCGGCGGCGAAATAGAACGGCACGCGCGGCCCGAACGTGCCGAGCAGCCCGCCCAGAACCGGTCCGATGACGAAGCCGACGCCGAAGGCGATGCCGAGCAGGCCGAAATTCTTGGCCCGGTTCTCATCGGTCGAGATGTCGGCGATGAAGGCGGAGGTCGTCGAATAGCTGGCGCCGGAAATGCCGGCCAGTACGCGCCCGATGAACAGCATCGGGTACGACCAGGCGACGGCGCAGATCAGATTGTCGATGGAAAACGTCAGCACGGAGGCAAGCAGGATCGGCCGACGCCCGAACCGATCGCTCAAGCCTCCCATGACGGGCGCGAAAACGAACTGCATCGCTGCATAGGCGAAGAACAGCCAGCCACCCTCGATCGCGGCCTCGCTGACGCCGACGCCGGTGAGCTCCTGCAGATAGGCCGGCAGTACCGGCATGATGATGCCGAAGCCGATGATGTCGAGCAGCAGAGTGGTAAAAACGAGCGCAAGGCCCCGCTTGGCGGTTTTGGGATCGATCATGATCGGTCAAGCTCCTCTGGCCGCCTCGGGGCAAAGGCGGACGCACTTTATAGGCGAGCGCCCAGCCGGGAACAATAAGGGAACAGGATGCTTCCATCCTGACATCCCCTGACGGCAATGCCGCCGTCAGATCAGCGAGGAAACCGGCCGCTTCAGATCGGGTTGTTGAAGGTATCGCAGTCTGAAAGCTTGCCGCTCTTGTAGCCGCGCGCCAGCCAGGTCTGCCGCTGCTGCGAGGTGCCGTGGTTGAAGCTTTCCGGCACGACATAGCCTTGCATCTTCTTTTGCAGCGTATCATCGCCGATCTGCCTGGCGGCGTTCAGCGCCGATTCCATGTCGCCCTGTTCGAGAATGCCCTTTTGCGCGGTGAAATGCGCCCAGACGCCGGCGAAGCAGTCGGCCTGGAGTTCAACCTGCATCGACATGTGGTTGGCCTCGGCCTCACCCATGCTCTGCCGCATCTGGTTGAACTTGGGCAGGATGCCGGTCAGGTTCTGCACATGGTGGCCGACTTCATGGGCGATCACATAGGCCCGAGCGAATTCACCAGAGGCGCCGAACTGCTGGTCGAGCTGCTGGAAGAACGTCATGTCGAGGTAGACCTTGTGGTCGCTGGGGCAATAGAACGGCCCGGCCGCCGACGAGGCAAAACCGCAGGCCGAGCGGATCTGGCTGCTGAACAGCACCAGTTTCGGATCCTCATAGGTCAGGCCCTCGGCCTGGAAGATGCCTTTCCAGGTGTCCTCGGTTTCGGCAAGCACGGTCGAAACGAACTGCTTCATCTCGTCGGAAGCGGGCGCTCCCGTGCCGCCACCCTGGTCGCCGCTGTTGTCGGTGATCTGGCCACCGCCGCCCGGCACACCGGTGTCGCCGCCGCCCAGTATCTGAGACGGATCGAAGCCGAAATACCATCCGGCAAGGACGACAAGGATGACAATGAAGATGCTCGAACCACCGCCGGCGCGTCCGCCGATCGGTATGCGGAACTGGCCGGGGCTGCCGCCGCCCAATCCACCACCGCCGCCACCGCTGCGCTGGTCCTCGACATTGTCACTCTGACGACGGCCTCTCCAGAGCATGGCAACTCCCCGCGATGCAAATTCCAAACGGTCAGGACGACATCCCGATGCCGGCCACACCCAACAAACAATTATCCCAATGGTTGCAGCAAGTCACAGCATTTTTCGCGCCGATGGAGCGCCGGCCTGGCGGCTTCGCCGCTCTGGCCGAGACGGCGCAAGGTCTGTAGCATGCCTCTTCGACAAGGGTTGCGAGGGGCACTTGCGGACGATTGGCCGGTTCCTGCTGTTGCTGGCGGCATTGATGGGTCCAGGCATCGGGACAGCCGGTGCCGTCACCCTCGATTCCAGCGTCGCCGTCACCGACCCCGAAACGCTGCAGGCGCTCGAGCGCAGCGGCTTGTCGATCAGCCCCTTGCTTGGTCCGGCGCTTGGGCTGACGCGCGACGTCGACAATCGCGGCCTGTTTTCGGTGCGCGCGCTGACCCCGGTCCGTAACGCCGTCAAACAGCAGATCGCCGACGAGCCCGGCAACAGCCCTGACCCTATGTAGCGGCATTGGCAAAGTCGAAGGACAGCAGCCAGAAATTCAACCCGAAATACATTGACGATGACGGCTCGACGCTGGACCTGACCGGAATCGTCAACCGCATGGATCGCGGCTATCTCGGTCACACCGAATGCGGCGAGATCCGCCTGATCTACCGCTTCCACTATTCGGTCGAGGAGAAGGCCGGACAGCGCATCTCGTCCCGCCTGCCTTTGACCATGAGCCTGGTCTTCAACGCCAAGCCCACGGCTGCCCCAGATCGCGCGTCGAAGGACCGGCCGCGCTCGACCAGTGTCTCGTGCGCGGATGTGGCAAAGCGCTGGCTGGCTGCCGGACAGAAGGACCTTGCGCCCGACCAGCTTGCGGCTTGGCTGCGCTCCGACGAAGGTCCGCTGGCCGGTACCATGCTCAATTCCTCGCAGATCATGCGGCTCGAACTCAACATGCAAGTGCTGCGCCTTTCGGCCTCGACCCGCCGCGATTTTGGCGGCCATGCCGAATACCTGCTCAAGATATTCAAATGGGATCCGGCCACGGCCACCTTCCAGGAATCGAAGATGGAGAACCAGATCGACAGGAAGGTGGTGCTTGCCGACAGGCAGGCATTCTCGAAATGGCTGCTCACCGACCGCAACATCTACGACCTCGATCGCGGCCGGCTGGTCATCGACGAGAAATTCCTGGCGACCAGCGCCGTCTCGGTGGCGCCGGGGGGCATGAGCCGCTCCCAGAACAACATCGCCCATGGGCTGCTCGACGACGATGCTGTCGAAAAGGCGTTGAAGGACTATCTCGCCAGGGGCAACCAGCTTCGCGCCGTAAAATCGGTGGCCGGCTTCAATTTGCTCCTCAACGAGATGACCTGCACCGGCTGCCACCAGACGCATGGCATCGCCGGGTTCCACTATACCGGCGCCGATCCGGCCAGCGAACCGCGCCGCAATGCCGTCTTCGTGCCGGGCTCCGCCGTCTTCTTCGCCGACCTGCCGCGCCGCCGCGCCATCGTCGAGGAGTTCGCCGCCGGCAGGCATCCTGATTTCAGCCGGGGCTTCGCCGCCCGTCCGGATCAGAAATACGCCGAAGCGCTGAAGGGCACCGACCTCTATGATGGCTGGGGCTCGATCTGCTATCGCGGCACGGATGCCATCTTCAAGGACTGGAGCTGTGGCGAAGGCCTGCGCTGCGCCGGCGTCCACGAAAGCGCCATCCATCCAGGCTTCGGCACCTGCGTCAGCGAAGCAGGGACCGCGGTCGGAGACCCCGTCGAATTCGGCGAGATAAAAATGTCGAAATGGGGCAACGACCAGTACTGCCGTCTGTCGCCGGCCACCGCGAAGGCCTGCGGTATCGACCCGGCCAGAGACAAGAAGCCGCTGGGTGAAGCTTGCAGGCTATGGCGCGGCGCGCCAGCGCTACGACAATCCCGAACAGAAGACCGGCGGCTTTCCAGGCGGCATGCTGCGCAAGGCAAGCTGTGAAAAGCTACCCGACGAAGCAACCTGCGGCCGGCTTGCCAAGACCGGCTTCAACGACTGCATCGGTTCCGGCAAGGATCACAAATTCTGCACCAGGGAATTCACCAAGACCGCCGGCCTGCGCGCCTGCGACAAGGCCCATCCCTGCCGCGAGGACTATATCTGCACCGCCGGCTATGACGATCTGGCCGAAGCAAAGCCTGGCAAGGGCACCTGCATCCCGCCCTATTTCATCTTCCAGTTCCGCGTCGACGGCCATCCGCGCAGTTGGGTGCAGGACACGCAGGACTGAAATGTGATTTGGCCGCGAGCGAACAGCCTTAGCTCTTCTGCTTGGTGCCGGCGCTCTTGCCGTCGGAACTTTTCGAGCGCTCCTCGAAGCGGGCGGCGCCCTTCTTCAGCGGCCGGCCGGTGTCGGCTTCGGTCTTGCGTTCGTTCTTTGCCGCGGCTTGCTTCAATCCTTTGGCAGCCTGCTTGCCTTTTGCGGTCGGTGCCTGTTCCACGCCCATGATGTCCTCCTCGCCGCGCCAATCGCGCGGCATGACATCAAACGCACCGGCGATATCTCTGTTCCGGCAGGTCGAAAAAGAGATCAGCGCGGCGCCGTCATCGCCTTGCGAAACGCCTCGAGCGTCTCGGCGCTGACATGGTGCTCGATGCCCTCGGCATCGATGCGCGCTGTTTCAGCGCTGACACCGAGCGAGCGCAGAAAAGCTTCCACGGTCTGGTGGCGGATGCGGCTCTCTTCGGCAACCTTGCGGCCGGCCTCGGTCAGGAACACGCCGCGATAGGGTTTTCTGGAGACCAGTCCCTCGGTGCACAGCCTAGTGAGCATTTTGGCCACGGTCGGTTGGGCGACGCCCAGCCTGGCCGCGATATCGACCTGCCGCGCCTCGTTGCCATCCTCGATCAGGTCGGCGATCAGCTCGACATAGTCTTCGACGAGCGCGCTGCGGCGTGCTTCACGCGTCTGCCGAAACCCTTGCGAATGAACGTCGGCATCGGGAAGCGGCTTTTCGCGTCGAACCGGTCTGTTCCTCAGCGCCAATACGCGCTCCTCCTTGGCAGCTTGAAGTCTGAATCGGCTTCGCACTCATAGCACGGACCCGGATGGTCTGGCCGTTTATTTGCATTCCAGGGCAGGCGCAACCGGCGTTTGCGGTTATCCGTCCGGGGCATCAATCGGCACATCACAAAAGCATGATCAATGAAATATAGCATATTGCATAATGTTGAGCCTCGACATAGGTAGGAAGCACAGCCATCCATTCAAGCGGACCCCCTCCATGTCAGACGCCGAAGCCACCGTAGAACCCCGATCCGCGTGGCGATTTGCCAGGCCGGACGAAGACGACCAGCCCAGCCTCCGCGAGGTCAACGCCTCGATCGCCGTGCCGCAGTCCGGCTTCTGGCTGCGCCGGCTGTTCGCCTTCATGGGACCGGGCTACATGGTTTCGGTCGGCTACATGGACCCCGGCAACTGGGCGACCGATCTCGCCGGCGGCGCCCAGTTCGGCTACACGCTGCTCTTCATCATCATGCTGTCGAACCTGATGGCGATCCTGCTGCAGGCGCTTTCCGCCAGGCTCGGCATCGCCACCGGCCGCGATCTTGCCCAGGCCTGCCGCGCCTATTATCCGCGCCCAGTCAATTTCCTGCTCTGGATCGCCTGTGAACTGGCCATCATTGCCTGCGACCTCGCCGAGGTCATCGGCACGGCGATCGCCCTGCAGCTTCTGTTCGGCATTCCGCTGATCGGCGGCGCCATCATCACCGCGCTCGACGCCTTCCTGCTGCTTCTCTTGATGAACAAGGGCTTCCGTTTCCTCGAAGCCTTCATCATTGCCCTGTTGATCATCATCTTCGGCTGCTTCGCCATCCAGATCTTTGCCGCCGCACCGCCGGTCGGCTCGATCCTGCATTCGATGTTCGTGCCGTCGTCCGCAATCGTCACCAATCCGGAGATGCTCTACATCGCCATCGGCATCATCGGCGCCACCGTGATGCCGCATAACCTCTATCTGCACTCCTCGATCGTGCAGACCCGCGCCTATGAGCGCACCGAAAAAGGCAAGCGCGACGCCATCAAATGGGCGACCATGGACTCGACCATCGCGCTCATCCTGGCGCTGTTCGTCAACGCCTCCATCCTGATCGTGGCCGCGGTGGCCTTCCACAACACAGGCCACCAGGACGTTGCCGAGATCGGCCAGGCGTTCGAACTTCTGTCGCCGCTGCTTGGCCTCGGTATTGCCTCGATCCTATTTGCGGTGGCGCTGCTGGCCTCCGGTCTCAATTCGACGGTCACGGCAACGCTTGCCGGCCAGATCGTCATGGAAGGGTTCCTGCGCCTGCGCATCCCGCAATGGGCACGCCGCCTCTTGACGCGCGGCATCGCCATCATCCCGGTGGTGGTGGTGACAGCACTCTACGGCGAAAAGGGAACCGGCCAGCTCCTGGTTCTCAGCCAGGTGATCCTGTCGATGCAGCTGCCCTTCGCGGTGGTGCCGCTGGTGCAGTTCGTGTCCGACAAGAAGAAGATGGGCAACCTCGCCATCCCCCGCAGTGTCGCCGCCCTTGCCTGGGTGGTCGCCGCCGTCATCCTGGTGCTCAACTTCAAGCTGCTCTACGACACCGTCGTCGGCTTCGGCTGAGTTTCTTCCTACCATCGCGACAAAGCTGCGGCCTGCGCTATCTTCTGCAGCGCCATGAACAGGATCGAGGACGCCAGGAGATTCTACGCACGGCTGATGGCGGCCCATGCCGCATCGGCGGATCCGCGTCTCGAGGAGGTGATCGCCGCGGTGCCGCGCGAGGCCTTTCTCGGTCCCGGGCCATGGACCATCATTGCCGGCAACGGCAAGGTCGAGACGCCGAGCGCCGATCCGGTTCACATCTACCAGAACGTGCTGGTGGTGCTCGACGCCGACAAGGGCATCAACAACGGTGAACCGTTCCTGCACGCCATGTGGATCGGCAGGATCGCGCCAAAGCCTGGCGAGGCCGTCACCCATATCGGCGCCGGCACCGGCTACTACACCGCCATCTTGGCGAAGCTTGTGGCACCCGGCACCGTCACCGCCATCGAGCTGGATCCCGGCCTCGCCGCCCGGGCGAAGAAAAACCTCGAACCCTATGGCAATGTTTCGGTTGTCCACGACAACGCCGTCGAAAGCGAACTCCCGCCTTCCGATATCATCTATGTCAATGCCGGTGTCATGGCGCCGCCTTCTTGCTGGCTGAAGGCGCTAAAGCCCGGCGGTCGCTTGATCTTCCCGTGGCGTCCGGCCGATCGCGTTGGCCTGGCAATGGTGGTGACCCGCACCGCGCAGGGTTTGGCCTGCGATCCGTTCATGGGCTCATGGTTCATCCCTTGCGTCGGCGCCTCGCTCGCCGGCCCGGCGGCGAAAATCCCCGACCGCCAACAGGCCGCGAGCAGCCGCTCGATCTGGCTGACGGCCGACAAGAAGCCGGACCGCACGGCCACTGCCATCATCGGTGATATCTGGTTCTCGTCGCGGGCCCTTGGCAGGCGGCGGCGATGAGCACCGCTCAGCTATTGGGCCACGGAAATTTATCCGTCGCGTGTCGGACGGCTGTCTGTCCGCCCGTCCTTAGGTCGAAATCCGGCCCTGACGGCGCGGATCATCGAAAGGGAGAAGACCAATGAGAAAGATCATCGCCGCTACATTCGTCAGCCTCGACGGCGTCATGCAGGCGCCAGGCGGTCCGGAAGAGGATCCGGTCGGCGGCTTCAAGTTCGGCGGCTGGACCTTTCATTACTTTGACGAGGTGGCGGGCGCGGCAATGGATGAAATGTTCTCCAAGCCCTTCGCCCTGCTGCTCGGCCGCAGAACCTACGACATCTTCGCCGCGTACTGGCCGTATCAGAAAGATTCGATCGCAGATGCCTTCAACCCTGCGACCAAGTATGTGGCGACGCATCGGCCGGATACCCTGACCTGGCAGAACACGAAATCGCTTGGGCCTGATATCGTCGCGACGTTGCGCCGCCTCAAGCAGGAAGATGGACCTGACCTGCTTATCCAGGGATCGGGCAATCTGATCCAGACCCTGCTCGCCAACGGGCTGATCGACGAGATCCGGCTGATGATCTTCCCGCTGTTGCTGGGCAAGGGCAAGCGGCTGTTCGGCGATGACGCGATGCCGGCCGCCTTCAAGCTTACCAAGTCGCAGACTTCCAGCACCGGCGTCATCATGGCCACCTATGAGCGCGGCGGCGAGATCAAGACCGGGTCGTTTGCCACGGAGAAGCCTTCGGAAGCCGAGCTCGAACGGCGCAAGAACTGGAAGTAATCCGAGGTGAAATTCGGGCGGCCGGATAATCGGCCGCCCCACCTCTCACGCCGCCTGCTGCCGCCGCGCCAACCCGTCGCGGATATGAGCCGCAAACTCTCGTGCAGCGGGTTCGATGCCATGCTTGGGCAGGTGCAAATTGATCGCAAAATTCGGCAAGGCCGGCAGCTCGGCATCGGAAGGCAAAATCTCGAGATCCGCCGGCACTGTCGAGGCGAGCCAGGTGGTGACGGCGAGGTCGGAACGCACCGTCGCCGTCGTCGCGTCGATGTTGCCGTTCTCGAACACGGTGCGCCATTCCAGCCCATGTTCGTAGAGTGCTGAAATCACCGCCGGGCGGAAAGCGCAGGTGTCGGCAACCATCGACACCGGCAAGGGGCGCTTTTGGCGGGCGACGCCACCTCTGGCGCCGACCCAGACCAGCCGGTCGATGAGCAGGCATTCGCCGGCGGACGGGCCGACCTGCTCTTCGATGACGGCGAGATCGATCGTCCCGGCTGCGAGCGCCGCGGCGAGCTCAGGCGAGGAGGCGCAGAGCAGCGATATCTCGATCTGCGGATATGTCCCGGCATAGGCCTTCAACACCGGAGCAAGCAGCGTGCCGACAAGGTCATAGGGCACGCCGAGTCGCACTTGCCCGGTTACCGCATTGCCTGCCATCTCGGTCCAGATCTCGTCATTGAGCGACAGCAGCCGCATGCCCTTGCCGAGCAGCCGTTCGCCGGTGCGGGTGAGTTTTAGACCGCGCCGGTCGCGTTCGAACAGGCTGGAGCCCAAAATATCCTCCAGCCGCTTGATCTGCTGGCTGACGGCGCCTTGCGTCAGATGCAGTGCATTCGCCGCCGCCGTCATGCTGGCCTTGTCGGCGACGGTGACGAAGGTGCGGATCAGGGCGGTGTCGAGATTACGGATCATGCTTTGTATTATGAATGCTAATGCAATCCATGGCAAACATTGCATTTACTGATGCCGGGCAATCTCTAGAAATGCTGGTTCCACGCAGGAAACAGCATGCTCGAGACCGTCCTTCCCCTTATCCTGTTCGCGCTGGTCTCCACCTCGACGCCGGGCATTGCCACGACCTTGTCGACGGCCTCAGGCGCGCAGTTCGGCTTTCGCCGTTCCATTCCGCTGATGGCCGGCAGTGCCGCCGGCCTGGCTTCGGTGGCTGCCGCCGGTGCCGCCGGGCTTGCCGGCCTGCTCGCCGCCGTGCCGTCGCTGCAACTGGCGATGAAGATCGCGGGATCGGCCTACCTTGTCTGGCTTGCCTTCAAGATCGGTCGCAGCGGCCCGCCCAATCTCGATGTGTCGATGGCAAAGCCGAACAGCTTCTTTGGAGGTGCCAGCGTGCAATGGATGAACCCAAAGGGCTGGGCCATGGGGCTGGGCGCTGCCGCCTCGTTCGCAGCGCTGGCCGACGGCCCGCTGCAGCTCGCGCTGCTGCTCGGCGCTGTCTTCGGCCTGGCGGCGGCGCTGTCGCTTTCGCTGTGGTGCGTGGCCGGCACGCTGCTTGCGCGGCTGCTCAAGACAGAGCGGCAATGGCGGGCGCTCAACATCCTGCTTGGCCTGGTGCTCGCCACCTCGATCGTGCCGATGTGGCGGCCGGCCTGAGACCGGCCGCCTTAGTGTTTTAAGCCACGTAACGCGCCGCCGGCTTGCCGGCGATCAGGCTGACGTAAAAACTATCCCTGGCGCCGATATACGCATCGAGCTTGGCCGGATCGGCGAGCCCCGGCGCAGTCACCGTCTCGCCCTGGGCAAAGCCGGCAAGCGCCGCATCGACCAGATCGTCAACGGTCATCACCCAGTCCTGGTTGAGAGAGTTGAGATCGGCGCCGGCCAATTCCCAGAAGTCGGTGCGGATCGGCCCGGGCAGCACGACCTGGACCTTCACCCCGGTGTCGGCAACCTCGCGCTGCAGCGCCTCGGTGAAATTGACGACATAGGCCTTGGTGCCACTGTAGATGCCGCCGATTGCGGTGCCATAGGCGGCCACCGAGGCAATGTTGACGATGGCGCCGCGGTTGCGTGCGAGCAGCCCTGGAAGCACCGCGCGTGTGAGCCTGGTCAACGCCACGACATTGACCTTGATCATACGCTCGGTCGCATCGGCTTCGGCGTCTGCCACGATCTGCTGGCCGCCAAGGCCGGCATTGTTGACGAGCAGCGTCACGCTCTCATCGGTGGCGATCGCCTGCTCGACCCGGCGGACATCGCCATCATCGGAGAGATCGGCGCCGATCACCTTGACCTTGCGGCCATAGGCGTAGCCCAGTCTGTCCGCCAGTTCCTGCAGCCGGTCGGCGCGGCGCGCCACCAGTACCAGGTCGTAGCCCTGTGCGGCCAGCCGATCCGCATAGACGGCGCCGATGCCCGACGAAGCGCCGGTGATGACGGCCGTGCCCTTATTGTCCTTCGTGCTCATTGTCCTGTTCCTTTTTGCTGCCAAGCGGGACGAACCCGATGGCGTTCGCCCGCGTCAGATTTCAATTAATGGCATATGCCACTTTCGTGAAATAGGCATATGCCACTATCTTGTCAACGGCGGCGACAAAAACTATTCCTGCGGCAGGCCGGCGGATCCATTCGCCGCCAAGGAGCCGTCATGACCAAAGCCGCCCTGCCGGGACTTACCCTTTGCAACAACGCCACGCTGCGGCGCGCCGGGCGCAAGCTTGGCCGGTTCTATGACGATGTGTTGGCGCCTTCGGGCCTGAAGGGCACGCAATACGGCCTGCTCTATCAGATCCATATCGGCACTGAGCCGGCGATGGGCGCCATAGCCGAGGCGCTGATCATGGACCTGTCGGCGCTCGGCCACACGCTGAAGCCACTGATCCGTGACGGTTATGTCGAGACCTTCGCCGACAAGGACGACCGCCGCGTCAAGCGCGTGCGGCTGACGCCGCAGGGCGGGCTCAAGCTCGATGAGGCGACCAAGCTGTGGACCATCGCGCAGCAACGTTTCGAGGCCATGGTCGGCAAGGACCAGGCGGCGAAGCTGCGCGCGGCGCTCGATGAGATCGCCGCGCTGGATTTCGATATGCCGACGGCCAGATAAGCGGCCGGCGACTTTGTAAAAGACTACTCCGCCGGAACCGCGACCGGCCGCGCCAGCATCCGCCCGGCCAACACGACGCCGAGCCCGATCAACGGGAACGCCGCGGCGATCAGGCCGAGATCGGCCGGCGCGCCGTAGCGCAGCACGGCACCGCCGACCACCGCGCCCAGCGCCACGCCGAGATAGAGCGCCGAGGCATTGAGCGACAGCACGATCGGAGCAGCATCGGGCGCCAGCTTGATGATGCGGCTGGCCTGCGCCGGCGGGAAGGCCCAGCCGACAATGCCCCACGGCACCATCATCGCCATCAGCGCCGGCCCGGCAATATGGTGCGGCAGGAAGGTCGGGATGACCGACAGCATGACCAGCATGGCCGCGCTCAGAGCCAGCGACCAGCCGACGGTGCGCGTCGCGCCGAAACGGTCCGCCGCTTGCCCACCGGCGATGTTGCCGATGACGGCGCCGACGCCGAAGGCGAGCAGCATGCCGGGCAGCGCCAGCGCGCTCAAGCCACCGCCCTCGATGGCCAGAGGCGCGACATAGGAAAAGACGGTGAAGGCTCCGATCAGTGCCAACATCGTCGTCAGCAGGATCGGCATCACGCCGGGACGCAACGCGGCCGCCAGCCGGCGCTTCAGCGGCAGCCTGGTGCCGACGATGCCGCGCGGCAGCCGGTACCACAGGATGGCGCCGGCCAGCGCACCAAGTCCGGCTATGGCAAAGAAGGTGCCGCGCCAGCCGGCGACGGTCGCGACGAGCGCGCCGAGCGGCGCACCGAGGGCAACTGCCACCGTGGTGCCGCCGACGACGACGGCAATGGCGCGCGCCCGGTGATGGTCGTCGACCAGCGCCACCGCCGTGCCTTGCGCGGTCGCGGCGAACAGGCCCGACGACAGCGCCATGATGATGCGGGCGATCAGCAGCAATTCGAAGGACGAGCTCAGCGCCGCCACCAGATTGCCGACCACGAAGAACACCAGCGTCCACAGGATGACGCGGCGCCGGTCCCATTCGCCGGTCAGCGTCGCCAGGATCGGCGTGCCGACCGCATAGGCCAGCGCGAAGGCGGTGATCAGCGTGCCGGCGAGCGGAATGGAGATACCGGCGTCGCTGGCGATGTCGGGCAGAAGGCTGGAGATGACGAAGCCTTCGGTCGAGATCGTGAACGATCCGAGCGCAAGCCAGAAGAGGCGCTTGTCCATGGCGGGTGTCCTTAGTTCAAAAGTTATTGAACAATTGGATATAACAGGGCATGATGTCAATGAAGCCACGGAAAAATAGCTGAAGCCTGCTGACAGCCCTGTGTCAGGACAAGCGGTGGATTCGATAAGCTCTTTGCACCCGCCATGGGACGCCGTGTGCAACCACTGACGGAGGAGACGCGTTGAAATCGGCACCATTTGAGCCTAATTCTGCGGCATGACGCTACCCCACCCCAACGCTGACCAGATCAGCCTGCCGATCGTGCTCGCTGTGCTCGGCGACCCGACCAGGCTCGCCATCGTCCGCTATCTCGCCAGCAAGGAGGGCGTGGCGCTGAACTGCAGCCAGTTCCTCGATCTCGGTTCCAAGACCAATCTCAGCTACCATCTGGCCAAGCTGCGCGAGGCCGGCGTCACCCGCGCCGAGGTGGTCGGCACCAACCGGATGATCACGCTGCGCCGCGCCGATCTCGACGCCCGCTTCCCCGGCCTGCTCGACAGCGTCATTGCCGCGGCCGGCGAGGACAAGGCACTGCCCGCGGTCGGCGGCCACGACGAGATCGAAATCCAGGCTTGAGGCCGTTTCCCCGCCCCCGCGCAGCGGGGAAGAGGAACCCAAGTTCTGCAAGGTCCACCCTTCCCGACCAGTCATTCGTAAACCCACGGAGCTCCCCATGCGCATCGCCGTCCTCGCCGACATCCACGGCAATGTCCTGGCACTGGATGCCGTGCTCGACGATCTCGAACGCCGCGGTGGTGCTGATCTCACCGTGAATCTCGGCGACTGCGTCTCCGGCCCGCTGTGGCCGCGCGAGACCATGGAAAAGCTGGGGGCGCTCGACCTGCCGACGGTGCGCGGCAACCACGACCGCCGCGTTGCCGTCGACCCGGCCGACGACACAATGTGGCCCTCCGACCGCTATGCGCAGGAGCGGCTGACGGCGGCGCAGCGCGAGGCGCTGCTTGCCTTGCCCTTCACGCTGGAGATCGTGCCCGGCGTCATCGCCTTCCACGCCCGGCCGGACCATGACGAGAAATACCTTGCCGACGCGATTACCGACGGCCAGCTGGTGCGCGCGCCGCTCGCCACCATAAGGCGAAGGCTGAAGCCGATCGATCCCGCCTGCCGCATCGTGCTCTGCGGCCACAGCCACCGCAGCGAGCTGCTCCGCGTTCCCGGCGGCCCGGTCATCTTCAATCCGGGCAGTGTCGGTTGCCCGGCCTATGACGATTCGACCCCACCGGCGCATGTCTCCGAGCAGGGCTCGCCGCATGCGCGCTACGGCATTGTCGAGCTGGATGTGCCCGGCCGTCCCGACCGTTTCGAGGCGTTTGCCGTCGACTACGACCATGAGGCTGCGGCGCGGCAAGCCGAGCAGGCCGGAAGGCCGGAATGGGCGCATGCGCTCAGGACAGGGTTCATGTCAGGCTGAACCTACTGGTTCATGCCTCAAGACTGAACGCAGAATGCGTTCATACCCCCGCTGAATAAGCAGCAGCATCTTTTCGGGATGACATGGCATCGCGTCGTCCCTTATAAAACGCTCCGGCAAGCGGCGACGACTTCTGAGTCGAGCCGCGCTCTAACGCACGCCCACGGCCAGGTGATGAGGCGCACGATTACGCTCCCGAAGACGCTGTACCTCGTGATTGCGGCTCCGTTTCTGCTGGCGGCACTGCCGGTCAGGGCCGAAGCGCCTGCACCTGTCGTTTCCTATGTCAGCGGTCTCGCTCCCGACGATCTCCTCAACATCCGCGCCGCGCCGTCGGCGATCGGCAAGACGGAGGCGCGCCTGCCGGTCGGCGCACCCCTCAAGAACTTCGGCTGCGCCGACGTCAACGGCAATCCGTGGTGCAAGGTCGAAGAGGTCGACAACCCGCAAGTTCGCGGATGGGCTCCGGCGCGCTACCTCAACCCGGCCAGCGTGGTGGTGCTGACGGAAGCGGATATGGCATTTTCCGCCCAACCGAACTCTGCGGCCGCGACGCCGCCGCCCGACCTGACAGCGCGCCTGGGTGCGGACGAGATGACCGATCCCGAAGGCACGCCGAAATCCGCCGAGGCTATCGGCAGGACCGCCATGCAGGATGCCTATGGCCTGGCATTCGCGACCGTTGAAACCGCCTCGACTGGAGGGGCACCCACCGAAATCCCCTGCGCGCGCCATGTCGGCCAGCCAATGACCCGCTGCGAGACAAGCGTCGCGCATACGGGTGGCGACAGCGCGGTGACCGTGACATGGCCGGATGGCGGCACGCGCATCATCAGCTTTCACGGCGGCCTGCCGACCGGCTCGGACTCGTCAGACGAGTTCCGCTTCACCCGCGAGGGCAGCCTCAACATGATCCGTATCGGCACTTCCGAGCGCTTCGAGATCACCGACGTGGTAGCGACCGGAGGTTAGGTAGATTCTCCGCGGAGGGCGGCGGGACAGCGCCCCCCTCTGGCCTGCCGGCCATCTCCCCCACACGGGGGGAGATCGGCAGCTTCAGCGCCTCCGCCTTTCTTCACCGACCAAAACTGGCGAAGGCGGTCGCGACGTCCAATCTCCCCCCAGTGGGGGAGATGTCCGGCAGGACAGAGGGGGGCGCGAAGGAACGAGGCGCTTGTTGGGGGCAGCCCCTACAAACCCGCATTTTCGGGGTTACATCAATCAAAACTCTTCCCTATAAGGCCCTCCTAGCCTGATACCAGAATCGCAAGCACAACCGGCCGGGTCTTCCCGCCCGGTTTTTCGTGCAAGCCGCTCGCCCAACGGAACGCCTCGCCCATGCCAAGACGCACCGACATCAAGTCGATCCTGATCATCGGGGCCGGCCCCATCGTCATCGGCCAGGCCTGCGAGTTCGACTATTCCGGCACCCAGGCCTGCAAGGCGCTGAAGGAAGAGGGTTTCAGGGTCATCCTGGTCAATTCCAACCCGGCCACCATCATGACCGACCCGGAACTGGCCGACGCCACCTATATCGAGCCGATCACCCCGGAAGTGGTGGCCAAGATCATCGCCAAGGAGCGGCCCGACGCGCTGCTGCCGACCATGGGCGGCCAGACCGCGCTCAACACCGCACTGTCGCTGCGCCGCATGGGCGTGCTCGAGCGTTACAATGTCGAGATGATCGGCGCCGATGCGCATGCCATCGACAAGGCCGAGGACCGCGCGCTGTTTCGCGAGGCGATGAGCAAGATCGGCCTTGAAACGCCGAAGTCCATGCTGGCCAACGCCACCGACGTCAAGAACGCCGACCGCAAGACGCATGAGGCCGAGCGCGCGGCACTCAAGGCCGAGAAGCCCGAGAACCTCGACGCCGCGCTCGATGCGCTGGAGACCCGCTGGAACCTCGGCGAAGGCGACCGCAAGCAGCGCTACATCAGTCACGCCATGGCGATCGCCGCCCAGGCGCTCGACCATGTCGGCCTGCCCGCCATCATCCGCCCCTCCTTCACCATGGGCGGCACCGGCGGCGGCATCGCCTACAATCGCGCCGAATTCTACGAGATCGTCCAGTCCGGCCTCGACGCCTCGCCGACCACCGAAGTGCTGATCGAGGAAAGCGTGCTCGGCTGGAAGGAGTATGAGATGGAGGTCGTCCGCGACAAGGCGGACAATTGCATCATCGTCTGCTCGATCGAGAACATCGACCCGATGGGCGTGCACACGGGCGATTCCATCACCGTCGCCCCTGCCCTCACCTTGACCGACAAAGAATACCAGATGATGCGCAACGCCTCGATCGCGGTGCTGCGCGAGATCGGCGTCGAGACCGGCGGCTCCAACGTGCAGTTCGCCGTCAACCCGGCCGACGGCCGCCTGGTGGTGATCGAGATGAACCCGCGCGTCTCGCGCTCGTCCGCTTTGGCCTCCAAGGCGACCGGTTTCCCGATCGCCAAGATCGCGGCAAAGCTCGCCGTCGGCTATACGCTGGACGAGCTGGAGAACGACATCACCGGCGGCGCGACCCCGGCCTCCTTCGAGCCGTCGATCGATTACGTGGTGACCAAAATCCCGCGCTTTGCCTTCGAGAAATTCCCCGGCGCCGAGCCGGTGCTGACCACCGCCATGAAGTCGGTCGGCGAAGTCATGGCCATCGGCCGCACCTTTCAGGAATCGCTGCAGAAGGCGCTGCGTGGTCTCGAAACCGGCCTCACCGGTCTCGACGAGATCGAAATCCCCGGCCTTGGCCATGGGACCGCGCCCGCCAGCCATGTCGATGACCGCAACGCCATTCGCGCAGCACTCGGCACGCCGACGCCCGACCGGCTGCGCATGGTGGCGCAGGCGATCCGCATGGGCACCTCGCTGGAAGACGTGCACGCCATGTGCAAGATCGACCCGTGGTTCCTCGAGCAGATCGCCGGCATCCTCGCCATGGAAGAGCGCATCCGCGAGCACGGCATCCCGGAGGACGCCGCCAACCTGCGCATGCTGAAGGCGATGGGCTTCTCTGACGCCCGCCTCGCGTCGCTGACGAAGACCGACGCCGAAGTGATTCAGAAGGTTCGCGAAAGGCTCGACGTTCATCCGGTCTACAAGCGCATCGACACTTGCGCCGCCGAATTCGCCTCGCCCACCGCCTACATGTACTCGACCTATGAAGTGCCGTTCGCCGGCGCTTTAGCCAACGAGGCAAAAGTCTCGTCGCGCAAGAAAGTCGTCATCCTCGGCGGCGGTCCGAACCGCATCGGCCAGGGCATCGAGTTCGACTATTGCTGCTGCCATGCCGCTTTCGCGCTGCGCGACGCCGGCTATGAAGCGATCATGATCAACTGCAACCCGGAGACCGTGTCGACCGACTACGACACCTCCGACCGCCTCTATTTCGATCCGCTGACGGCCGAAGACGTGCTGGAGATCCTGCGTGCCGAACAGGCGTCGGGCGAGCTGGTCGGCGTCATCGTCCAGTTCGGCGGCCAGACGCCGCTGAAGCTGGCGGACGCGCTGGAGAAGGCCGGCATCCCGATCCTCGGCACCTCGCCCGACATGATCGATCTGGCCGAGGACCGCGACCGCTTCCAGAAGCTGCTGCACAAGCTGAACCTCACCCAGCCGAAGAACGGCATCGCCTATTCGGTCGAGCAGGCCCGCCTCGTCGCCGGCGAACTCGGCTTCCCGCTCGTGGTGCGCCCCTCCTATGTGCTCGGCGGCCGCGCCATGCAGATCATCCATGACGAGGGCATGCTGCAGACCTACCTGCTCGACACCGTGCCCGGCCTGGTGCCGGAGGACATCAAGCAGAAATATCCCAACGACAAGACCGGCCAGATCAACACGCTCTTGGGCAAGAACCCGTTGCTGTTCGACACCTATCTGTCGGGCGCCATCGAGGTCGATGTCGACTGCCTCTGCGACGGCAAGGCGACCTTCGTCTCCGGCATTTTGGAGCATATCGAGGAGGCCGGCATCCATTCGGGCGACAGTGCCTGCTCGCTGCCGGTGCATTCGCTGCCTTCGGACCTGGTGGATGAGCTGGAGCGCCAGACGGCGGCCCTTGCCCGCGCGCTCAATGTCGGCGGCCTGATGAACGTGCAGTACGCGATCAAGGACGGCACGGTCTATGTGCTGGAGGTCAACCCTCGCGCGTCGCGCACCGTGCCCTTCGTCGCCAAGACCATCGGCCGTCCCATCGCCAAGATCGCCGCCCGCATCATGGCCGGCGAGACACTGGAAGACGCCTTCGCCCATTACGGCCCGATGCCCGATCCGCGCAATCCCGGCCACATCGCGGTCAAGGAAGCGGTGTTTCCCTTCGCCCGCTTCCCCGGCGTCGACATCTTGCTCGGACCGGAAATGCGCTCGACCGGCGAGGTCATGGGCCTCGACCGCGACTTCGCGTTGGCCTTCGCCAAGAGCCAGCTCGGCGCCGGCGTCGACCTGCCCCGCTCCGGCACGCTGTTCGTCTCGGTGCGCGACGAGGACAAGAAGGGCATATTGCCGGCGGTCAAGCGCCTCGCCGGCCAGGGTTTTAAAGTGATGGCCACATCAGGCACCGCCCGCTTCCTCGCCGAGAACGGCGTCGTCGCCGAAAAGATCAACAAGGTGCTTGAGGGACGCCCGCACATTGAGGACGCCATCCGCAACCGCCAGGTCCAGATCGTCTTCAACACCACGGACGGTCAGAAGGCGGTGTCGGACTCGAAGTCACTGCGCCGGGCGACGCTGATGCAGAAGGTGCCGTATTACACGACGCTGTCGGGCGCGGCTGCGGTGGCCGAGGCCATTGCGGCGCTGAAGGCGGGGAGCCTGGAGGTCAGGCCGCTGCAGGAGTATTTTGCTTGAGGCGGTTTAACTCCTCGTCTCGTTCGTTGGGGAGCAATACCCATTCCTAGCCGTCACTATCTCGATTTCGCACCAAGCGCTTCTGTGAAACAAATCTCACAACCTTAAACCTTGACCTCTACAAAAATGAAATCGCATAGCCATTCAATCCCCCAATGGGTTCGCGGCGCTGTCTGTCAAATCAACATCTATATCAAGAAATTCCTTTCCAATTGCACTTAAAATATATTCGCCGAACTCCTTTAACTTTTCTCGAAAATAACCTCCCACATCCTTCTCATTCTCAAGGAAAACCTCGCCTACAAACCATTTCGTTTTACTGCTATCCTTATACTTCCCGAACCCCTCCTCGATCGACTCAACAGTTCGAGAAAAACAAACCGCCTTTGTTCTGGAAAAAATGGGAACGAAATAGAACGTGTACCTCTTCAGCGACGCATATTTTGGCTCAAGATTCACTATCATCCCGACATAGCTAAATTCCTCGGTCTGAGAAAATCCTGTAACGAACCACTCACTAAATATCTTCGTCGTATACAGTGCGTCGTCATCTTTATTTGGAAATAGGCTACTTAAGTTTGAAAGAGAGAAACCTGCTCCCCCTTTCAAAACTCTTCGAGATACCTGCCTATATTCTCCAGTAGCTTTAGCAAACAGAGACGGAGACGACTTATCCTTGTTAAGCCAATTTCCAATCACTTCTGCGTCCGGAAAGTCAAGCGAATTAGACGAAGTGGAAGGAGTAGCCTCAAACAACTCTACCACGCTTTTTCCGAGAACCGCTTCGACTTT
Source organism: Mesorhizobium sp. IMUNJ 23033 (assembly GCF_044778005.1). Lineage (NCBI taxonomy): Bacteria > Pseudomonadati > Pseudomonadota > Alphaproteobacteria > Hyphomicrobiales > Phyllobacteriaceae > Mesorhizobium > Mesorhizobium sp. IMUNJ 23033. The sequence continues at coordinate 137,418 of NZ_JBJACT010000014.1, forward strand.
AATTCCCTTAATACCATCAAGAGATCTCTGAATATAGGCTTTGTCTTTATATGACTCAGCAGCATTCTTCACGGCCTGCAATAAACTCAGGACATGCGCCTGAGGCGCACCTTGCACTCCGCTCGCTTCGGGACTCTTTTGATCTGCCATATAAGAATCTATTACCGTGCGTATCGATTCTGGAATATCCATAAAAACATCAGTAAAGTCGGCTTGTATTGCGAACAGCGGTTTTTGTCTGGCATTCCCACTAAAATCGTCAGAAATATAATCTACAACATCTTTGTACCTTATAGTGCGGGCGTCATGTTTACAGACCGCTTGCAGGAAACTTTTTGTAAAATAACTTAACTGCGTATCAGCATATGAACCTTGGTCATTCTGAGTAGAAAACATAAAGTAGCAAGTTTTGAAATTATCCTTTGTCGATTTGACGTATTCACCAACGTTATCGGCATCCTTTATGTAACCAACGCCAGAGTTGCAAGCGTCAACAATTTTGATTGTCTTTTCTGGCTTTAGAGACCTGAAAAGATTGTCCAGCTCCGAGTTTTCCAATGACGTCTGTCTTAATTTGTTGCTATTATAATCGCTCAGTATGTAGTAAAATTCACTACCATCATAATGGCCATGCCCAGAAAAATAGAAGAAAAGTTCATCTACTATATTACATTTATAAATTCCGCCAAACGCTCTTTTGTTGGAGCACTCTTTAATTCTTCAGAAATTGCCAGACAATCTTCGAATTTTTGCGAAGAATCTATTAATTTTTTGACTGCCTCTGAATCGTTTAAACAGGCAGGCAGATTGCTGACGGCATTGCCGCTATAATCACTGACGCCAACTATGACCGCTATATTCATCTCACCTCACCCCCCAAGTCTTTCAATTCTCGGTCACCCTGTTCGAGAACTGCCAATCTCTCGTTCGGATAGACGTCTGCGCTAGCTTAGTCCTATTCGCCCGTGCCGCGCAATGAAGGTCAGAGCATCGGACAATAAGTTGCAGAGCATCGAGGCCCGACTAATCGCCTTCTCTTTCGCAGGGGAAGGAACAGATCACGCCACCGCCACGCACTCGATCTCGATATCGAACTCCATCGGCCATGACGCCACCGGCACGAAACTCCGCGCCGGCGGGTTCGTCGAAAAGTACTTGGCATAGACCCGATTGATGGCGGTGTAGAAGCCGGAATTGACGGCGTAGATGCGCACCATCACCACGTTGTCCAGCGAGGTGCCCGCCGCTTCCAGGCAATGTTTCAGCGCCTTCAGTGACGCATCGGTCTGCGTTTCGATGTCGCCGCGCACCATCTCGCCGGTCACCATGTCCACCGGCGGCGTCGCCGAGATGAACACGAAGCCGTTGGCCTTCACCGCCGTCGAGCACGGCAGGCCGAGCGCCCGCACCTTGTCCGACATCACCGGCACCTCGATGACTTCCTTCTTCATGGCAATCCTCCCTTTGTTTGCAGGGAGCTTATCCGCCCACCTTGGGAAGGCCAGTGCCGGCGCTCACTTTGGTCAGAGAAAACCGATGAACCGCCCGGCGAAAAGCACCGAAGTCCACAGCACCATCGAGAGCACGGCCAGGATGGTTGTAGTCCCGCCGGCCGGTACGTCGCCGCCTGTTGTGTGGCTGAGGCGCATGAAGGCGAAAAAATTGAGGCCGGCGAGCAGGATGAGGGTTATCTTGGCGAGGAAAATCGGCATCGCCGCATAGGTGCTGGCCTTGACCGAAAACAGCAGCGAGCCGGTGACCAAAGCGCCGGCGAACGCGCTCAATGCTATGCGGCGCAGCAGCGCGACGAACGCCGCGTAGGGCAGCGCGCGGAAGGCGCCGCAGACCCGCAAGTCCATGAGCATGACGCTGATCAGCAGCGCGCCGATCGCCATGATGTGGAGCGCATTGACGATCGGATAGGCGATGAAGGAGGCCTTCAGTCCCCGCACGAAGGCGAGCTGCTCGATGCCGGCGAGGAACTCGGCCATTTACGCCGGTGGCACGCGGTCGGGATAGACATCGTACGTCTTGCCGCCGACGATGACGCGGACCGCCTTCATGCGCTTTTCGGTCTCGTCGAGCGAGCGGTTGCCGATCGCGGTCACCTCGTCGCCGACCTTGGCGACCTCCTCGGTAAAGCCGGCGGCGATCGTGCGGGATGGCGGCGCCATCTCCACCCGCCAGGCCTCACCCTCCGCGTCGACATCCAGCGTGGCATGCGGATTGCCGATATAGATGGCCGTGATCTTGCCCCTGAGTTCGAAGAACCCGTCCGCCGTCCACGACCAGCCATGATGGGCATAGGCCGCGGTGCCGGCGGCAAGCATCACCGCCGCTGTCAGCGCGACGCTGCGTATCTGGTTGAAAGGTGACTGCATCGCTCGTCTCCTCGGTTCATCCAGCAGGCATTCGAGAGTAGGTCACGGCACGCCAACGTCAACTCACATCGGAACGAATGCCTCTGGCATTGTGAGAATTTGCAACGGATCCGATCAGGATCGGTGCGGTGCCGTTCATCCAGGCGCCGGCTCGATCACCGCCATGAACGATCCGGCCTTGCTAATGACATCCATGCGCGCCACTCTCGCCCCACCTGGCCGCTCTTCCCCCAGACATCGGGTTAAGGTCGGTCTCACATCTCTGAACGAGGCAAACCATGAGCAGCATGAGAGACCGTCAGGAAGGCTTCGAAAAGAAGTTTGCGATGGACGAGGAAACGAAGTTCAAGGCCATGGCGCGCCGCAACAAGCTGCTCGGCCTGTGGGCCGCCGAAAAGCTCGGCAAATCCGGTGAGGATGCCGACGCCTATGCGAAGGAGGTCGTGCGTTCGGACTTCGAAGAGGCTGGCGACGACGACGTGTTCCGCAAGGTGCGCGCCGATTTCGACGCGGCGGGCGTCGCCCAGTCGGATTCTCAGATTCGCGCCGCCATGGCAGAACTGCTGGTGACCGCGGTCGAGCAGATCAGGACGATCTGAGCACCGCTTACCCCTGCCCCGGATACGGCGTGCCATCCTTGTGCAGGAAGCGGCCGTCGGAGTTCGGGCTCATCATGTCGATGTCGGAGCAGGTGGTGACATCGTCCGGATTGCGCGAGCCGACTTCGAGGTAACGAGCCGTGACTGACGACCGGTTGATCATGTGGTGTCCGTTGCCGCTGTTCCTGGCGAAGGTGGCGCAGTCGCCTGCCTTGAGCAGCGTCTCGCCGCCGTCCTCGACCAGCGTCAGTTCGCCTTCCAGCACATAGACGAACTCGTCCTCATGGCTGTGCCAGTGGCGCTGGCTGGACCAGCCGCCGGGCGGCAAGGTCATCAAATTGACGCCGAAATCGCTGAGACCACCCGCATCGCCGAGGCGCCGCCTGGTGCGGGTTGCGCAAGGCTCATCGAAAGGCGCCGGATAGGGCGAGCCCTTGCGGGCGGGCACGGCAGATAGGTCGATCTTGGGCATGAACTTCTCCCTTCGGTCGGTGCCGAAATTGTAGACGATGACTGCCGTCGAAGCGCCTTCCCTTCTCCCCTTGTGGGAGAAGGTGGCCGAGCGAAGCTCGGTCGGATGAGGGGTGCTCCAGCTTGGCGATACGCCTACTCACAACCGCCCATAAGCGCCGAAGATGGCGCAGAATTGTCACCGTCTCATTTCTTCCAACACCCCTCATCCGTCTCGGCGCTGCGCGCCGATCCACCTTCTCCCACAAGGGGAGAAGGCAAGGTCTTCGCTTCGCCCTACCCTCTCAATGACAGCACCCCTCGCCATACTGCAGCTGTTCATTCCAGTTCGGTCGGCCCGCCGGGGTAAAATCCATCAGGTTCCACAGGATCTCGCAGGTACCGATGGCGCGCGGGTCCTGGCCGGGTTCGGGCGGCGCGAAGCCGAGCTCCGACGACCAGAAATGCCTGACACCATCGCCGTCGCGGTGGAACACCGACAGCACCGGCAGTTGCGCGCCGTCTTCGGCCTCGGCCTGATAGTCGCGCTTGAAGCTGTTGCCGGCCGAGGAGATGAGCCGCATGTTCTTCCAGCCGCGGTCGCGGCCGAGCGTCAGCAGATTGTCGAGTGCGGTCCTGGCCACCACGACGAAGTTGAAGCCGGCGGCCTCGAGATGGCCGACGGCGCCGTCGAACTGGTCGAGCAGCGCGGTGCAGGACGGGCATGGCTGATCGACCCGGGCGAGCTTCGCCGTACCGCCGCTGGTCGCCACCTCGCGCGTCTCCTGCGGATGACGCGGGAACATCATGCTGTAGAGGATCAGCGTGTCCTTGCCGGGCGCAAACAGCTCCGACAGCTTTATCCGCGCCGGCTTGCCGTCCGGCCCAAGCCCGTCGAACACATAATCCCGCGGCACCAGCCCACCCTTGGGCAGCGCGCGCCGGGCGACCGCCACGTCCTCCATGGCGCGGCGCAACTCGATTTCCTTCTGCAGCAGTTTTTCGCGGGCGGCGCGGTATTCGCTGGATTCATTGGGAAAGCTGATCATCGTCATCTCCATCTCCTGACGACGCGCCCGTTGCCGGCGACGCGCCTTGCCTCTCAAGGACGCACGGCGCGGCACGGTTCCGACATTTTTGCGCGCCCGGAACGGCGATGAAATGCGATACCTTGCCGGGGTGCGAAGCTACGGCGCCGGCACCGGGCAGTTCAGCTCGCCTTCGGGGCAATTGAGATAGGTCTGGAAATCCTTCAGCCGGTCGTTGGTGCGGCCGCGCCTGGGCGATCGAGCTCAAGAAGAAGATCGGCAACGCGCCGGATATCTGAAGTGCAAGGGCGCATAAGCAAGCGGGCCCCGAACCCGCCCCGGGACCCGCCCTGGAGTGGCTGACACATGCCGGCGCAGCCGCCCCGATGCCTTGCAAGCCCTCGATCCCCCGATCGGCGCCCCGCGTGGCATGACGCAGGGGTAGCATCTGGGCGCGGCGGCCTATGTGAAGCAGTTCACAAAGCCGCTGCGAAGCCGGAGGATTCCACGCCAGGGCCGAAGATTCGTGCCCGCGGGCCGAAATCTCGTGCCCCGATTGAAACACAACCGGGGCACGAACACGCTGATCAGTCGCCGATCGGATTGAGCCCCTTGTCGGGGTTGGCCGGGTCGGCCGCCTTGGCGACGAACTTCAACAGGTCGGTCATGAAGAACGTGCCTGGCTTCGCCGCGGGCAGGTCTGGCTTCCAGCCCGGCTTGGACAGGAAGGACTCCTCGTCACCCTGGACGAGGCCGACAAAGACCTCGCCGACGATGCGCGCGCCCACCGGTCCGAGCCGCTCGCCGCCGCCCTTCACCTGCGCTTCCTTCAGTATGTAGTACCAGAGCGGCGTGTTGGTGTGGAAATTCAACGACTTGGCCACCGCACCGTCGGGTCCGGACGCGATCTCGTCCGGAGTGATCGGCGTGAAGGTGATCTTCTTGCGCATCTCCTTGGCCACCGCCTGGCCCGAAGGCAGGCCGAGGCGCACACCGCGCTTCAGGTTGCGGAAGGCGAGGCTCGCCTCCGGGCCGGTGGCGCCGGGCAGCTTGTGCAGGGCATCGGTCAGCAACGGGTCGATCTGGTGCGAGAAATTGAACTCGAACTGCGCGGTGTTGGCCGGTGGCGGCAGTTCGAAGAAGCGCCGCCAGTCGATCACCCAGTTGCTCGGCAAGGTGCCTTGACCAGGCACGCTGCTGGACAGACTGCCGGAAAGATTGCTGAAGCGGAAAAGGGTCGCGAGCCTGGCTTCCGCAATATGCGGAATGGGTGTCCTGAAAATGCGGTTGTGGCTGTATTTCTCGCGCACCATGGAGTGTCCGAGACGGTAGGCTGCGGCCGAGAACTCCCACGGCATGAACGGCTTGGTCTTGAAGCGGTAGAACTTGCGGCCCTCCTGCAGGATCTTCGCCACGAAGCCCTTCTCGGTCAGCCGCTCGACCCAGTCGTGCAGCACCAGCCATTGATAGTGCCAGCGCACGGTGCGCGCCGCGTCCTCGAACAGCTTGTCATCGGGCACCCCTTTGGCCTTCAGGTGATCGATCACCGCATTGTGGAATTTCAGGAACGCCAGGTGGATCTGCGCCACCAGCAGGTTCTCGTCATTGCGATGATCGCCGATCAGGGCGACGCCCTGCATGTTGCGCGGCAGATCGTTCGGCAGTTCGGGCACCTGCCCCACCCGGTCGCCGTTTTCTTGCGAAGCCTGCGCGGTGCCGATCAGCAGCTTCGGCGAATCCACCGCGCCACTGCCGCCAGGGGCTGGCTCGCGCGCGAACAGGAAGCGATGCGGACCGGGACCGGCGCCGTAGACGCAATCGAGGTCGAGGCTCGGCGAGCGGAAGTTCTTCACCATCCCCGGATCGGCCAGCGCAAGGCTGAGCGGCGTCATGTCGAGCGTGATGTCGTGATCGACGAATTGGCCGAGATAGGTGAACCCGGACGGGATCTTCTTGTTGTCGTGCGGATCGGGATTGGGCTGGTCGACCGGCGCCGGATCCTTCATGGCTTTTGCCAGCGTATCAAGGTCGGCATCGCTGGCGGTAAAGGCGGGCAAATTCTTGAACATGAAATCGAAGAAGCCAGCACCCAGCTTTCCGCCGGGCACGATGGCCGCCGCGGCGCCGGCCTTGGCCTTCTTGGCCCCGGGCGCGGCCGCCATCTTGGCGGCCATCGCGACCTGTTCAATCGCCTTTTCGGCGAACACTTGCCGGCTAACAAAGCCGTGCCCAATTCTCTTTCGAAGGTTTGGTCCTGCCATAGTCTCGTCCCTCCATTTTGAAATTCGACTATCCAAAATATTTGGTCAGATGCACTGCGTGACGAAAATCTATTAGCAGTTACTTTTTGCCGGACGCTGTGAAGCGGTTCACAAAGCCGCCATGCTTCCCACCACGAAGCGTCGCGATGACAAGACAGCGCCAAAATCTTGGTAAACGGGAACTTAACCTTCCCAGGCGACCGGTATCATGCCCAGCCGCTCGTAGAGCCTGACAGCGGCGGCATTCTCCACCGTGTTGGTCTTCAGGTCGACATGAGAGGCGCCCCGGTCGCGGAAGGCGAGGAAGGCGTGCCGCATCAACGCCTCGCCGATGCCCAGGCCGCGTGCCTCGGGATGGACGGCGAGGTCTTTCACGAAGGCCGTTGCCCAGCAAAGTGCGGCAGCCGCCAGCCGCCCCTTGCCGTCGATGACGAGGAAACACAAGGCCGGGTCGAACTCCGCATCATCGGAAATTCGTGGCCACCATTCCTCGAACGGCCCGTCGGCGCCATCATCGAAGACTTCCGTCAGCAGGGCGTGCAGCGGCACCGCATCGGGCGCCGCGAAGCCGCGCATGACAAAGCCTTCGGGCCAGCGCGGTGGCAGCAGCGTGTCGTCGAGGATCTTGCGCAGCCGGATGTCGTCTGGTGCCGGCGGACGCGGTTCAGGCATCGTGCTCAGGCATCGGGCGGCAAGCGCCGCCGCGTGCGGTCGGTGCCGAGGCCGGTCGCCTCGAGCAGGCCCTCGCGCTTGGCGTCGTAATAATAGCCGCTCTGGTAGAGTTGGTCGGCGCGCTTGGCATTGCCGCCCGACACCAGCCAGGCACCGCGCAGATACTTGACCGCGTATTTCAGATTGGTCTCGGCATCGAACAGGCCGGCTGCCGGCCCAAGATAGCCCATGCCGCGCGCCGTGGCGTGCTTGATCTGCATCAGCCCCCAATGGCCGCGATTATAGGCCTTCGGGTTGAAGGTGCTCTCGCGGTTGACGACATGGCGCACCAGGTCGACCGGCACCTGGTAGAGCGCGGAATATTTCTCGATCAGCCGCTCGATCTCGCCGCGGGGGCCTGTCGCGTGCTCGACCGGTGGGCCGGCCGGGGCAAGCAGGGCCGGGTTCTCAGGCACGACATAGGCGACCTGCTGGACGCCGGGCATAGCGGCTGTCTTGACCGTCTGTCCGGTGACCGGCATGGCCATCGCTGCCGTTGCATAAACAGGCGCCGGCTCGACCGAACCGGGGCTGGTCGGAGAGGTTCCGGCCATCACCGCGGGCTGGGCGGCCAGCGGCGTCGGCCCGGCAAAGGCTGCCGGCTGCGCCGGTGGTGGCAAGGGCTCTCCTGGCGTCGCTGCGACAGCATCGCCGGTCAGCGCCGCCGTCTGCACCGGGACCAGGCCGGACGATTCCGGCAGCACCGCTACCGTGTCGGGCAATGCCAGTGTCGGGCTGTCATCCTCGACGGCTGGGGTGGCGGCCGCGGCAAGCGCCGGCGCCACCTTCATCTGCGACGTCGAGGTGCAGCCGCTCAGGCCGGCCGCGGCGATGAGCACGCCGATCGCAGAAAAGATGAATTTTGCTGGCAAGCCGCGCACGGGTCCGGTTCATCGGGTTGTTAAGAAGTCCTTACACCAGCGCTTTTCCTCCGGCAATCCGGGCCAGCAGAAGGTTTTCGGGTGGTCGGAGCGACCGGGAACTGCCATATTGTTCCTGATTTGTACTGAATTCCCTCCCATCCACGGAAGGAGCATGTCATGGGAACCACCTCTCACACCGCCGGCCATGCGGTCTTCGAAACCGTGCTCGGCTTCATGGGCATCGCCTGGAGCGAGGCGGGCCTGATGCGGCTCTGCCTGCCGGAGCGCAACCGCGACACGGTGGAACGCCGGCTGCTGCGCCACCCCGGTGTTGCTGCATCGGGTGAACAGCCACGCTGGGTCGTCGGGCTGATCGCCTCGATCAAGGCCTATGCCACGGGCGAGGACGTCGATTTCTCCGGCGTGCCGGTCGATCTCGCCGGCATCGACGATTTCCGCCTCGCCATCTATGACGCGGCACGAAAACTCGGCTACGGCGAAACCACCACCTATGGCGAATTGGCCAAGCGCGCCGGCCATGCCGGCTTGCCCCGCGAAACCGGGGCGGCGCTTGGCGCCAATCCGGTGCCGCTGGTCATCCCGTGCCACCGCATCCTTGCCGCCGGCGGCAAGATCGGCGGCTTTTCGGCGCCCGGCGGCTCGGCCACCAAGGAAAAGATGCTGGCCATGGAAGGCGTGCGGGTCGGCCCGCCGCCGGTCGCGCAGGCTTCGTTCGGGTTCTGATACAAGCTGCCTTAGTTGTGCTTGAGGATGCGGCGGCGGAAGTGGCGGTCGAAATCCGGCCGCTTGCAGATATAGACCGGGCAGGATTTCGTGTCGGCGCTTGGCACGTAGGCGCGAGCCCTGATCTCACCGATGTCGCAGAAGCGCTCACTCTGCACATAGCGATTGTAGAGCGGCAGGCCCGGCACGCGCGCCGACTGGTAACGCAGGATGACCGCGCCCTGGCGCGCGATCGTCGCCTGCACCTTGCCGCAGCTCATGCGTGTCGGATCATGGCGCGAAGCCGCCTGCGCCCCGGCGGCCACCAGCGTCAGGCAGGCGGCAAGCAGAATCGTTTTCATGGCCCTCTCCGAAACCCGATCGGCGCCCGCCGCATCGGCCCGAAAATCGCAATCGATTTTTCGGGAAAGCACGATGCCCAGCCTCCAAAGGCACGCGATCCAATCGCCACGCTTCCACGCGATTGGGGCGGCCGTTGGGCAATGCCGCAATCACGCCCTTCTCACACAGTCTTGTTTTCGACGCGGAAACAGCCTATATGGCTCCCATTGATATTTCGGCCGATCGATCGGGCCTCGCGATCTTCGCGTTTGCTGACGTCTATCTCCAAAATCTCGATACCACCGGCTGGACCTCGGTCCGGTCAAACTAAAGCAAATGTGAAGGACTATCGAAATGGCAACTGGTACGGTCAAGTGGTTCAACGCCACCAAGGGCTTCGGCTTCATTCAGCCTGACGCGGGCGGCGCGGACGTTTTCGTCCACATCTCCGCTGTCGAGCGCGCTGGACTGTCGACCCTGGTCGAAGGCCAGAAGATCAACTTCGAGATCGAGCAGGACCGCCGCACCGGCAAGTCCGCTGCTGGATCTCTGAGCAAGGCAGCCTGATTTGGCGATAGCGCGCGCCGGACGAAGGTTCGGGGCGCGCGGCAAGTCACGGATGTACTGACGGTCGCGCGAGAAGCGCGCCGGAGCGGAAGGGACCCGACAAGCCGAAGCAGCGGATTGCTGCCGGCCCGGCCCCAACGCTCCCGATCAGGCTACCGGAATGGGAAGGCGGGATTTTATCCCGCCTTTTTATTTGTCTGAATTTCAGACGCCGACAATTGGCGAAACCGGCGGTGCTGCTCCTTCTCCCCGTATATAGTGACGGGGAGAAGAACGCCCTCGCCGAACATTTCGCCAGTCGTCGACGTTGCTTTGCAAAATCGGCAACGCACACCAACAAATCAGGGCAGCCATTCCATCGGCACATGCGCCGGATCCGCCTCCACTCGGGCAAGCCAGGCGGACACTGCCGGATAGGCATCGAGCTGGAAGCCACCCATCTCGGCCGTGTGCGTATAGGCATAGAGCGCAATGTCGGCGACGCTGAACGCGCTGCCCGCGAAGAAGTTGTTTTCCTGCAGATGCCGGTTCATCACGCCGAGCGCCTTGTTGCCGCGCTCCAGCGTCAGCGCCAGCCGCTCCGGCGTCGCATCACTAGCTCTTTCAGGGAAGGTCAGCAGCGCCTTGCGCACGGCGATGTAAGGCTCGTGGCTGTACTGCTCGAAGAACAGCCACTGATAAGCAAGCCCCCGCTGGTAGCGGTCGGCCGGCAGGAAGCGCGTGCCTTCGGCAAGATAAAGCAGGATGGCGTTGGATTCGGCGAGCCGCCTGCCGTCGTCGAGCTCGAGCAGCGGCACCATGGCGTTCGGGTTTTTGGCGACATAGTCGGCCTTGCGGGTGTCGCCGGTGTGCGAACTCACCTCGACATTGGCAAAGGCGATGCCGAGCTTGGCCATCAGCAGGCGTGGCTTGTAGCAATTGCCGCTGTCGATCATTCCGTAGAGTATCATCGCCGCTCCCTCGCGCGTTCAGCCCGCTGCAAGGCTCTATCGCGACGCGGAGGAGATCATCCAGTGATTTGTTTTGGCGTTCCCATCAGCGCCGCTGATGCAACGGCACGACCTTGTTGTCCATGCCGAGCAGCGCCTCGATGGAAAGCGGCTCTTCGTTGAAGATCGTGCCGGCCAGCGCCGGCCGAGCGAGGTGGAATCCCTGCAGCAGGTCGACGCCGCCGTCGAGCGCCACCCGCAGATGCACCGATTGCTCGATCCCTTCGACCAGCACCTTGGCGCCGCGATCGTGCAGCATCGAGACAAGCGGCCGGAAGAAGCGTTCGGCGGCGGCATGGCGGCAGAATTGCGCAAACCATGTACCGTCGATCTTGACGATATCGGGCGAAAGCAGCGCAATCCGCTCCTCCGTCGAGTGCCTGGTGCCGAAATCGTCAATGGCGATGCGGATGCCGTGGCGGCGCATTTCATGGACCAGGCTGACAAGCACCTTGTCATCGGCCGCCTGCTCGGTGATCTCGCAGACCAGCATGCCCGGATGGAGGTCGAAGTCGCCGAGATGCCTGGTCATCAGCCGGATTTCGGCCAGCGCGCGTCCGAGATGGTCATTGACCAGCGGATTGTAGTTGAAGAACAGGTCGAGCCCTTCGACGCCGATGTTGCGGAAGTTCCTCAGATGCAACATCCGGCACATCGTCTCGACGAACAGGCGATCCGCCGCCGCAATGCCATCGAAGAACACCGGCGGGGCAACCGGCCTGCCGGCGCGATGCGGCTCGATCAGCCCTTCGACGGCGACCGCCGTCAGCGTTCCGCTGCGCGGCGTGAAGATCGGCTGATAGGCGCTTCTCAGCCGGAAGGCGCCGTAGACGCCATATTCGATACCGACCTCGTCGGCAAAGATCGCGTCGGCGGCATCGCGCCGCCTGTCCGGCCGCGCGCTCATGGCGCCACCTTGCGCCCAAACACCCTCGCTGGCCGACCCGAGGGCGTCACGGCCGGGCTGGCGGGTGCCTTGGCCCTGCTGTCTGTCGCCTGCGCCTGTACGTCCTTGCCGAAACCACGAAAACTGGTCGGTGCAAGCTCCGGCCGCGCCAACACGAAGCCCTGCACCATCGAAGCGCCGGACTTTTCCGCCAACTCGAGCTGCCAGCCTTCCTCGATGCCTTCGAATACCGTGCGGATGCCTTGCTGTTCGAAGCTCGTCACCATGGCGGTCAACAGCGCAAAGCCGGCGCCGGACTCCATCAACTGCGTGATCCAGTGCGCGTCGAACTTGACGATATCGGGCCTGAGCTCCTTGATGCGGTTGATGTCGGAATCGTCGGCGCCGTAGTCGTCGACCGCGATGCGAAAGCCGTTGGCCCTCAGCGCCTCGACGAAGCTGTAGAGGGTTTCCTGCGATGCCGACTTCTGCTCGGTGACCTCGCAGACGATGCGGCGCGGATCGATGCCTGCCTCGTGCAGCACCAGCCTCATATCGCGCAGCGCCATGTCGGCAATGGCGCGGTCGCTGAACACCGACGGGTCGAAATTGATGAAGATCGATGCCTCTTCCGGCAGGCAGGCACCGGCATTGAGGAGATGCAGTGTCCTGGTCAGCGCCTCGATGTGCAGGCGGTCGGCTGCCGGACAGGTGCTGAAAAAGCCCATCGGCGCCTGCGGCTCGCCGTCACGAAACGGCCGGATAAGTCCCTCGAATGCGACGACCGACAACTTGCCTTCCTTGAAGGCGAAGATCGGCTGGAAGGCGCTCTGCAGCGTATAGATGCCCCAGACACCGCTGGAGGTGCCGTCATCGTGACGGATGATGTGGGCAAGCCCGATGCTACGCGACACGGTTCCTCGCTCCGCAAGACTGGCGGAATATGGGTTGCGATCCTGCCGTCCAAGGTTCTACCGGCCGTTGATGAATTTATTGTTGCCGCGGATTTGAGGTCTGGTTCATCCGACAATGCTTGCGCTTGGCGGCATGATGCGACAAGAGAAGCGCCGCGGCCGCTCCTGGCCGCGCCGATCGTCCCTGGAGATATCTGGTCATGGCCTTTCTTGCCGACGCCCTTTCCCGCGTAAAGCCTTCCGCGACAATCGCGGTGACGCAGAAAGCGCGCGAGCTGAAAAATGCCGGCCGCGACGTGATCGGGCTGGGCGCCGGCGAGCCGGATTTCGATACGCCCGACAACATCAAGAATGCGGCGATCGAGGCGATCCGCCGCGGCGAGACGAAATATCCGCCGGTCTCCGGCATCGCGCCGCTACGCGAGGCGATCGCCAAGAAGTTCAAGCGCGAGAACAATCTCGACTACCGGCCGGAGCAGACCATCGTCGGCACCGGCGGCAAGCAGATCCTGTTCAATGCCTTCATGGCGACGCTGAACCCCGGCGACGAGGTCATCATCCCCCGCCCCTACTGGGTCAGCTACCCCGAAATGGTGGCGATCTGCGGCGGCACGTCGACCTTTGCCGACACCTCGATCGACAACGGCTTCAAGCTGACGGCGGACGTGCTGGAAAAGGCGATCACGCCGAAGACCAAATGGCTCTTGATGAACTCGCCGTCGAACCCGTCGGGCGCCGCCTACACGGAAGCCGAACTGCGCGCTCTGGCCGACGTGTTGTTGAAGCATCCGCATGTCTGGACGCTGACCGACGACATGTACGAGCACCTGACCTATGGCGACTTCGTCTTCAAGACCATCGTCGAGGTCGAGCCGAAGCTCTACGAGCGCACGCTGACCATGAACGGCGTGTCGAAAGCCTATGCCATGACCGGCTGGCGCATCGGCTACGCGGCGGGCCCGGTAGCACTGATCAAGGCGATGGACATGATCCAGGGCCAGCAGACCTCAGGCGCCTGCACCATCGCGCAATGGGCGTCGGTCGAGGCGTTGAACGGCCCGCAGGATTTCATCGCCAAAAACAAGGCGATCTTCCAGGGCCGGCGCGACCTTGTCGTCTCGATGCTCAACCAGGCGCGCGGCATCACATGCCCGTCGCCGGAAGGCGCCTTCTATGTCTATCCGTCCTGTGCGCAGTTGATCGGCAAGACGACGAAGGCCGGCAAGGTGATCGACACCGACGAGACCTTCTGCTCGGAGCTGCTGGACGCCGAGGGCGTGGCGGTGGTGTTCGGCTCGGCCTTCGGCCTCGGCCCGAACTTCCGCATCTCCTACGCCACCTCGGAGGCCCTGCTTGAAGAGGCCTGCACCCGCATCCAGCGTTTCACTGCCTCACTGACCTGATTGGGCATAGTGTTGTTGCCAAGAAAAACCCGGCCGCGGACGGCCGGGTTTTTTGTTTCAAAACAACAAGATATCAATCGCCAACCTGCTCGTCGGTGACCTGTTCCAGCCAGTCCGCATGGACGCCGTCGAGCGCCTCCTGCATGGCGATATGCGTCATCGCCGTTTGCGCGCCGGCGCCATGCCAGTGCTTTTCGCCGGGATCGAACGAGATGACGTCGCCGGCTTTGATCTCCTGGATCGGGCCGCCCCAAGTCTGCGCGCGTCCGGCGCCGGATGTGACATAGAGCGTTTGGCCAAGCGGGTGTGTGTGCCAGAAGGTGCGTGCGCCAGGCTCGAAGCTGACCAGGGTGGCCCTGAGCCGGGCCGGCGCTTCCTTCTCGATGATCGGTGTCTGCAGCACGCGGCCGGTGAAGTATTTGTCCGGAGCGATAATGGTCGGCACGCTGCCGCAGGCAATAATCTTCATGGTACTGATCCTCAAGCTGACGGCGCGGCAATCGTCGATCCGGTGGCGCCGATCATGGAAGCGAGCGGCACTCTCGTCCGATATCGGCTGTTGCGCAACCGCCTCCTCGACACCGTCCAGCAAGCGGCACGCACGGATAATTGCGGCAGCGCTACCCCAGCCGCGGCCAGAACAGGCCGGCTCGCTTGCGATGGGCCGCATAGGCGTCGGCCAGTTCGGTGCGCGAAAACTTCTTCTCTTCGTCCAGAGCCGCGATCACATAGATCACGATTATCCCGGCAACCGGCACCACCGCCAGGATCGACCAGGTGGCGATGCCCCATCCGATCCAGAAGATGATGTAGGATGTGTAGAACGGATGGCGGATATAGCCGAACGGACCGTCGGTCACCAGGCTATGGGGATTGTCCTCGGCAAAGGCAAAGCGCAGCCGCGCCTTGCGCGACGTCGAGATCGCCCACCAGAACAGGGCAGAGCTGACCAACTGGATCGCCAGCCCGGCGATCAACGCTAGCGGCGGCTGCGGCAGGATCCAGAGTATCGCCAGAAAGAACAGTGCCGTCGCGGCCACGACCGCTGAAATCACCCTCGCGCCGGCAGACATTGTCGTCGCCTGGAAATGGGCACGCATCGACCAGAGATACTGGCCGACCGTTGCAATGCTGCTGATCGAGAGAAGAAGATCGAGCCCGCGTTCCATCACCACCCCCCATCGTTAGGATTCGGCCACTATAAACGGTCGCCGCTTATAAATCCTTTCTTAACCAGAAACTTAAAGGCGGTGTAGACCCCGCTGTGCGATGTTGCCGGCCACGCAATCCGGAGGTTCAATCCAGCATGGCCGTTGCCGAGCGCATGATCCGCACATCACAGGCCGATTTGCGCCTCAGCGAATCGTCGGGCCTTGGCATGCCGATCCTGATGATCCATGGCTCGGGCAGCTCGCGCGCCGTGTTCGCCAGGCAGTTCGACAGCCCGCTCGCCGATGCCCACAGGCTGATCGCCTTCGACCTTCCCGGTCATGGCGGATCGTCTGACGCTCACGACCCGGCAACAGCCTACACGATCGCCGGCCTGGCCCGGTCGACGGGTGAACTCCTCGACCGACTGGCCATCAGGCGTGCCATCGTTTTCGGCTGGTCGCTCGGTGGCCACGTCGCCATGGAGTTCGCGGGTTTCCATCCGGCAATCCGCGGACTGATGCTGACCGGCGCCCCGCCTGTGTCCAAGGGGCTGTTCGGCATGCTGCGCGGCTTCCATGCGCATTGGGACATGCTGCTCGCCTCCAAGAAAATCTACTCGGAGCGCGATGCCGAGCGTTTCGAGGCATTGTGCTTCGGCGACAGCGCCGATCCGTCCTTCCGTCAGACCATACTGCGCACGGACGGCAGGCTGCGCGCCACGGTGACGCGCAGCATGATGAGCGGCGACGGCGCCGACCAGAGGCAGGTGGTCGAGCAGGCCGCATTCCCGGTTGCGATCGTCAACGGTGAAAATGATCCGTTTGTCCGGCTCAGTTACTTCGAGGCGCTGCACTACGGCGCTCTGTGGGAACATTGCCATGTCGTCCCCGGTGTCGGACACGCCCCCTTCTGGGAGCGGCCGGACCTGTTCAATCCGATGCTGTCGCGCTTTGCCGACGCGGTCGAGGCGCAGAGCGCGGATGGCGCCCTGGTGAGGCAGCGCCGAAGCCAGGCCGGTTGAACGGACCGCGTCGGCGACGATGCCAACCCACGATCAGGTCGCCCAGATCTTCGTTTCTGCGCTGGCGCAGATCGCGCGTATCCAGCATGTCACCATCGTTGCCGAAGGCATCGAGACGGAAGAAGAATTCACCCTCGCCAGGGCCGCCGGCAGCAACCGCTTCCAGGGTTACTTCTTCGGCAGGCCGGGACCGCGCGACAAGGCCGGCGCCCTGCTTGCCGCGCGCACCGGATCGCTCGCCCGCACCGCCTGAGACAACCAAGCCGGCGAATTTCCTATTTTCCTTGCCCTCCCCGCGAACCCGTGGGACGATGCTATCGGGCAGGTGGCGAAACGAAAAGAACCCCCGCCCGCGACGGCCGTACAGGCCGGCCGCCGCTCCCAGGGAAACGCCTGAGTGGAGGTCAGCCATGGGTACTCGCGCCGGAGGACGACGCACGGGACCGAAATGCATTGCCATAGTCGGTCCCTTCGCAAGCGGTAAAACGACACTTCTCGAAGCCATACTCGCCCGCACGGGCGCCATTCCCCGCCAGAATCCCGTTTCGTCGGGAAGCACCGTTTCCGATCATTCGCCCGAGGCGCGCGCTCACGCCATGAGCGTCGAGGCGACCTTCGCCACGACCGAATTCATGGGCGAGCAGCTTACCTTCGTCGACTGTCCCGGCTCCATCGAATTCTCTTTCGAGGCCGAGCCTGTGCTCGCCGCCTGCGACGTCGCCGTCGTCGTCGCCGAAGCCGACGAAAAGAAGATTCCCGCCCTGCAGCTCATCATGCGCAAGCTCGACGATCTCGGCGTGCCGCGCATCCTGTTCCTGAACAAGGTCGACAAGGCGATCGCGGGCGTGCGCGACACGCTGAAGATGCTGCAGCCGGCAAGCTCGGTGCCGCTGCTGCTGCGTCAGATTCCGCTGCGCAAGGACAGCGTCGTCATCGGCTCGATCGATCTGGCCTTGGAGCGCGCCTACATCTATCGCGAGTATGCCGAAAGCGAGGTCGCCGACATCCCGGGCGACGACAAGGCGCGTGAGCTTGAGGCGCGCTTCTCCATGCTGGAGACACTCGCCGACCACGACGACCAGCTCATGGAGCAGCTGCTCGAGGAGATCGAACCGCCGAAGGACGAAATCTTCGACGACCTCGCCGCCGACCTGCGTGAAGGCATAGTGACGCCGGTGCTCATCGGCACCGCCGAGAAGGGCAATGGCGTGCTGCGTCTGCTGAAGGCGATCCGTCACGATGCGCCCGACGTCGAGGCGACGCGCAAACGCCTGGGCGCCCCCGACGGCAATCAGACGGTGGTCCAGGTGATGAAGACCATCCATACGGCGCATGGCGGCAAGCTGTCGGTCTCGCGCGTGCTCTCCGGCCAGGTCGCCGACGCCGCCGAACTCTTCCTGTCAGGCGGCGAAACGGCAAAAGTGTCCGGCATCTACAAGATGCTCGGCAAGGACCAGTCCAAGCTCGCCATCGCCAAGGCAGGCGACACCGTCGCGCTCGGCAAGCTCGACACCGTCAAGACCGGCGAAACGCTGAGTTCGGGCAAAGGCGGCATCAAACCGCTGGCCACGCTGGCGCCACCGCAACCGGTCTTCGCTTTCGCGCTGCGGCCGAAGGAACGCAAGGACGAGGTCAAGATGTCGGCGGCCATCCAGCGTCTTGCGGAGGAGGATCCCTCGCTCAGCCTGCGCCACAACCAGGATTCCGCCGAGACCGTGCTGTCGGGGCATGGCGAGATGCATCTGCGTGTCGTGCGCGAGCGCCTCGAAGGCAAGAACCAGATCCCGGTCGAGGGCCACACACCGGCCGTGCCCTACCGCGAGACGATCCGCAAATCGGCGCAGCAGCGTGGACGCCACAAGAAGCAGTCAGGCGGCCACGGCCAGTTCGGCGATGTGGTGATCGAGATCAAGCCGCTGCCGCGCGGCTCGGGTTTCCAGTTCACCGACACCATCACCGGCGGCGTCGTGCCGAAGACCTACATCCAGTCGGTCGAGACGGGCATCCGCGATTATCTGAAGTCCGGCCCGCTCGGCTTCCCGGTGGTCGACGTCGCCGTCAACCTGTCCGACGGCTCCTACCATGCCGTCGATTCCTCGGACATGGCCTTCCAGATGGCCGCCAAGCTGGCGATGAAGGAAGGCATGGCCGCCTGCTCGCCGGTATTGCTCGAGCCGGTGATGAAGGTCGAGATCGTCACGCCGTCCGAAGCGACCTCGAAGATCATTGCTCTCATCCCGCAGCGGCGTGGCCAGATCCTCGGCTATGACGCTCGGCCCGACTGGCCGGGATGGGACGTCGTCGAGGCGACCATGCCGCAGGCGGAGATCGGCGATCTGATCATCGAACTGCGCTCGGCAACGGCGGGCGTGGCCAGCTATCGCGCCGTGTTCGACCATATGGCCGAACTCACCGGACGTCTGGCCGACGAGGCGATGAACACCAGCGGCAAGGCTGCGTGAGAAAGCAAAAACGGCGCCCGGGTTTCCGGACGCCGTCTATTGCGGACCGTCTCCTGGGAGGCAAACGGCAGGTCCGCCGCATCGCTCTGCCGATGGCTGACGGATAAAAATGGTTCGGACGCGGTAGCCGCCTGAGCCCGGTCCGTCCGAGTGATGCCCCCATCTCCCGGACGAGCCAACCGCGTCCTATGATCTGCTTAATCGATGGAGCGCGTCTGCGCCATGTTACCCGAGGTTACATGTCACTGTTACGTGGCAATGCCGATCGACTTTTTTCGAGGTCAGTGGACTTCGGGCAACAAAAAAGCCGGATCAATAAAGATCCGGCTGAATTTGATTGGAAGTGCCTGTTAGGGCTAACCTCCAGAGGGGAACACTCGAGGGCGCTAATGGGAGGAGAACGCGCCCAGGAGATGATCTATATATGTGCTCATCATGCCCAAGAAACAAGCATCTATTTTGCAACACACGCATGCAAAAAGACGCAGGCTGTGGTCCAACCCATTCCCAGGCACGATAGGACCAGGAAAATCGCCGGAAATTGACGAAGGTTTCGCGGCCAAACCCGTTGCGGAACGCCGAACCAGCCCGATTTTGCCACCCAAACACAGAAACCGCCCGATGATGCGGAATCGGGCAGTGTCCGTTCAATTCTACGGCAGGATTTCGTGATGCGCACAATTCAGGCAATCGCCGGCAGCGCATTGTTCTTCATTGCGGCACCCGGTGTCGTCGCGGGCGTGATGCCATGGGTGCTGACCGATCGCTATCGTTTGCCGCTGTCGACGCTGCCGGGCTTGGTCCCGGCCGGCTGGATCCTGATCCTCGCGGCGGTGGCCCTGCTGCTCCATTCCTTTGCCCGCTTCGCGCTCGAGGGGCTGGGCACACCAGCACCGGTGGCGCCGACTGAAAGACTGGTCGTCGGCGGCATCTACCGCCATGTCCGCAACCCGATGTATGTGGCCGTGCTCTCGATCATCCTCGGCCAGGCGCTGCTGTTTTCGAGCTGGGCCGTCTTCGGCTACGGCATCGTCGCCGCCGCGGCCATGGTCTCGTTCGTCAGGTTCTACGAGGAGCCGACGCTCGCCCGCCGCTATGGCGCGGAATACGAAGCCTATCGCCGGGCCGTCCCCGGCTGGCTGCCTCGCCTGACGCCTTGGCGGGGGTGAGCCGCGTTGTCTCAGGGTATGTCGAGATTCAGGTCAGGCCGGCATCACCTGAATGTAGGCCTACCCCTCAGAAGGACCAACTGCGCGCCTTGGCGATGATGAAATCGCGGAACACATGAAGCTTCGCCTGGTTCTTCATCGCATCCGGATAGGCGAAGTATGTGTCGAAGGACGGCACTTCGGTCTCCGGCAGCAACTGCACCAGGCCTGAGTCCTTGTTGATCACGTAGTCGGGCAGCATGGCGATGCCGGCGCCGCCCTGCACGGCGCGCTTGATCGACAATATGTCGTTGATCTGCAGCGTCGGCACCCTTTGCCCGCCTTCGAAATCGCCGACGGTCTCCAGCCAGTTCAGCTCCGACAGATGCGACGGCACCGGCACGCCGAAGGTGACGATGCGATGCGTCCTCAGTTCGGCAACCGAGGCCGGTTGACCGTGCTTGGCGACATAGGCCGGCGAGGCATAGAGATGGAAATGCACGGTGAACAGCCGGCGCTGGATGAGATCCGGCTGCTGCGGCTGGCGCAGCCGGATGGCGCAATCGGCCTGACGCATGGTGAGGTCGAGTTCCTCATTGGCGAGGATCAGCTGCAGGCTGATCTCGGGATAGAGCTCGATGAACTCCTGCACGCGTTCGGTCAGCCAGCCGGCACCCAGCCCCACCGTGGTCGTGACCCGAAGCACGCCGGACGGCCGGTCCTTGGCTTCGGTCAGCCGCGACTTGATCGTCTCCAGCTTCATCAGCACGTCATGCGCGGTGCGGAACAGCATCTCGCCCTGTTCGGTCAGCACCAGGCCACGGGCGTGACGGTTGAACAGCGGCACGCCGACGTCGTGCTCCAACGCGCTGACCTGCCGCGAGATCGCCGATTGCGACAGGTGCAGTGTCTCGGCGGCATGGGTGAACGACCCCGCCTCCGCCGCAGCGTGAAACACGCGTAGCTTGTCCCAGTCCAGCGCCATGATTCCCCTCGCTCTGTTTTGGCGTCTGAATGAAAAATCAGGCTTTTAAACGACTTTCTCAAGTCGCTACGTTACTCCGCCGCCTCGCGGTGAACCTCGATACCGGCGAGATACTTTTCCGCCTCGAGCGCGGCCATGCAGCCGAGCCCGGCAGCCGTCACCGCCTGGCGGTAGATGTCATCGGTAACGTCGCCCGCCGCGAACACGCCGGGCACGTCGGTGCGGGTCGAGTCCGGTGCCGTCCACAGATAGCCATTGGGCTTCTGCTTCAGCTTGCCGACGAACAGCTCGACCGCCGGCGCATGGCCGATCGCCACGAACACACCATCGACCTTCAGCTGCGTCACCTCGCCGGTTGCGATGTTGCGCAGCTTCAGCCCTTCTACCGAAGGCGGCAGCGGCGCCTTGCCGGGCTGGCCGGTGATCTCGTCGACGATCGTGTCCCAGATGATGCGCACGTTTTCCTTCTTGAACAGCCGCTCGCGCAGGATGCGCTCGGCGCGGAAATCGCCGCGCCGGTGAATGACCGTCACGCTCTTCGCCAGGTTGGAGAGATAGAGCGCCTCCTCGACCGCCGAATTGCCGCCGCCGATCACCGCGACGTCCTTGCCGCGATAGAAGAAGCCGTCGCATGTGGCGCAGGCCGACACGCCGAAGCCCATGAAGGTCTGTTCGGTCGGGATACCCAGCCATTTGGCCTGCGCGCCGGTGGCGATGATCAGCGCATCGGCGGTGTAGGTGGTGCCGGAATCGCCCTTGGCGCGAAACGGCCGCACATTGAGGTCGACCTCGGTGATGATGTCGTTGATGATGTCGGTGCCGACATGCTCGGCCTGCTTCAGCATCTGTTCCATCAGCCACGGGCCCTGGATCGGATCGCCAAAGCCCGGATAGTTTTCGACATCGGTGGTGATCATCAGCTGACCGCCCTGCTGCAGGCCGGCGACCAGCATGGGTTTCAGCATGGCACGGGCGGCATAGATCGCCGCCGTATAGCCGGCGGGTCCGGAACCGATGATGAGAACAGGCGCGTGTTTGGTGGTCATGAAAAGCCTCTGTGGAGGGCAGCCAGGGATTGCGGCATGGAAATCACGCCTGATGTCGCGCGTAATGTAAGTGCTGCCCGTGACGCCAGCAAGGCAAGTTGGCCTTCGTCCCCGGAAAGCTTCGGCGCCGGCATATCCGGCAATATCCGTGTCCGGATCAAAAATCGTCGGCAGAGGGATGGAATGCATCCCGGAGTCTAATTAGAAATCACGAAAGATTCTTGCGCGCGGGGAAAGCCGACAATGCCGCTCAAAGCCGACCTCGACGCCATCGACTGGAAAATCCTGCGCGAACTTCAAAACGACGGACGCATGACCAATGTCGAACTGTCGAGCCGTGTCGGCATTTCGGCTCCGCCCTGCCTGCGCCGCGTCCGGCGGCTGGAAGAAACCGGCATCATCCGTGGCTACCGCGCTTTGCTCAACGCGCCGGCGCTCGGCATGGATGTCGTCGCCTTCTGCCTCATCGGCCTGCATCACCAGGCAGACGCCGAGCTCAAGACCTTCGCCGAGCGCACGCGCGGCTGGCCCATCGTGCGCGACGCCTGGATGGTTTCGGGCGAATCCGATTTCCTGCTGCATTGCGTGGCAAGCGACCTCGGCACGTTCCAGACCTTCGTCATCGAGGAGCTGGCCTCGGCGCCGAATGTCGACACGGTGCGCACGGCGCTCACCATTCGCCGGGTCAAGGATGAGGGCCTGGTGGCGTTTCCGGCCTGATCGATAACCTCGTCCGGTGGTATCCGACAATCTGAAAATCACGGAAAACCAGCAGCGTAGCGCCGGTTCCTGAATTTGCGGGAAGCGCTTCAGAGTGCCTCTATTGCGGCCAGCAATCCGTCCAGATCTTCGCGGTCGCGCAGCGGCGAAACCTTGAACCCTGCCTGCTCGGAGGCATCACCATCGATCAGCCAGCCGCTCGACAGGCCGGCGCGCTGTCCCGCCTCCATGTCCGCCTGTTTGTCGCCGACGATCAGCGAGCGCCGGAGATCGAGTTCGAGACGTTTCGCTGCCTCGAACAGCATGCCCGGATTGGGCTTGCGCATCGGATGGCTGGCGACCGTCAGCAGCCCGGTGCCTGCGTCGTGGTAGGCGCAGGCGAGAACCATGCCGACGAATGCACTCCTGTCCCGCAACAGGTCGAGCACACGGCCATTGACCGCGGCGAACTCATCCCAACCGGAATAACCGCGGGCGATGCCGGACTGGTTGGTTACCACCACCACAGGGATGTTGGCCCGATTGGCGGCCGCAATGGCAGGCGCGATGTTGTCGCGCAGCACGATGTCGGCCGGGTCGTCGGGATAGCCGGTATCGACGTTGATGGTACCGTCGCGGTCGAGGAACAGCGCTGGCCTGTTGGCAGGAAAGACCGTGCCGCCGATCCGCTCGATCCATAGCCCCGGCTCGACGAGCGGGTGCGGCGAAGTCTCGACGGCAGCCTTGTCAGCCATCGCTGAGACGGGCTTCGACGACCGCGCACAGATGGTGGTAGAGGCAAAGATGCCCCTGCTGGATGATCGGCGTCGAGGTCGAGGGCACGTTGAGCAGGATGTCGGTCAGCGGCTTCAGCTTGCCGCCAGTGTCGCCGGTCATGCTGACCACCGTCATGCCCATCTTGCGCGCCTGCTCGGCGGCGGCAAGGATGCTCGGCGAATTGCCGCTGGTCGAGATGGCGAGCAGCACCGCACCGGCCGACCCGTGCGCCTCGACCTGGCGCGAAAACACCGTGTCGAAGCCGTAGTCATTGCCCCAGGCGGTCAGCACCGCCGCGTTGGCCGGCAACGCGATGACATTGTAGGCCTTGCGCTCCTTCAGGAAGCGGCCGACCAGTTCGCCGGCGATATGGATGGCATCGCTGGCCGAGCCGCCATTGCCACAAATCAGCAAGGCCTTGCCTTGCGAAAGCGCTGTGACAACAGCACTCACCGCCCGCTCCATCTCGCCCGTCAGGTCGCGCTCGGCCATCGCCGAGATCGCGGCCGCCGAGCGGACCAGGTAATCGTTCAGTTCGGACATGATACCCTCAGTTTGTGGTAGCGCGCAGTCTGCCGATGGTGCCGGTGGTGCTCTTGCCGGCGACGAGATCGACCAACACCACGCGCCCGCCCGCCTTCTGCACGACGTCGGCGCCAACCACGGTGTCGACCGTGTAGTCGGCGCCCTTGACCAGTATGTCGGGCAGCAAGGCCTCGATCAGCGCCAGCGGCGTGTCCTCCTCGAAAACGACGACAGCATCGACCGAGGCAAGGGCGGCGAGCACGCAGGCGCGGTCGTGCTGGTCGTTGACCGGGCGTCCCGGGCCCTTCAGCCGCCGCACCGAGGCATCGCTGTTGAGACCGAGCACCAGCCGGTCGCACTGGCTGCGCGCCGCATGCAGCAGGCTGACATGGCCGGCATGCAGGATGTCGAAGCAGCCATTGGTGAAACCGACGCTCAGGCCCTCATCCTTCCACGCCGCGACCATGCGTGCGGCCGATGTGGCATCAAGGATGGCATCCTTGTGGGCGGTCGGTCCGTGCGACCGAAACAGCGCGCCGGTGAGTTCCTCGACCGTCAGCCGCGCGGTGCCGCGCTTGCCGACCACCACACCGCCCGCGGCATTGGCGATGGAGGCGGCCATCACACGATCGGCGCCCGCGGCGAGTGCCAGCGCAAACGTCGCAATGACGGTATCGCCGGCGCCCGAAACGTCGAAGACTTCCCGCGCCTGCGTGGCGATGTGGCGGGCATCGTCAGGGCCGATGACACTCATGCCCTTTTCACTGCGAGTCGCCACGACGAAGTCAAAATCGTGTGCGGCGATCAACTCCCGCGCGGCGGTGACGATCTCGTCATCGGCAAACACCGCGTGGCCGACGGCCTCGCCGAGTTCCTTGCGGTTGGGCGTGATCGCGGTCGCGCCGGCATAGCGCGCATAGTCGCGGCCCTTCGGGTCGACCAGAACCGGCTTTCCCGCATCGCGGCAGATCGAGATCAGTTCGCCGGCGACGCCGTCGAGCAGCATGCCCTTGCCATAGTCGGACAGGATGACGATGTCGGCCCGCGCAAGTGCGGCACGGAAATGCCCAACCAGCGTCGCCCGCTCGCTGGCCGCCAGCGGCTTCACTTCCTCCTCGTCGAAGCGCAGCACCTGCTGGTTGAGCGCGCTGAAGCGGCTCTTCGACGAAGTCATGCGGTCGCGGTCCTGCGCTAGGCCGCCGGTATCGGTGCCAAGCTCGCCCAGAATCCGCATCAGATTGTCGCCGGCCACGTCGGTGCCGATAACCGAGACCGGGATCGCTGCGGCACCCAGCGAAACGATGTTGGCGACGACATTGCCCGCACCGCCCATCGCCAGCATCTCGCCGCGCCCGTGCAGCACCGGAATCGGCGCCTCGGGCGAGATGCGCTCGATGACGCCGCTGACGAAACGGTCGAGGATGAAGTCGCCGACCACCAGAACGGTGACGTCACCAAAGCGCGCGATGGCGCGGTGCAGCGGTTCGGGAGAAGGCGGATTGTGCTTGATCATGTTACGGGCAACGCGCGGGAAAAGCCTGTTTTGAAAACGTTCCGGAGTTCGATCGGCAGGGCCGGTCGTTCATGGCGAAGCCGATATACCGCAATTCGAGCCAGCGCAACGGCGGCCGGGTCACGGTCAAGTATGGCTGATGGGTCAACTCTTCTGCAGGGCGACATGCACGCCCAGCCCGACCAGCACGGCGCCGCCCGCCCGCTGCATCATGCGCTGCGCGCGGCCTGAACGCCGCAGCCGCGCAATCATCGCACCGGCCAGGAACACGCACATGATATCGGCAGAGGAAAACATCAAATTGACGATCGTCCCAAGCACGACGAATTGCAGCCACACCGGAAACGCGGCCGAGGCATCGATGAACTGCGGCAGGAACGCCATGAAGAAGATCGCGGTCTTCGGATTGAGCACCTCGACGGTGACGCTCTCGAAGAAGGCGCGGCGTGCCGATTTCCGGTCGATGAGCGGCAACGCCGCATCGCCTTGCGCCCTGGCGCGAAACAGCGAAACGCCGAGCCAGATCAGATAGAGCGCGCCGATGAGCTTGACCGCCATGTAGAGCGGCGGCACGGCGTGGAACAGCACGGACAGGCCGGCAGCAGCGGCAATGACATGCACATAGCCGCCGAGATGGATGCCGAGCGCCGCCGTCAGCCCGGACCAGCGCCCGCGCGCCATGGTCTGCGCCGCGGCATAGAGCATGGCCGGACCGGGGATATAGGCAAAGATCGCCGTGGTGGCGAAAAAGGCGATAAGCAGTTCGGTCGACGGCATTGCCTTGTCCCTCATTATGCGCCGGGCGGCACGAGCCGACTGAAGCGGGAGCTTTGCGGCGCCACTGTGGCGAGCGCTCGTCATGCCTGCCTGCTTTATCGACAGGCCGGCACACCTCCCTTATAAGGCCGGAATCGGCAAGCGAAACCAGGGCCAGCAACATGATCATCGTCACGGGCGCCGCCGGCATGATCGGCTCGAACATCGTCGCCGCGCTCAATGCCGAAGGTCATGACGACATCCTCGTCGTCGACGACCTCACCGACGGCCACAAGATCGCTAACCTCGCCGACTTGCAGATCGCCGACTATCTCGACAAGGACGATTTCCTCGCCCGCCTCGAAGATGGCGGGCTCGGCCGCATCGAGGCCGTCTTCCACCAAGGCGCCTGCTCGACCACCACCGAGTGGAACGGCAAGTTCATGATGGACGTGAACTACGCCTATTCGAAGCGGCTGCTGCATGCGTGCCTGGCGCTGCGCGTCCCCTTCCTCTACGCGTCCTCGGCTTCGGTCTATGGCGGCGGCGCCGAGTTTCGCGAGGAGCCGCAATATGAGCGGCCGCTCAACGTCTACGCCTATTCCAAGAAACTCTTCGACGACTATGTCCGGCGCACCGTCTTCGACACCGATCATTCGCCGGTGGCGGGGCTGCGCTATTTCAACGTCTACGGACCGCGCGAGGCGCACAAGGGCGCCATGGCCTCGGTCGCCTTCCATCTGTTCAATCAGGTCGAGCGGGGACAGAACCCAAAACTGTTCGGCGCCTATGGCGGGTTCGGACCCGGCGAGCAGAGCCGCGACTTCATCCATGTCGGCGATGTCGCCGACGTCAATTTGTGGCTGTGGAAGCGGGGCTCGAGCGGCATCTTCAATTGCGGCACCGGCCGCGCCCAGCCGTTCCGCGCCATTGCCGAAACGGTGATCGACACGCTGGGCAAGGGCGAGATCGAGTTCATCGAATTTCCCGACCATCTCAAGGGCAGCTACCAGAGTTTTACGCAAGCTGATATGTCCCGCTTGCGCGCAGCCGGCTACAATGGCCAATTCCGCACCGTCGAAACCGGCGTCAGAGACTATGTCGAATGGCTGAAAGCCCAACGATCCTCGTGATCGGCCCACGCTGGGTGGGTGATATGGTGATGGCGCAGTGCCTGTTCTCGGCGCTGAAGCAACAATATCCGAACGCCGCCATCGACGTGCTGGCACCGGCCTGGGCAGCACCTTTGGTCAAGCGCATGCCCGAAATCCGCCAGCAGATCGACTTTCCGCTGAAACCCGGCGCGCTCGAATTCCGCATCCGCCGGCGTTTCGGCCGCCTGCTGCGCGGCCGCTACGACATGGCCTATGTCCTGCCGGGCAGCTGGAAATCGGCGCTGATCCCGTTCTTTGCCCGCATCCCGCGCCGCGTCGGCAACCTCAGGGAAATGCGCTACGGCCTGCTCACCGACATCGTGCCGCTGCCCGCCGCGGTGAAGCGGCGTACGGCGCAGGCCTATTTCAGTCTTGCCAGGGGCGGAACGTTCCAGGCGCCCAGGCTCACCGTGGACGCGGGCAACCAGGCGGCCCTGCTCGAACGCTTCGGGCTGAAGGCGGAGAAATTCGTGGCACTGATGCCCGGCGCCGAGTTCGGACCTGCCAAGCGTTGGCCGAGCGAAAGCTATGCCGGCCTCGCCCGCGAGATGATGGCCAAAGGCCTGAAGGTGGCGCTGTTCGGCTCGAAGAACGACGCCGACGTAACTGGCGAAATCGCCGCCTTGGCGCCAGGCGCTGTCGATCTGGCCGGCAAGACGCGGCTGGAGGACGCCATCGACCTGATATCAGCTGCCAAGCTCGCAGTGTCCAACGACAGCGGCCTGATGCATGTCGCCGCCGCCGTCGGCACGCCGGTCGTCGCCATCTATGGCTCGACATCGCCCAAAAATACGCCGCCGCTGGCGGAACGCTCCGAACTGGTCTGGCTCGGCCTGTCGTGCTCGCCCTGCCACCAGAAGATCTGCCCGCTCGGCCATCTCAATTGCCTGAAGACGCTTGAAGTCGGACAGGTTGTCGCGGCGGCTGACCGCTTGCTGGAAATACCGGCCGCCGCATGAAGGTGCTGATCGTCAAGACCTCCTCGATGGGCGATGTCATCCATACGTTTCCGGCCGTCGAGGATGCCCGCCGCCATCGCCCGGACGTGTCATTCGACTGGTGCGTGGAGGAGGCTTTTGCCGGCATTGTTGGCCTGCATCCCGCGATCGGGAAAATCCACACCGTAGCTATCCGGCGCTGGCGCAAGCGGCTCTTCGACAGCGACACTTGGCGCGAGGCCACAAACCTGCGCCGTGCCTTGCGGGCCTGTCGCTACGACCTTGTCATCGACGCACAGGGCTTGCTGAAGTCGGCCCTGGTGGCGAAGCAGGCTGCGGCTCCGATCGCCGGCTTCGACCGCTCGAGCGCACGTGAACCGTCGACTACCTGGTTCTACGACCGCCGCTACGCCGTGCCGCGCGACCTGCACGCTATCGAGCGTACAAGGCGGCTCTTCGGGATGGCGCTCGACTACCAGCCCGATCTTTCCGAACTCGGCTCCGGCATCGTGCCGCCGGCCGACGGCCTGACTGGGGTCAGCGGCAAAACCGCCGTTCTGCTGCACGGCACCAGCCGCGAGGACAAGAAATGGCCGGTGGCGGACTGGATCGAAACCGCCCGGCTGGTGGTCGACAGGCAGATGACGCCGGTCGTCACCTGGTCGAACGAGCCGGAAAAGGTTGTGGCCGAAGCGATCGCCAAGGCTGTTCCGCAGACCGTGCTGGTGCCGAAATCGCCGCTCGCCGTCATTGCGGCGATCATCGGCCGATCGGCCTTCGTCATCGGCGCTGACACCGGCCTTACCCACCTCGCCAGCGCCTTCGGCCTGCCGACGGTCGCGGTGTTCCTGGCCACCGAGCCCGGCCTGACCGGCCCGCGCGGGCCGTACGCATCGACGCTTCTGTCTGCGCCTGGGGACCGTGTTGAGCCGGGAGAGGTGATGGTGGAGGCTGAAAGGCTAATGGAAGGACAGACGCTTGGTCAGACCAGCAAGAATTGATTTTGATCAATTCAATCGGAAAGGTCAGCGCTGCCCCTCATTGCCTTACCGGGCATTTCTCCCCGTAAACGGGGAGAAAGAAGCTGGCCGCAACGCTGGTGATTGGCGAAATCGTCTATGACGGCGTCATTCTCCCCGTTTACGGGGAGAAGATGGCGGTAGCCAGATGAGGGGCGGCGCAACGTATTGATATTGTAGGTTTCTGCCTAAGGGCAGAACGACAGCCAGTGCCTCAAATAAACTGCACCTGGACGATCTCATAACCCCTGGCACCACCTGGTGCATTGACCTCGATGGCGTCGCCGACCTCCTTGCCGATCAGCGCACGGGCGATTGGCGAGGAGATCGAGATGCGGCCCGACTTCACGTCGGCTTCCTGGTCGCCGACGATCTGGTAGGTCTTCTTCTCTTCGGTGTCCTCGTCGACCAGCACCACAGTGGCGCCGAACTTGACCTTGTCGCCGCTGAGCTTGGTGACGTCGATCACCTCGGCCCGCGCAATCAGATCTTCGAGCTCGTTGACGCGACCCTCATTGTGGCTCTGCGACTCTTTCGCAGCATGGTATTCGGCGTTTTCGGAAAGGTCGCCATGCGAGCGCGCTTCGGAGATCGCCTCGATGATGCGCGGCCGCTCTTGCTGCTGGCGCCAGCGCAGTTCTTCCTTCAATGACGCGAACCCCTCGCCTGTCATCGGGACCTTGTTCATGATGCCTGACCTTTCCTGCCGCTACCCCCGCGTTTCGGGGATAGCCTTGTCGATGGGTACAAAAAGAAAACGGTCCGGCAGCCTCGGGCTAACGGAACCGTTTCACCGCAATTTGGCTGAATATAGCAATCTTCACGCGTTTTTCACGCCCAAAAATGGGTTTTTGAAAAATCCCCCGCCGATTCCGAACCTGACGTCGCGGCAGGTGCGCGGGAGGCAACAAAAAACCGGCTGCGATCGCCCGCAGCCGGTCCAATGCTTGGCGGATCGGATCAGCTCCGCATGAAATGATCGATCTGCTGGGCCAGCATGCCGTATTCGCGC
The DNA here is from genome assembly GCF_044778005.1 of Mesorhizobium sp. IMUNJ 23033. Taxonomy (NCBI): domain Bacteria; kingdom Pseudomonadati; phylum Pseudomonadota; class Alphaproteobacteria; order Hyphomicrobiales; family Phyllobacteriaceae; genus Mesorhizobium; species Mesorhizobium sp. IMUNJ 23033. The sequence goes on from NZ_JBJACT010000014.1 coordinate 167,742, forward strand.
GAACCCTTGCCGGTGCGCTTCTCGATCTCGCTGAGTTGCTCGCGGGCGCCGGCGAGATCGCCCATCTGCAGATGTGCCTCGCCGAGATATTCGCGCACCAGCGTATAGTCAGGGTTGATGCGCAGCGCTTCCTCGTAATAGCCGAGGCCGACTGTGATGCGGCCGGAATGGCGATGCGAATAGCCGAGATAGTTGAGGATGCGCGGATCCTGCTTGTTCGCGGCAAGGCTGAGCACGGCGATCGCCTCGTCATAGCGCCCGGCCATCGCCAAATCGTGGCCTGCTTCATAGATGTTGTCGTCGTCCAGTATGCCGTATTTCGGCGTGACACACTTCTTCAGCTTCTTGTCCCAGACCTCACCTTTCCTGCACTTGGGGGTGTCGCCACCACCGCCACCGCCTTCACCAGCCGTGAATGCGGGGGCTGCAAACAGCGGCAGGGCGGCAATAGCCATGACCTGAATCAGCAAACGTCTGCGCATCGAAGCCTCCTTGAGAATGACAATGCGATACTAACGCAGGTGCCTCGTCGTTTCATCCCGGAAAGAAACAGCGGCCGCCAACATTTGCAGTTTGACGCCCGCAAACCGAAGATGACGTGACGAATGCCGTAAATCCGCTATCATCCGGCAAACGGCCAATGGAGCATGCGGAGAAGGCCCGTGCAGCAGCGCCTCGAAAGGGAATGGGAGCTTTCGATCGGCCCGGACACCGTGCGCCTGTTCATACTCAAGGCGAAGGCGCTGAGCGCTGCCGTCAACGAAGACTATGCCGATGGTGCCGAGCATGAGATCGAACTCGACGGCCAGTCGCACGACAACCATCACCATGACGGTCTCGCCGAGGAAAGTTCGGAAAACCTCACCGAGGAGGAATTTCGCGAACTGATCAACGACCTCAATGTCGACGAGGCGGCCGAACTGGTCGCGCTGGCCTGGGTCGGCCGGGGCGACTACGACGCATCGGAATGGGCCGACGCGCTGGCGGCCGCGCGCGAGCGTGCCAACAAGCGCACGGCGAAATATCTGCTCGGCATGCCGCAGCTCGCCGATTGGCTGGAAGAAGGACTGGAAGTGATCGGCGCGTGACATTGCGGTTACCGATCGTGATCGGCCGAATGCGCCTTCCGAGGCAACTTCCGCACGGCCCCGCCGTTTGGGGGCGATGGCGGCGCTGACCTTCCCCGGATTTTACAGATTGGCGCTGCCTTTGGCGGCGGCGATGCTGTTGGCGGGGCCAGTGCTCGCCAAGGCTCCGAAACTTCCTGAATCCGTGCCTGTGCCCGAGCTCAATCAACCGGGACCAACGCCGGAACCCGAGCCGGCGGACGTTCCGGTTCCCGAGCCGCGCCCGACCAACGCGCCGTCCGGCCCGTCCGAACCGCCGGCAACGGCACCCATGCCTGCCGAAAAGCCGACGCAGGCAGAGCCGCCGGCTAGCGCGCCGGGCCCGCCGGAGAAACCGCCGGAGGAAAAAAAGACCCTTCCCGATCCGCGATCGGCCTCAATTCCCGCCGGTGAAATGCCCGAGGAAGAACTGGCCTGCCGGCGACGGCTGAAATCGCTGGGCGTCGACTTCGAGGAACACAAGGCCGAGCACGATCAAGAGATCGGCTGCTCGATCCCCTACCCGATCACGCTGAAGACACTCGGAAAATCCGTCGCGATCACCCCTGCCACCGAGCTGAATTGCGCCATGGCCGAGGCGTCGGCACGCTTTGTCGCCGATGTCGTCCAGCCCGTGGCGAAAGCCGAATTCAGCGCCGACCTGAAGTCGATCGGCCAGGCCTCCGCCTTCGTATGCCGGCCGCGCCATAACGGTGGAAAGCTGTCGGAGCACGCCTTCGGCAACGCGCTCGACATTGCAACCTTCACGCTCTCGGACGGCAAGAAGATCGAGGTCGGCCCGACGCCGCCCGAAAAGGACGCGAAATTCCTGAACGCGGTGCGCAAGGCAGCCTGCGGGCCGTTCAAGACCGTGCTTGGCCCGGGCAGCGACGCCGACCATTCGCTGCACTTTCACTTCGACCTTGAGCCGCGTCGCCACGGCGGCACTTTCTGCCAGTGAGCGAAAGGCGAGGTGTAGAGAGCGGCGCGCCGCAATTTGGCCGCAGCCGTGAACGCCGGCGCTGATTTTTCCTTTACTCTTGGCGACTAGACTTGTGCCATCCGGGGACAGGGATGCCTTTCAATGGCCGGAAGATCTGGCGCCATGTTTGCCATGGCACGGTACAAGAAACATGCGCGCATCGCCGTCGGGCGGCTGGCGACAGTGCTTGCGATTGCGGCGGTGTCGGCCTGCACCACCGGAGATGTCTTCTCGCTCCAGCCCGCCGTCGATGTCGGCAGCCAGACCGCCGCGGTGCCCACCGCCGTCCCGGAATACCAGGGCATGCAGCGTCTCGTTCCCTCCAACCCCTATATGACAGCCGCCTATCCGCGCATGGACGAGCCGATGTCGCCTCTTGAACAAATGCCGGCCAGCGAGATCGACTGTCGCAGCGAGCTGAAGCGCCTCCGCGTCGCCTACACCGATCTGGCGCCGATCCATGAAGGACAATGCGGCATCGACTATCCGGTCAAGGTCTCGGCCATCGGCAGCATCCAGATGAAACCCGCCGCGACGCTGACCTGCGACATGGCCGCCACCTTCGCCGGCTGGACGAAGAACGAACTCGTGCCGTCCGCCCGCTGGCGCTATTTCTCCGGCGTCAAGACCATCCACCAGGGCTCCAGCTATTCCTGCCGCAACATCGCCGGCGAAGGTGTGTTGTCCGAGCACGGCAAGGGCAATGCGCTCGACGTGATGAGCATCGAGCTCAACAATGGCGACGACATCGACGTGCGCAAGCCCGGCCTGTTCGCCTTCCGCACCCGCGGCTTCCTCAACACCGTGCGCGCCGACGGCTGCCAGTATTTCACCACCGTGCTCGGTCCCGGCTACAATTACGACCACCGCAACCATTTCCATTTCGACATCAAGAACCGCAAGAACGGCTACCGCGCCTGCCGCTGAGCCCAGACGGATGACCTCTGCCCAAGGCTGGCAACGCCGCATAGAATGATGCCGTACATGTTCGGCGGTATCGGATGAGCCAACGCACCCTTCGACGACGCGCCGCAATCTGGCTGGCGGCGTTCTGCGCCTTCTATTTGGCGCTCGCCTATTTCGCGGCGCCCGAATTCTGGACGTGGCGGGACCGCGGCTTCCGCACGCAGCGCTTCGAGATGATCACGCACACGCCGCAAGGCATCCCGGGCGACCCGATCAATGTCGGCCTTGTCGGCACCGAAAAGGAGGTCGTCCACGCCTTCGCCGTCGCCGGCTGGGATACGGCAGACGCCGTCACGCTGAAGACGGCGATCGAGATCGGCGAAAGCGTGCTGTTCGGCCGCCCCTACCCTGACGCTCCGGTCAGCCGGTTGCTGTTCGAAGGCCGCGCCCAGGATCTGGCCTTTGAAAAGTCGGTCGGCGACAGCGCCGACCGGCGTCACCACGTCCGCTTCTGGCAGGCCGACGCCCGCGGTGACGATGGGCGGCCGCTCTGGCTCGGATCCGCCAGTTTCGACCGTGGCGTCGGCCTCAGTCACGACACCGGCGCCATTACCCACCATATCGGTCCCGACATCGATGCCGAGCGTAACTTCCTGATCGGCGACCTCCGCGCCGCCCGCATGCTGATCTCGACCAGTGACATACCAGGGATCGGCGCGACGAAGACCGGGCGCAATGGCGGCGGCGATCCCTATTTTACCGACGGCAAGGCAGTGATTGGCATGCTCAGGCAATTGCCTTGAGATCATAGGTCCGGGTTCGGATTGAAATGGTCGTGAGGCGTGATCTTCTAAAAATCATGGCTGACTATTTTCGAAGACCTCGCCGCAATGCTATTGACCGCGCATGCTTTACGTTGAAATCGCCACCGTGGTCGTCCTCATCTGTGTGAACGGCCTTCTGTCGATGTCGGAACTTGCGATCGTCTCGTCACGGCCGGCCCGCCTCAAGACGATGATCGACCGCAACGTCAAGGGTGCCGGCCGCGCGCTGGCGCTTGGCGCCAATCCTGGCAAATTCCTGTCCTCGGTGCAGATCGGCATCACCCTGGTCGGCGTGCTCTCCGGCGCCTTCTCCGGCGCCACGCTCGGCGCGCGGCTGGCGCAGTTCCTCGCATCGACCGGTATTCGTGAAAGCGCCGCTGACCCGCTCGGCGTAGGCATTGTCGTTGCCGCCATCACCTATGGCTCGCTGATCGTCGGCGAGTTGGTGCCCAAGCAGATCGCGCTGCGCGATCCCGAACGCGTTGCCGCGAGGGTCGCGCCGGCGATGACCATCCTTGCCACCGTCGCAGCGCCGCTCGTTTTCCTGCTCGACATTTCCGGTCGCGCGATATTGTGGCTGCTTGGCCAGCGCGGCGAGAGCGAGGAGAAGGTCACCGACGAGGAGATCAAGATGCTGGTCGCCGAGGCCGAGCACCACGGCACCATCGAATCCGACGAGCGGCGCATGATCGCCGGCGTCATGCGGCTCGGCGACCGCGCCGTGCGCGCGGTGATGACGCCACGCACCGAGGTCGACTGGATCAACCTGCAGTCCGACGAGACCACCATACGCAAGCTCTTGATGGAGACCCAGCATTCGCGCCTGCCGGCCGGCGACGGTGGCGTCGACGCCATGATCGGCGTCGTCCAGACCCGCGACGTGCTGGCGGCGATCCTCGGCGGCAGGGCGCTGGAGCCGCGCCGCCATGTGCGCGCCGCCCCCATCGTCCATGACCAGGCCGATGCACTCGACGTGCTGTCGAAACTGAAGGAATCGGATGTCCCGATGGCCCTGGTTCATGACGAGTATGGCCATTTCGAAGGCATCGTCACCCCGGCCGACATTCTAGAAGCCATCACCGGAGTCTTCCGCGCCGACCTCGACGCCGGCGAAGAGGAAAACGCCGTCAAGCGCGAGGACGGCTCATGGCTGCTCGCCGGCTACATGCAGGCCGACGAGATGGCAGACATTCTGGGCATCGACCTGCCGGAAAACCGCGACTACGAGACCGTCGCCGGCTATGTCCTGTCACACATGCACCATTTGCCGGCGACCGGCGAATGCGTCGACGCGCAAGGCTGGCGCTTCGAGGTGGTCGACCTCGACGGCCGCCGCATCGACAAGCTCATCGCCACGCGGCTGGCGAGCGGCCACCGCGAAGTGGTGCGCTGACGGACGCATGTCGGCTTGACCCAACGAAGACATTCACGCCGCAGCTAGAGCCTGGCAGCTTTGCGCCGCATATAGGTCGTAGAGATCGGCTTTGCGGCTTCCCGAAAGCAGATGAGGTGGATGGCTCCCGCTCCCGGCATCACAGTCCACAGTGGGTTTGCTGTCAGGCAACCCGAGCTAAGGAGCCATCCGCCATGCAGATTACCACCGTGGGCCTTGATCTGGCCAAGCGCATTTTTCAAGTTCACGCCGTCGACGCGTCTGGAGACGTTG
>NZ_JBJACT010000015.1:0-171697 GCF_044778005.1 Mesorhizobium sp. IMUNJ 23033
GGTGCCGCCGTTGCCCCACCCGCCCGACGCCCGGTCGAGCCGCCGCCGCTCGCGCCGCCGCCGCCGAAGAAGGTCCAGCGCGAGCGCAGCGAAAGCTACTACGACACCAAGAGCCAGGTCTTTTCCGCGCTCATCGACACGATCGACCTGTCGCAGCTTGCCAAGCTCGATCCCGAAAGTGCGCGCGAGGAAATCCGCGACATCGTCAACGACATCATTGCGATCAAGAATTTCGCGATGTCGATCGCCGAGCAGGAGGAACTGCTCGAGGACATCTGCAACGACGTGCTCGGCTACGGCCCGCTGGAACCCTTGCTCGCCCGCGACGACATCGCCGACATCATGGTCAACGGCTCCAAGAACGTCTATATCGAAGTCAACGGCAAGGTCGAACAGACCGGCATTCGTTTCCGCGACAACCAGCAGCTGCTCAACATCTGCCAGCGCATCGTCAGCCAGGTTGGCCGCCGTGTCGACGAGTCCAGCCCGATCTGCGACGCCCGCCTGCCCGACGGTTCCCGCGTCAACGTCATCGCGCCGCCGCTCTCCATCGACGGGACCGCGCTCACCATCCGCAAGTTCAAGAAGGACAAGCTGACGCTCGACCAGCTGGTCAAGTTCGGCGCGATCTCGCCGCAAGGCGCCGATGTTCTCAAGATCATCGGCCGGGTCCGCTGCAATATCGTCATCTCGGGCGGCACCGGCTCGGGCAAGACGACGCTGCTCAATTGCCTGACCAACTACATCGACCGCGAGGAACGCGTCATCACCTGCGAAGATTCGGCCGAGTTGCAGCTGCAGCAGCCGCATGTTGTTCGCCTCGAAACCCGCCCGCCCAATCTCGAGGGTGAGGGCGAGGTGACCATGCGCGATCTGGTCAAGAATTGCCTGCGCATGCGGCCGGAGCGGATCATCGTCGGCGAAGTGCGCGGACCGGAGGTCTTCGACCTGCTGCAGGCGATGAACACCGGTCACGACGGCTCGATGGGAACCATCCACTCTAACAGCCCGCGCGAATGCCTGAACCGTATCGAATCGATGATCGCCATGGGCGGCTACTCGCTGCCGCAGAAGACCGTGCGCGAGATCGTCGTCGGCTCCATCGACGTGATCATACAGGCGGCCCGCCTGCGCGACGGATCGCGCCGCATCACCCACATCACCGAGGTGATCGGCATGGAAGGTGACGTCATCATCACGCAGGACCTCGTCCTCTACAACATCAAGGGCGAGGACTCGAACGGCAGGCTGCTGGGCGAGCACGTGTCGACCGGCATCGGCCGGCCGCATTTTTGGGATCGCGCCCGCTACTATGGCGAGGAACAGCGCCTCGCCACGGCGCTCGAGGCCATGGAGAAACGCGCTGACTGACGCATCTGGAGGCGTAGGGGTCCTGGTCGATGTTCGGAATTGACACCACGGTACTGGTGTTTGTCGTGCTGGCCGGCTTCAGCGCCGGCGCGGTCGCCTACGCTTTCCTGTTCACCCGGATAAGCAACGAGAAGCAGGTCGGCAAGCGGCTCGAGACCATCAAGACGGCCGAAACCGATCGTTCCGTCGTCAAGGCCTCGCGTGATCGTGTCGCCGAAGCAACCAAGCGGCGAAAATCCGTCCAGGATTCGCTGAAGCAGCTCGACGAAAAGCAGAAATCCAACGATCGCAACGTCAAGAAGCCGCCGCTGAAGGCGTTGATCCGTCAAGCCGGCATGACGGTTTCCATTGAGCGCTTCTACATCTACTCGGCCGTCTGCGGCATCGTTCTCACGGCTCTCGCCTATATGGCCGGTGCGCCTTTGCTGATCCTTCCGGGTGCGTTGCTGGCCGGCGCCCTTGGTCTGCCGCGCTGGTTCGTCCTGTTTCGCCGCGGCCGACGCGTCAAGGCATTTCTCGCCGAGTTTCCGAACGCCCTCGACATCATCGTGCGGGCGGTCAAGTCGGGCCTGCCGCTGAATGACTCAATCCGCCTGATCGCCAACGAATCTCCGGAACCGGTAAAGACCGAGTTTCGCCGTATCATCGATTCACAGCAGATGGGCATGTCGATCCCCGATGCGGCGATCCGCATGGCCGAAACCATGCCTTGCCCTGAGGCGGGCTTCTTCGGCATCGTGATCCAGATACAGTCGCAGGCCGGCGGCAATCTTTCCGAAGCGCTTGGCAATCTTTCGCGCGTGCTGCGCGACCGCAAGAAGATGAAGGCCAAGGTGCAGGCGCTTTCGATGGAGGCCAAGGCCTCCGCGGTCATCATCGGCGCCCTGCCTTTCGTCGTAGCCTTTCTCGTCTACCTGTCGAGCCCGAACTACATCATGCCGCTCTTCACCACCAGCACCGGCCACCTGATCATCGGCTGCTCACTGGTCTGGATGTCGATCGGCATCATGGTGATGCGCAAGATGATGAACTTCGATGTCTAGAGCATGATCCCGAGGAGTGGGTCCCGGTTTTCGGAGAAGATCATGCTCGAACAAAAAGATAGAAACCAATGACAGACCAGGTCGTCAAATCCCTTACCGACCCCGCTTTCCTGATCGCGCTCCTGGTCGGCATCGCGGTGTTTGCGACCGTCTTCACGGTCTTGCCTGCCCTTGGCGGCAACCAGCTCAAGTCGCGCATGAAATCGGTGGCGCTCGAGCGTGACGAATTGCGCGCCAAACAGCGCACGCGGCTTGCCAACGAAGCCGATCGCCGCCGCAAGGGCCTGCGCGAGGAACAGTCGATCGGCATGCGCAACATCGTCGATCGGCTGGATCTGAAGCGCGCGCTGGCCGATGAGAGCACATTGCAGAAGCTCAAGGTGGCGGGTTTTCGCGGCCAGAACCCGCTGACGCGCTTTCTGTTCTTCCGCCTTGTCCTGCCCTTCGTCGGTTTCGCGCTGGCGGCCTTATACGTTTTCATGCTCGGCGGACTGCCCCTGCAGCCGACTTTCATCAAGCTGTTCGTCTGCGTCGTCGTCGCCTATGGCGGCTTCTATGCGCCGATACTTTACGTCAACAACCGCGCCGCCAAACGCAAGCAGTCGATCCAGATGGCATGGCCGGACGCACTCGACCTGATGCTGATCTGCGTCGAGTCCGGCATGTCCGTTGAGGCCGCCCTTCGCAAGGTCGCCGACGAGATCGGCGCGCAATCGGTGGCATTGGCGGAAGAATTCGTCCTGACCAACGCCGAGCTCTCCTACCTGCAGGAGCGCAAGGTGGCCTATGAGAACCTCGCCAGCCGCACCGGCCTGGAATCAGTCAAGTCGGTGACGCAGGCGCTGGTCCAGGCGGAGCGCTACGGCACGCCGGTCGCCCATGCGCTACGCGTGCTGGCCAGTGAAAGTCGTGACATGCGCATGAACGCTGCCGAGAAGAAGGCCGCCGCGCTGCCGCCCAAGCTCACCGTGCCGATGATCCTGTTCTTCCTGCCGGTACTGTTCGCCATCATCCTCGGCCCGGCCGGCATCCAGGTCAGCCAGCGCGGCATCTTCGGCGATCAGCAGAAGTCGAGCAGCGAGTAGCACCGAGATCCGGCTCACGCATACACGAAAAGCCGCGCTGGCTATGCCGCGCGGCTTTTGTCTTTGGCGGGATTGCAGGATGGATGCGCTAGCGCGGATCAGCGCAATTCCGAACGGAAAACCGCTAAGCACTTTTCCAGGAATTGCTCCAGCCGTCCCTTCAGTTGGTGGCGGGCTTGTCCTTGTCCTGGTCCTTGAGCTGGCTCCAGGCGTTCTGCTGCGCAAGCATCTGGCGCAGATAGGCCACATTGGCCTGTGCCTGCTCGGGCGAGAGCTCCTGCGAGGCGATCTTCTCGGCCTCGTCGAAGCGGCCCTGCAGGCCGACGACCAAAGCCAGGTTCTGCCGGACCCGGCTGTCGGCGTTGGGCTGCTCGGCGGCCGAGCGCATATAGGTTTCTGCCGTGCGCAGATCGCCTTCCAGCACGTAGGACATGCCGAGATTGGACAGGATCGATGGTTCGTTCGGCTTGAGGTCGAGCGCCTTGCGGTAATCCTGGCGCGCTTCGTCCTTCTGCCCCAACTGGTCGAGAATGGCCGCTTCCGCAGAAACCAGCCGCCAGTCCGGATATTCCGGTGTCTGCGCGCGGCGCACCGCATCGAGCGCCGGCTCGAACTGCCCGTTGGCGGCCAGCGCCTTGCCATAGGCGGCAAGCACGTCGCGGTCCTTGGGGTAGGCAATCGCTAGCTTGCGCATGACGGCGAGCGACTGGTCGGCATCGCCGTCCATCTGCAGTGCCGCCGCATAGTTCGTGGCGATGCGTTTGTCGTTGGGATTCTTGGCGTAGGATTCGCCTAGCGCTATCGTCGCGTTGTGCAGTTCGCCGGCGGCCATGGTCTCCAGTGGTTTGCTGCTGGAGCGGGAAATCGAGCCGGTCGTGAACTTGCTGGTGGTGCCGCAACCCGCTACGCTCGCCGCCAACGCCGCCAAGAATGCCGTGGTGATCAGACGCTTGCCTGTGATGTTCGACACTTTGATCGGCATTGGCACCCGGTCTCCATTCACGCGGCCATTGCCTGGCCGTCTTCCCTCCCGCAGAAATATTCTGTTAACCCTAACGGACAGTTAAGAAACGCCGACTCGCGATGCGACCGGCCGGAGATCATCGAATGCCTGTCGAACTTGTCGAACTGCAGGCCGCCTTGCCGGTTCATCTGGTGGCAAAGGGCGATCTGGAAGCAGCCGGTCTCGCGCCATCGTCGATCGCCTGGGCCAAGGCCAACGGCTTCTCCGGTGAAGCCGGCAGGACGCTTGTCGTTCCCGGCGAGAGCGGCGCGCTTGCCGGCGCGCTGTTCGGCATCGGCGACGGCGAGGGCATGCTTGCCGTCGGTGCCTTGGCGCGAGCCTTGCCGGAAGGCGACTGGCATTTTGCCTCCGACCCCGCGGAGCCCGAACTCGCGGCCATTGCGCTGGCGCTCGGCGGCTATGTCTTTACGCGTTACGGCAAGAAGCCAGGCAAGGCGCTGCGCTTTACCCTGCCATCCGGCGCCGATGCGGCGCGTGTCGGCCGCATCGTCGACGGCGTTTTCCTGACGCGCGATCTGGTCAATACGCCGACCAGCGACATGGGCCCCGACCATTTGGAGGTGGCTGTTCGGATGCTGGCCGCTGAGCATCAGGCCGAGGTGTCGGTGACGAGGGGCGACGACCTGCTTGCGGAGAACTTCCCCATGATCCATGCGGTCGGTCGCGCATCATCCGATGCGCCCCGCCTGATCGACATGAGATGGGGACCGGAGGGGGCGCCGAAGGTAACGCTGGTCGGCAAGGGCGTTTGCTTCGATACGGGTGGTCTCGACATCAAGCCGTCGTCGGGCATGCTGCTGATGAAGAAGGACATGGGCGGCGCCGCCAATGTGCTGGGCCTCGCTTCGATGATCATGGCCGCTGGCTTGTACGTGCGGCTGCGCGTGCTCGTCCCCGCGGTCGAGAATTCGATTGCGGGAAATGCGTTCCGGCCAGGCGACGTGCTGACGAGCCGCAAGGGCATCACCGTCGAGATCGGTAACACCGACGCCGAGGGGCGGCTGGTGCTGGCCGATGCCTTGGCGCTGGCCGACGACGACGAACCCCAACTGCTGGTCGACATGGCGACGCTGACCGGAGCGGCCCGCGTCGCGCTTGGCCCCGACCTGCCGCCCTTCTACACCGGCGACGAGGCGCTGGCCGACGATCTCGCAGCAGCTTCCGTCGTGGTCGAGGACCCGCTGTGGCGCATGCCGCTGTGGCGGCCCTACGACGCAAAACTGTCGTCCAAGATCGCCGACATCAACAATGTCACCGCGGATGGCTTTGCCGGCTCGATTACCGCTGCTCTGTTCCTCAAGCGCTTCGTCGAGAAGACTCACAGCTGGGCGCATTTCGACATCTTCGCCTGGAACCCGTCCGATCGCCCGCACGGCGTCGCCGGCGGCGAGGCGCAAGGCATTCGCGCGCTGGAGCGGATCATCTCGACACGTTACGGCTGACCATCCAGAGCAGCCGGCAAAACTCCGAAACTGAAACGGAACCGAAACAATTTGGCGTCATGCTGGGCGGATGTCGATCTTGATGCGCCCAAGCCAGGCCATGCGATTGTGGCAGCAAGTGATGCTGTCGCAGGTGCGCGACGGCGCACCCGATCTCACCATGCGCCAGACGGCGATCCTGTTCACCATCTATCTCGATCCGCCGCCGCACACGGTGCGCGGGCTGGCCGCAAGGCTCAACGTCACCAAGCCGGTCATCACCCGCGCGCTCGATACGATGGGCGCGCTGAAACTGGTGTCGCGCCATCGCGACGAACTCGACAAGCGCAACGTCCTGATCAGGCGTACGGTCGAGGGCGCGCTCTTTGTCGAGCGCTTCGGCGATGGTATCGTTGCCAGGGCCCACGAACTGCCCATCTGACCAATTGTCGATTTGCCCACCTTACCGATTAAGACGAGTTGCCGATTTGACCGCCAGGGATGCCCGCCTTCACGCTTTTCGCAGCGATCTCGCCGATGCGCGATTGAAAGGCGAAGTTTCCGCCGACCGCTTCGTCGCCGGCCAGCCGGCGCGGATTTCGGTTTCCGTGGCCGATATCCGCAAGGCGCCGAGCTGGGATGCCGGGGTCAACACCCAGGCCCTGTTCGGCGAAGATATCCTCGTCTTCGAGGAGAAGGAAGGCTGGGCCTGGATCCAGGCTGAGCGCGACGGCTATGTCGGCTATGTCACCGACACCGTGCTGGGAGCGAGGGACCATCCGCCGACCCATACTGTCTCGGTGCCGCGCACCTTCCTCTATCCCGGTCCCGACCTTCGCTTTCCGATCAGCGGGCAGTTGTCGATGGGGTCGGCGGTGACGGTGACGGGTGCCGCGGAAACCCGCGGCACGCACTATGGACTGCTGCCCTCCGGTCAGGCGGTCATTGCAGGCCATCTCAGGCCGATCGCGGATAAGTCTGCCGACTATGTATCGGTCGCGGAGACCTTTCTCGGTACACCCTATCTCTGGGGCGGTGCCTCGGGCTTCGGCATCGACTGTTCCGGCCTCGTGCAACTGGCGATGCGCATGGCAGGCCAGGACGTGCTCCGCGATTCCGACATGCAGGCGGCGACCATCGGCGAGCCGCTCGAACCCGGCCCGGATTTCAACGAGCTGCGTCGTGGCGACCTCGTCTTCTGGAAGGGCCACGTCGCCGTCATGACCGACGCCGACACCATGATCCACGCCAATGGCCACACCATGCTGGTGTCGCGCGAAGGGCTGAAGGACGCCATCGCCCGCATCGGCTATCTCTATGGCGGCCCGACGGGGTTTCGAAGGCCGTAGCAGGACCGTCGATCACCTTTTGTTCCGATTCTGCTTGGCGTTCTCGCGCGGTCGCGCTACCTCTGGCGCGTGACAGAACAGCCTCGCCTCGCTGACCGGAATGCCGCCGTCGTCCTGCCCGAACCGTTCATCAGATGGTTCGCGCAAAAAGGCTGGGCGCCGCGTGCCCATCAGATCGAATTGTTGGCGCGGGCCCGGGCCGGGCAGTCCGTGCTGCTGATCGCTCCGACCGGCGCCGGCAAGACGCTGGCCGGCTTCATGCCGTCCCTGACGGAACTCGCCGATCGTCCCAGGCGAAAACCGGGCCAGGCGCATCGCGGCATCCACACGCTCTACATCTCGCCGCTGAAGGCTTTGGCCGTCGACATCGAGCGCAATCTCGGCAAGCCGGTGGAAGAGATCGGCCTGCCCGTCACCATAGAGACCCGCACCGGCGACACGCCCTCGCACAAGCGCCAGCGGCAGAAGCTGGTGCCGCCCGACATCCTGCTGACGACGCCCGAACAACTGGCGCTGCTGATCGCGGCACCCGACGCCAGGCGCTTCTTCGAGGATCTGCGCTACGTGGTGCTCGACGAGCTGCACTCGTTGGTGATCTCGAAGCGCGGGCACCTGCTGGCGCTCGGTCTGGCACGGCTGCGCAACTATGTGCCCAAGCTGCAGACCATAGGTCTGTCAGCCACCGTCGCCGAGCCCGACGAGTTGCGGCGCTGGCTGGTCGCGCAGAACCCACCCGGCGCGATGGCTGGGCTGATCGCCATCGTCGGCGGTGCCAAGCCCGACATCTCCATTCTCGATTCACAAGAACGTGTGCCGTGGTCAGGCCATTCGGCCCGCTACGCCATCCCCGAGATCTACGAGGCGATCAAAAAGCACCGCACGACGCTTTTGTTCGTCAACACCCGCAGCCAGGCCGAACTGCTGTTCCAGGAACTCTGGCGGGCGAACGAGGATTCGCTGCCGATCGCGCTCCACCACGGCTCGCTCGATGTCGGCCAGCGCCGGCGCGTCGAAAAGGCGATGGGTGAGAATGCACTGCGCGCCATCGTCGCCACTTCGACGCTCGATCTCGGCATCGACTGGGGCGATGTCGATCTGGTCGTCCATGTCGGTGCCCCGAAGGGCGCCAGCCGGCTGGCGCAGCGCATCGGCCGCGCCAACCACCGCATGGACGAACCGTCGAAGGCGATCCTCATTCCGGCCAATCGCTTCGAAGTGCTGGAATGCCGGGCAGCGCTTGACGCCAATTATCTCGGCGCGCAGGACACACCGCCACTGATCAAGGGCGCGCTCGACGTGCTGTCGCAGCATGTGCTGGGTGTCGCTTGCGGTGCGCCCTTCGATGCCGATCGTCTGTTCGAGGAGGTGCGTAGCGCGGCACCCTATGCGGCCCTGGAGCGCGAGACTTTTGACCGCGTCGTCGACTTCGTCGCCACCGGCGGCTATGCGCTGAAGAACTACGAGCGCTACGCCCGCATCCGCAAGACGGTCGACGGGCTGTGGCGCGTCTCGCATCCGCGCGTCGCCCAGCAATACCGGCTGAACGTCGGCACCATCGTCGAGATGCCGGAGCTCAATGTCCGCTATGTCAGGCAGGGGCGCGGCATGGCTGGCCGCGGCGGGCCGGTGCTCGGCAAGATCGAGGAGTATTTCGCCGAGACGCTGCGCCCTGGCGATAATTTCCTATTCGCCGGCAAGGTGCTGCGCTTCGAAGGAATCCGCGAGAACGAATGCGTCGTCTCCAGCGGCGCCGGCGCCAACATCATCGTGCCAAGCTATGCCGGCGGCAAGTTTCCGCTGTCGACCTATCTCGCCGAACAGGTGCGTGGCATACTGGCCGACAGCAACCGCTGGCAGGCACTGCCGGAACAGGTCGCCGATTGGCTGCGGCTGCAGAAGGAAAAGTCGGTGCTGCCGAAGCGCGGCGACCTTCTGGTCGAAACCTTTCCACGCGGCAACCGGCACTACATGGTCGCCTATCCGTTCGAGGGCCGGCTGGCGCATCAAACGCTCGGCATGCTCTTGACGCGACGGCTGGAGCGGGCAGGCGCCCGGCCACTCGGCTTCGTCGCCACCGACTATTCGCTGGCCGTCTGGGCGCTGGACGACATGGCGGCACTGTTCAAGACGAAGAAACCGTCGCTGGCGGCGCTGTTCGACGAGGACATGCTGGGCGACGATCTCGAGGCTTGGCTGAACGACAGCTGGATGCTGAAGCGCACCTTCCGCACCTGCGCGGTCATCGCCGGGCTGATCGAGAAGCGCTATCCTGGGCAGGAGAAGAGCGGCCGGCAGGTGACCGTGTCAGCCGACCTGATCTACGACGTGCTGCGCAGCCACGAGCCGGACCATATTCTGCTGCAGGCGACGCGCACCGACGCCTCCGCCGGCCTGCTTGATGTCAGCAGACTTGCCGAGATGCTCTCGCGTGTGCGCGGCCGAATCGTGCATAAGCATCTCGACCAGATCTCGCCGCTGGCGATACCGGTGATGCTCGAGATCGGCAAGGAATCGGTCAATGGCGGCGCCAACGAGACGCTGCTGACGGAAGCCGCCGATCTGGTCGAGGAGGCCATGGGCCGAAGGTGACAAACTGAGAGTGACGAGGGCATGAATTTCTCGCCGGCGCGCACGTCGCTGATGGCAGAGGCCGATCTGGTCGGCATCGCCGGTGAGCGTGCTGTCTGCGATCCGCGCGGCGTGCTCTATTTCCCCAAGCTTCGGCTGCTGGCGGTGTCCGACCTGCATCTCGAAAAAGGCTCGTCCTTTGCCCGGCGCGGCGCGCTGATCCCGCCTTACGACACAGGCGCCACCTTGCTCCGGCTGCAGGCGGTGATCGCCGACTATCAGCCGGCGATCGTCATCAGCCTCGGCGACAGTTTCCACGACGGCGGCGGCGCCGAGCGCATGCATCAAAGCTTCCGCGAGCGCTTGGAGGCGCTGATGGCTGGCCGCGACTGGTTCTGGGTCGCCGGCAACCATGATCCGGAAGCGCCCGCCGACCTGCCCGGCGACACCGTGCGGGAACTGGCCATCGGCTCGCTGCTGTTCCGGCATGAGCCGTCAAAATTAAGGGTGGAGGGCGAGATCGCGGGACATCTGCACCCATGCGCCCGCATCGTCCAGCGCGGCCGCTCGGTGCGCCGGCGCTGCTTTGCCGCGGATGGCGGCCGCATGATCATGCCGGCCTTCGGTGCCTATACCGGCTCGCTCAACGTGCTCGACCGCGCCTATGCCGGCCTGTTCCGCCGCGAGACGCTGATGGCCTACATGCTCGGCGCCGAACGCATTTTTGCCATTTCCGGGTCGATGCTTAGGCCAGGGTAAAACCTATCTGCCATAGTACAAAGTGACCGTGTGCTTGGCCTCGGCGAAGAACAGCCAGCGCTCGACCAGCATGCCTGCGAACTGGGCGAAGGCTGCGAGTACCGATGCGATCGCCGCCAACGGCCAAGGCAGAAAGATCGCCGCGAGCAACAGCAAGACGGGCAAGGCGAAGGCCAAAATCTGCGCGATCAGCCGCAGCTTTGCGCCGTGCTTGCGCGCGATGCGAAAACCCATTTCCTTGAGCAGATAGTTTTCCTCGGTGTGCGGCCATTCGAGCGACCGCACCGTGCCGCCGGCAAGTCCGGTCGCGGTGTTGGCGGTGGTTGGGATTTCCAGCCGGTCATTGTAGCGCCAGGTCGCCAGCTTCCACCCCCACCCGAGAACGATCAGCAGCAAGCAAGTTGCCAGAAGGGTGTTCGAGTCGATGCCGAAGCCTTGCAGCAGTGCGTTCAACAGCAGGCTGCCGGTCATCGCAGAGAAGATCAGATAGCCAGGCAGAGTGAAGCGGCTATGCCACTGGGCGATCGGCTTCAGCGAGGCATAGATCATGCCTGTGGTGCAGACAGTGACGATCGCGCCGACGGCCGCCAGCAATCCGGCCAAGGTGACCCAGGCACCAGTGCGGCCGAAAAACACCCAGCCGATGCCGAACAGGCTGGCCGGAATGAAGGTCAGGACCGACGACACGCCCTCGCGCGACAGCCAGGAGCTGCGCCACTGCGAGAAGGCGCGCCATGCCCTTTCCGGCCGGCCGAGATGGCCGGTCGACGACAGCAGGCCGGCGACGATCAGACCCAACGCCAACCCCATGCCGATGAACCCGAGCCAGAAATCAGGTGGGATTAACCCCAATCCGCCGAGCACACCAAGCAGCGCCAGCAGGCCGTAGCCTGCTCCTGTGGCAGTTGTGAAGAAGACGACGGAAAAGGCTGGATGCATCGGGTCAGTTCGAAAGCATGCGGTCGACCCAGCCGAGGAAACCGCCTTCGGCTCGCACCGGCTCCAGCGCGGGTGCGGCCACCGAAGCGGCGCGTTGGGTGTGGGCACGCGGCGGCAGGTACTTGTTGGTCGGGTGATAACCCATCTCGGGCATCAGGTCGACGCCGCCGCGATCCGCCACCAACTGAGAAACCGCCGAGGCGGGGTCGCCGAGGTCGCCGAAATGCCGCGCGCTGGTCGGGCAGGCGGCGACGCAGGCCGGCACACGGTCTTCCTCGGCCAGATTGTCGTTGTAGATGCGGTCGACGCAGAGCGTGCATTTCTTCATGACGCCGACATCGGTGTCGAATTCACGCGCCCCATAGGGGCAGGCCCAACTGCACAATTTGCAGCCGATGCACTTGTCCTCGTCGATCAGCACAATGCCGTCCGAGGCCCGTTTGTAGGACGCGCCCGTCGGGCAGACAGTGACGCAGGCGGGCGTCTCGCAATGCAGGCAGGAGCGCGGGAAGTTGACCGTCCGCCCGCCCATCTCGGTCGTGTGCTCATAGCTGTGCACGCGGTTGAACCAGACGCCATCGACATTGCCGCCATAGGGGTCGATGTCGGTCAGCGGTGCCATGTGGCCGCCCGTGTTCCACTCCTTGCAGGCGGTGACGCAGGCCTGGCAGCCGACGCAGGTGTCGAGGTCGATGACCAGGCCTAGCCTTTTGTCGGTGTGCGCGGGAAGGCAGGTCATTCGGCGGCTTCCCTGTTCATGCGGAATTCGGCGCCGAAGCGGAGTGTGTCGGGTGCAGGTTCGAAACGCGGCGGCTGCCGGAAGCGTTCGAACTGCGGTTCGGTGAAGCCGGCTTCTTCCGCGGTGCATTTGACGATGCGGACGCGCAGGTCGAACCATGCCGCCTGTCCTGTGACAGGGTCCGAATTCGAATAGCGCTTGCCGTTCGCATCGACGGATGTCTGGTCGCCGATGATGTGGTTGAGCAGGAAGCCGCGATTGCTCTCTGCGGCATCGTCCTTCAGCCCCCAGCTGCCGCGGCGCTTGCCGATGGCGTTCCAGGTCCACACCGTGTCCGGGTTGACGCCGTCGACCAGCTTGATCTGTCCCTTCACCCGGCCATTGATGCTCTCGATCCACGCCCAGTCATCATCGGCAAGGCCAAGCCCGGCTGCGGTCTGGTGGTGCACGAACAGCCGGTTCTGGCTGGTGATCTGCCTCAGCCACGCATTCTGTGAGCCCCAGGAATGGTACATGTGCATCGGCCGCTGCGTCAGCGCATGCAGCGGATATTTTTGCAGGTCGACAACCGCTTCCTCGAACGGCGCGTACCAGAACGGCAGCGGGTCCATATAGGTCTCGATGCGGGTCCGCTCGGCTTCCGGCGGCCGCACCCGCCCATGGCCGCGCGCGGCGAGGCGGAAGCGCTGCATCGGCTCGGAATAGAGCTGGAAGACGATTGGCTCGGCCTTCGGGATGAAGCCCATCTCAACCGCGAAGTCGAGATAGGAGCGGTTGGCCATCTTGTAGTAGCGCTGGTCGGCGGAAAAATCGTGGTGCCAGAAGCCGCCATTTTCGATGTAGCGCTGCAACTGGTCCGGATTGACCGCGCCGCTGCCGATCGCCGCCCCGTCCCTGCCGCGCCAGCCGGCCAGCGGCCCGATGCCGGGTGTGCGCTCGTGATTGACGATGTAGTCGGCATAGTCGCGGTATTTGGCCGAGCCGTCGTCGTTAATGAAGCCGGGCAGGCCGAGCCGCGCACCGAGCTCGATCAGCACCGACTGGAACGGCCTGACGTCGCGGTCCGGCTCGACCACCGGATGACGGATGGCATCGCCCGGCCCGTCGGCGTGGCTGATCGGCCTGTCGAGCAGGCTGATGCAGTCGTGTCTTTCGAGATAGGTCGTATCGGGCAGCACCAGATCGGCGAACGGCACCGTCTCGGAATAATAGGCGTCGGAATAGATGATGAAGGGGATCTTGTAGCGGCCCTCCTCGTCTGCGTCGGTCAACATGGCGATCGTCTCGACGGTGTTCATCGAGGAATTCCAGGCCATGTTCGACATGTACATCATCAGCGTGTCGATCCGGTAAGGATCGCCCGCCCAGGCATTGCGGATGACGGTGTGCATGAGGCCGTGCGCGGCCAGTGGCGCGTCCCAGGAATAGGCCTTGTCGATGCGGATGGGCGTGCCGGTCTCATCGACCAAGAGATCGTCCGGCCCGCAGACGAAGCCGAGCGGCATGCCTTCCAGCGGCGTCATCGGCTGCACATTCCTGCCCGCCGGCTTCGGCCCCGGCGGCGCCGGGCGGGGATAGGGCGGCTTGAAGCGGAAGCCGCCCGGCACGTCCACCGTGCCGAGCAGCACCTGCAACAGATGAATGGCGCGGCAGGAGTGAAAACCGTTCGAATGGGCCGAGATGCCACGCATCGCATGCATCGACACCGGCCGGCCCTTGATCGTCTCATGCCGACGGCCGGCCCAGTCGGTCCAGGCCACCGGCAACTCGATCGTCTGTTCGAAGGCGACATGCGCCAGCTCGGCGGCGATCTTGCGGATCGTGTCGGCAGCAACGCCGCAGCGTTCGGCGACGGCATCGGGCGAATAGCTCACATCCATGTAGCGGTCGGCAACGAGCTGGAAAACCGGCACACTGCGGCGGCCATCGAAGGTGAAACTGCCGGTCAGCGCCGGCTTCGCATTTGGGTCGGCTGCGCCGACAGGCGTCTTGGCCACCCTGTCCCAGGCCAGCGGATTGCCGGCGCCGTCGCGCACGAACAGGCCGTCATCGGCGGCGCCAGGCTCCTGCACGACAAGCACATGCGCGTTGGTGTAGCGCAGCAGATAATCGAGGTCGACGCGGCCGGCCTTGAGCAGCTCGTGGATGAGTGCGAACACGAACAGGCCGTCCGTGCCGGGCCGGATGCCGATCCAGTCGTCGGCAATCGCATTGTAGCCGGTGCGGCACGGATTGATCGAGACCACCTTGGCGCCGCGCGCCTTGAGCTTGCCCAGGCCGATCTTGATCGGGTTGGAATCATGGTCCTCGGCGACGCCGAACAGCATGAAGTACTTGGTGTTGTCCCAGTCGGGCTCGCCGAACTCCCAGAATGAGCCGCCGATCGTGTAGAGCCCGCCGGCCGCCATGTTGACCGAGCAGAAGCCGCCATGGGCGGCGAAGTTCGGCGTGCCGAACTGGCTCGCCCACCAGCCGGTCAGCGACTGCGACTGGTCGCGACCGGTGAAGAAGGCAAGCCTCTTCGGATCGGTCCGGCGGATCGCCGAAAGCCGCTCCGTAGCAATCGAAAAGGCTTCCTCCCACTCGATCTCGCGGAATTCTCCCGAGCCGCGCGGACCGGTGCGCAGCAGCGGCTTCTTCAGCCGCGCCGGGCTGTAATGCTGCATGATGCCGGAACTGCCCTTGCCGCAGATCACGCCGCGATTGACCGGATGGTCCTTGTTGCCGTTGATGTAACGGACCTTGCCGTCCTTGATGTGGACGTCGATGCCGCAGCGGCAGGCGCACATGTAGCAGGTGGTCTTGGCGATCCTGTCGGAAACGCTCGGCGAGGTGTCGACTCCGTCGCCTTCGTCGGGTGCGCGCGTGTCGGGCAGCGGCCGTTGCGACGGTGCGGAATTGGCGCCGAGCGGCGCTCCGTGGCTCATGATCCGCGAACGCTTTTGCCGCTCGCCGTCCTGGCTTTCGTCTTCGGTCCGGGGCCGCGCATGTAGTGCTGTTCAGGGTGGTAGCGCTCGCCGGCGAACTGCCGCCTTACCCGGCGGGTCCAGTGCGCGAACAGCGATTTGAAGCGCCCGATCAATTTCCCAACCTTTGCGGCGGTACCGCCAATTTTTTCCAACTTTCCGCAAAAACTTAGAACAAAGCGATTGATCTGTCTAACAAACAGCTCTTGTAATTCCGATCGAATTTGCTTCTTAGTTGATCATGACTCTGGACCAGTTGCGTATCTTCGTCGCCGTCGCCGAGCGCGGCCACATGACCAAGGCGGCAGCGCTTTTGGGCATCTCCCAGTCGGCGGCATCGGCCGCCATCCGCGCGCTTGAACAGCAGCATGGTGTGCAGCTGTTCAACCGGGTCGGCCGCAACATCGAGCTGGCGCAGACCGGTCGCCGGTTCCTGCCAGAGGCCAAGGCCGTGCTCGAACGAGCGGCCGCCGCAAGCAACGTGCTCGAGGATGTCTCGCAGACCGTCACCGGCTCGCTTTCGATCGCCGCCAGCCAGACCATCGCCAGCTATTGGCTGCCGCGCCGGCTGGCTTCCTTCCATGAGGCGTACCCTGCCGTCAGGCTGAGCGTCACCATCGGCAACACCAGGCAGGTCGAGACCCATGTTTTGGACGGCACGGCGGATTTCGGCCTCGTCGAGGGGCGCACCGAATCCGACATCTTGCGGCGCGCCAAGGTCGACATCGACAGGCTGAAGCTTGTCGTCGCCACCTCGCATCCGGAGATTGCCGACATCGCGCCGGGCCGCCCCGACATCAGGGAACTGCGCTGGATCATCCGCGAGGGCGGTTCCGGCACGCGCGAGGTGCTGGAGGATCTGGCGCGCCGCGAGGGGATTTCACTCGCCGAACTGCAGATATTCCTGGTGCTGCCGAGCAACGAGGCAATCCGTCAGGCGGTCGAGGCCGGCGCCGGCGCCACCATCATTTCCGAACTCGTCGTCGCCGGCGCGATTGCCGAAGGCAGCCTGCGCTCGGTGCCGATCGCCCTGCCGAAGCGCGACTTCGCCATCATCACCCACCGCGACCGGCAGGCCAGCCTCGCTCAGATGGCATTGAAGGCGCATCTGAGCGAGAAGGCGATGGCTTCAGCCTAGCTGGATCAGCCGAACTTCCGCTGGGCATCGAGCGCCAGGCCGAGCCCGACCGAACCGAACATGTCGCCTTCGATGACGGAGGCCTGCGGCACCAGTTCCAGGATATGCCGCCTCGCCAGCGGGATTGCCGTCGATCCGCCGGTCAGGAACACGGCGGTGATGTCGGAAGCCTTTACACCAGCGTCGCTGATGGTCTGGCCGACCGTCGCGGTCACTCTGTCGATATCGCCGC
This sequence comes from Mesorhizobium sp. IMUNJ 23033, assembly GCF_044778005.1. NCBI lineage: Bacteria > Pseudomonadati > Pseudomonadota > Alphaproteobacteria > Hyphomicrobiales > Phyllobacteriaceae > Mesorhizobium > Mesorhizobium sp. IMUNJ 23033. The sequence continues at coordinate 16,635 of NZ_JBJACT010000015.1, forward strand.
CGATCGTCGCTTCGAGGCCTGCCCGCGTGATTTCTGCGGCGAAGCGCGCGTCGGGAAGCGGGACCTGCACGCCGGCCGAGGGTTGGTCCGTCAGTGCGATCTTGGCCTTCTCGACCAAACCTGCCAGCGCATGTCCGTAGCGATGTTCGACGATATGGATGAAGCGGTCGACGAGGTCGGCGCGTTCAGCCTCGAAGCGGATTTGTCTCAGATGCGTCATCGCCCTGGCGGTGTAGACGAGGTTGATGCGCTGCCATGTCGCCAGGTCGATGAAATAACTGGCCGGCAAATTGCGCTTGCCGTCCTTGGTCGGCGTCAGATAGCCGAGCTGCGGCATCACATGGGCGATGCTGAGCAGCCGGTCGAAATCGGTGCCGCCGATATGGATGCCCCGGTTGGCCAGGATGTCGTCCTTGCGATCGGTCGAGCGGGCTCGCTCGGGCGAGACGCGCACGATCGAAAAGTCCGACGTGCCGCCGCCCATGTCGACGATCAGCGCCAGTTCCTCGCGCGTGACCTTCTGTTCGTAGTCGAGCGCCGCGGCGATCGGCTCGAACTGGAAGGCAATGTGCTTGAAGCCCTGGATGCGCGCTGCGTTCTCGAGCTCGCCTTGCGCCTTCGCATCGGCTTCCGTGTCGTCGTCGACGAACTGCACCGGACGCCCAAGCACCACGTTTTCGACGGGCGCCTTGGCATCTTCCTCCAGCCTCCTTTTCAAGTGGCCGACGAACAGCCCGACGATCTCCATGAAGCCGATCGAGCGCGCCTTGATGCGCGTCTTCTCATGCACCAGCGAGCTGCCGAGCACGCTCTTCAGCGAACGCATCAGGCGGCCTTCGATGCTGTCGGTATAGTCGGCGATGGCCCGGCGCCCGAAATAGGTGTGGTTGTCGTCGAAGTTGAAGAACACAGCACTTGGCAGCGTCACCTGGCCGTCCTCCAGCGCCACCAGGCGTGGCTGCCCGTTGCGGATCACGCCGACGGTGGAATTGGACGTGCCGAAATCGATACCGCCGAATGCTGGTCGCATCGCAGTTTCCTGTCGTTTTTTCTGGGGCAGCGGGACGGAGCCTTGTCAGCCGCGCCAATGTCCGGGTGACCGGACCTTTCTGCCGAACCGGATTGTGATGTGCGCTTGTTGCGCCGGGAGGCGGCGGTCTAGCGCATGAGCCCGCAAAGGGGAACAGGCTTTCGCGAGGAAATCTAGTCTTTGCGGAAGATCAGCCTTCCAAGCCAGCCAGTGAGCATGGCGAGCGATACGGCGAAGACGCCGTAGAGGAACGAATAGTCGTGCGCGACGCGGAAGATCGACTGTTCGAAACCGGATTTGCGGATTTCGAGCTGGGCCGAGCTCTCCTTGATGAACATGCCGCTCTTGAACAGGAAGGCGCGGGCCTTGTGGGTGCCGACCGGGACATTGGGCGCCAGCCTGACGGTGGCGCGAAACAGGTTCTGCGACAGGAACTGCACGCCGCCGACATTCTCGCTGTAGAGGCCGGTCGCGGTCTTGCGGTCCCTCAGCGCGGCGGTGAACTCCTCGATCGTCGCCGGGCTGTCGGTCACGTCAGCTGGCTTCATGTAGAGATTGGAGGCACCGAGCGAGAGCTGCTTGTAGCTGTTCGGATCGGTGACATCCTGCAGCGGGCGCGTGGTTGCCACCGAATAGGAGACCGGCACGTTCTCGAACGTTTCCGACTCCAGATTGATCCAGACGCCAAGCACCCTGTCCTTGCGCCGCACGACCACCGGCCGTGGCGGGCCTTCGAGCACGACGATCACGTCGTAGCGCCCTTGGCGCGCGACGAGCGGATCGGCATTTTCCAGCGAACCGAAGATGGTGAGGTCGGCGCCGGAAAATCCGGCGGTGATCGACACGGCATCCGTGGACAGCCCGATCTGGATGCTTTCGGCCGGCGGCGTCTGCGCTACCGCAGGCAATGCGGCGGCGACGAGCGACAGGAAAGCAGCGGCTGCGAACGCTTTCAGGCCCGCCATCAGTTCAGGCCCGCGGCGGACAGCGAATAAAGATTGGGCGGGGTGACGAACAGATCGATGGCAAGCCGGATGGCGACCGCCAGCACCAGCATCGCCAGCAGCGCCCGCAACTGTTCGCCGCGCAGCTTCTGGCCGGCCTTGGCGCCATATTGCGCGCCGGCGACGCCGCCCGCCATCAGCAGGAAGGCAAGCATGACATCGACAGTCTGGTTGGTGGTGGCGTGGACCAGCGTCGTGTAGGCCGAGGTGAAGATGATCTGGAACAGCGAGGTGCCGATGACGACATTGGTCGGCACCTTCAGCAGATAGATCAGTGCCGGCACCATGATGAAGCCGCCGCCGACGCCCATGATCGACGACAGGAAGCCGATGCCGGCGCCAAGCCCTAGCACCGGGATGACACTGACGAACAGTTTCGAGGCCCTGAAGCGCATCTTCAGCGGCAGCCGGTGGATCCAGTTGTGCTGGCCGGATTTCTTCAGCACAGGAGCGGCACCGCTGCGGGTGGCGCGCAGCGCGTTCACGCTTTCGACCAGCATCAGACCGCCGACCGTGCCGAGCAGCACGACATAGAGCAGCGAGATGAACAGGTCGAGCTGCCCCAGCCGGCGCAAAAGCGCAAAGACAAAGATGCCGCCGGTTGAACCGACAATGCCGCCGGCGAGCAGCACCCCGCCGAGTTTAAAGTCGAGCGTGCCGCGCTTCATGTGCGACAGCGCGCCCGAAAACGAGGAGGCGATGACCTGGTTGGCGCCGGTGGCGACCGCGATCGCCGGCGGGATGTTGTAGAAGATCAGCAGCGGGGTGATGAGAAAGCCGCCACCCACCCCGAACATGCCCGACAGGAAGCCAACCGCCGCCCCCATGGCCAGCAGTACGAAGACGTTGACGGAAATTTCCGCGATCGGGAGATAGATGCCCACCCGTCAGTCTCGATCAGTTTGCCTGTCGGCGATTGCAGCCGTTGCGGCAGTGTCGCACCGAAAAGCCAATTTTTTCTTGCGCCGACGGCGCGGCCGGGGTGGAAACCCATGCCGCGCCGCCGAAACAAAAAATCATCTCAATCAGTTAACAGGCAAATGTGTGGCAAGGGCGTCGCGGAAGCGACGCATATGCCGTTATTTGCGCGCCAGCAGCGCCTTTACCAGATCCGCGTCGATTTCGCCGGTCGCCTTCATCTTGTTATCGGTCTGGAAGGCTATGATCGCATCTTTGGTCTTCTGGCCCATCACACCGTCGGCGCCGCCGGCCTCGTAGCCGTTCTTGTTGAGGATGAGCTGGATGTTTTTGACCGCCTTCTTCATGTCGATGCTGGCGGTCGTCTGCGGCGTGCCTTCCTGCCAGGATTCGGGGATGTCGGCCGAATTGGCCGCCTGGTCGAGCGGCTTGGCCTTCCACAGCTCGGTGGCGGAGCGCGCCCGCTCCAACTGCTCGGGCCGCAGCGCATTGGCGATCTCGTCGCGCTTGGCCGCCGCATCCTTGTCGCCGGTCTTGGCGACGAGCGCGAACCATTTGTAGGATTCCTCCAGGTTCTGCTTCATGCCGACGCCCTTGGCGGCGAGGATGCCGAGATTGAACTGGCTGTCCTTGACGCCGAGGTCGGCCGCCGCCTGGAACCAGTGCGCCGCCGATTCATTGTCGGTCACGCCGTCCGCGGCCATGGCTAACAGCACGGCCAGATTGTGCATGGCGCTGGCGTTGCCCTGCGCTGCCGCCATCTGGTACCAGGTCTTGGCTTTCTTGATGTCGCGCGCGACGCCGATGCCCTTTTCGTAGAAATTGCCGATACGGTATTCCGCCGGCGCGAAGCCGAGGTCAGCCGATTTCTCGTACCATTTGGCGGCTGCCGCCATGTCTTCCTTGACGCCGCGTGACTCGGCAAAGCGCGAGCCGACCTCGAACAGCGCCTTGGCGTCGCCGCCGACGGCCGCATCGCGCAGCGCCTGCGGGCCGGCATCGGCCGGAATGTCGATCTTGGCCGCGGCTGCTGCCGTGGCGGTATTGGCGGGAGGAACGGCACCCGTGGTGTCCTGGGCCGGGGTCGGTGCGACCGGCGTGGCAGCCATTGGCTGGCTGTCCGCATCCGCCGCCGCCGGTTCCGCGGCCGCAGGTGCTGAGGCCGCAGCAGTTGGCTCCGTCGCATCGGAAGGTGCCGCTGATTCCATGGGGGCCGGCGCCGGCTCGGAAACGCCATCCATGGGCATATCGGCGCCTGATGGCGGGGCGGAGGCGGGTTGCGCCAGCATGTCGTCCTTGACTGTCGGCTCGGACGGCTCCGCTTGTCTGACGGCACGGGCCGGCGCGTCCTGCGCCATGGGCTCTGCCTTCGGCTCGCTTGCGGCATTGACCGATGCGGTTTCCACCGGCTGCGGGGCGATGATCGGTGCAATGTCGTTGCTGGCCACCGGGGCAGGGTCGGAGAAGAAGGCTTTGCCCAGCTGCAGGCCGGCCAGCGCCAGCATGATCGCGGCCGCCGCCATCAGGATCGGCTTACGCCGCGCCTTGAGCAGGTCGCCGATCCTGAGCGCCTTGACCGGTCCACTCATCGTCGACTGGCGCTTCAAAGCGTCGGCTTCGGCGGCGGCGGCTTGCGCGGCGCGCCTGGCAGCGGCGATGAAATCCGACTTTGCCGCGTCGCCCTCGCTGCGCTTGACCGGCTGGCCGCGCTCGTCGCGCACGCGCTTCATGATGGCGTTGAGGTCGGGTGCGCCGGAGCCTGGCTCCAGCGGCCGGTTGGCAAGCTTCGGGTCGAGCGGCTCGTCGAGATCGACGCTCGGTATGTCGGTATCGGGCGCCGAGCCGGCAAGCGGCGGCATATCCGTGTCCTTCTTGCCCCTGAAGGCGCGGGCCAGTCCGCCGAACATCGATTTCTTGCGGCCGGTCGTGTCTTTCTTGTCGGCGATCGTGTCCGAGCCGAGCGCCGCCATGGCGGCCGCGGCAGCCGCTTCAGCCGGCGAGCGCGGCGCAGGTTCGCCACGCATGACCGGTTCGCCACGCGTAGCCGGTTCGTTGCGCAGGATGGCGGCGGCGCGGCCATCGAGGTCGGCCATGTCTCCGGTCAGCGGCAGCGGCTGGTCGATATCCATCGACGGTGCGTCCTGCACCGCGATCTTGGAGCCGCGTGCACTCCGCTTGGCTGTTGGCTGCGGATCCACGAGTTCGCTGACGGCCTCAATCGGTTCGCTGGTTTCCAGCGAGCCCAGACGATCGACGATCTTGAGCAGCGTGTCGTGGATGGCCTCGAAGGTGCGCGAATTGCGCTCGTCCGAGCGGCGTGTCAGGGATTCGAGCGTCTTCAGGTCCTGGGCGAGGCCGCTGACGGCCGCCGTGTTGGCACTCGTATCGGCCATCGAGCGCACCGCGCTCTCGGCCGCCTCGCGCGCGGCGCTGAGGATGGAATCGCGGGTTCCGGCCAGCGACTTCTCGATCTCGTTGAGGCGCGGGCTGATATCCTCGAATTCCGGCAGCGGCGTGCCGGGCTTGGTCAGATGCGCCGAAAGGCCGGAAACCTGCGCCTCCAGGCTGCGGATGAGTGCCGGGTCGATGCCGGCGACCTGCGCGGCCGACGATTCCAGCCGGCTTGAAATGTCTTCGAGTCGGCTCTCCAGGCCACGGATCGCCGCTTCATTGGCGGGATCGGGAACCCGTGTCTCCAGGCGCTTTGCCAAAGCGGTGAGGCGGGCGTCGATGGCGTCCATGATGCCGGCGCTGTCGGCCTGCGGCATGCGCTGGTCCAGCCTGTCGGCAACTTCCTCCAGCCGCCGCTCGAGATCGCGAAACAGCATGTTGCCCTGTTCGATCGCGTCGCCCTGGCGGCGTTCCATGATCCCGGACAGCGCGTCGAAGCGCTGTTCCAGACCCTGGAAGATATAGTCGGCGTCCGGCATGGCCGGCGCGCGGTCTATTCTGTCGGCGATCAGCGCGATCTGCTTGCCGAGTCGCTCCATCGCCTGTTCCGGCAGGTTGGCGCGGCCGGCCAGTTCGTCGACACGGCTCGACAGCATGTTGAGGCGGTCGATGACTTCACCGCTTGGCTGAGCCTGCGTGACCTCTTCGATCTGCTGCGCCAGCGAGGCGATCCGCCTCTCGATGCGCTCGAAGGGCTCGGCATCGAAGGCGTTGGCCTGCGCGGCGACGGTCGAGGCGACGATGGCGCGTGAAATCTCGTCCAGCCGCTCGTCGATCATGCCGAACGTGTCGCTGCTGCGATTGCTCTGCTGGCTGACGAAATGGTCGACGGCGCCGGCAAGTGTGCGGACCTTTTCCTCCAGCGACCGCAGCGACAGCGATTCCGGCAGATTGTTGACCGCACTGCTGATCTGCTCGAGCCGCTCGGTCAGCGCCGAAAGGCCGGCACCGTCGGAGCGCTTGCGCTGATCGGCGTCGACGCGGTCCTCGAAAGCGCTCCAGCGGCGGTCGAAGTCGTCCCAGCGGCGATCGACCGCCTGCACGCTCTCCTCGCGCGCCAACGTGTCGAGTGCCGCCTTGACCTGCTCCACCTCGAGCCGCAGCATGTTGACGCTTCTGTCGTCGCTCTTTTCGGCCAGCGTCTGGATGGCGCCCGAAAGTCGCTCGAATTCGACGCCGAGTTCGGCGCTGCTCTTGCCCGCCTGGCCGCCCGATTGCCCGCTTGCCTGGAAGGCCCGCTCGATGTCCTTGCGCAGCGCGTCGAATTCGCGCTTGAGCCCGGCGGTCATCTGGTGGCGCAGTTCCTCGCGCAGGCCTCGCAATTCGCCGGCGATCTTGCCGACCACGGCGACGCTGTCCTCCTGGCCGCGCACGCGGTCGATGTCGCGTGCGATCGCCTGATAGTTCTGGTCGAAGGCAGGTGCTGACGGCGCCGGGCTCTTCGGCCGCGGCGCGGGCTGTGGGTCCTCGTACCAGCGCTGCTGGTTATAGGGCTGGGCGCTGGCGTAACGCGGTTCGGCTGCAGGCCGGCGCGGTTCGAAACGTTCGGCGGTATCCTCGCGCGTCCGCTCCAGCCGCTGTTCCAGCGTTTCGAGGGAGCGGTTCAGCTGCTCGAGCGTGGTGGTCGGCTTGCGCTGCCTGCCGGCATTGAGTGTATCGAGATAGGACCGCTTGCTGTTCATCGATGCGCCCGTGTTCAGAATGGCCGGCTCGTGACCGGATTCCCCAAAGTCCTGCCGGGAACGAAGACGACCGCGCGGTTCTGCTGCGGTGGAAGACGAGCCTCCCGGGTTTTCACCCGCGCTTCGAAAAACCGTGAAAAATTCGCTACAGGATAAACACGGGTGACCGACATGCGCACATTTCACCCAACGTGGTAAACAACGCGTTAACCAAGCTTAAGAAGTTGCAACATCCTTGACGGGCTGCCTGTCGGGTGCGGCATAAAGTTCTGGCCCGAGAACGCCCTTGCGTCATGAGACGGCTATCGGTATAGCATTGACGTAAACGTAAACGGTGCGCAGATCCCGCCTTTTGCGATTTGTTTGTTGAAACCACGACTGGAAGCATGCCCCCGCTTCCACTCAGGCGACGCAAGGTCCCGGACCGCGATGCCACCAGACGGGGAAAGCCAGTGACCATGAAACTTGTTTCGCCCGGCGAAGCCGCGGCCAATACCAATGACATACCGAGCAATGCCGGCGAGGATCTTGTCCGCATCGGCGAGATGGCCAAAAAATACGGCGTCACGCTGCGCACCTTGCGCTTCTACGAGGATAAGGGCCTTCTCAATCCGCAGCGCGACGGTTCGACCCGTCTCTATACGCGCCGCGACAGAGCAAGGCTGAAGCTGATCCTGCTCGGCCGCAAGGTCGGGTTCTCGCTGCGCGACGTCAAGCAGATGATGGATCTCTACGATCCGACCGGTTCCAACACCAAGCAGTTGCGGCTAGCGCTGGACAAGTCCGAGAAGCAGCTTACCCGCCTGCAGAAGCAGCGAGCGCTCATCGAGGATGCCATCAACGAGCTCAGCGGCTCGATGGCCGCCGTGCGGCAGATGCTCGCCGAGCGTTCGGCGCCGCAAGCCAGCGCGGCCAGCTGATCCGCCGGCATTAGGCAAACCGCCTGACCAATGAGAGCCGCGCGGCCCGTGCCGCGCGGCTCTTTGCATTACTTTCCTCACGAAGAGATGCGTCCGCTGCGCTGGCGTCCTTGACGCCGGACCGCTACCGTCCCGATGCACGATGCCAGGGAAAATTTGTCGCAACGGCAAAAATTGACGTTTACGCAAACGTCAATTTTTGCTATCCGGGCTTCAACATTGGTCCGTCTGCCGCGCACGGCACGATTTTGGGCCAAGACCGCATGGTGGAGGAAACGCATGCCGATCTACAGGGCCCCGGTCCAGGACACGCTGTTCGTTCTCAACGACGTACTGGGCTACCAGCGCTATTCCAATCTTCCCGGATTCTCCGACGCGACGCCCGATGTAGTCGAGGCGATCCTCGCCGAAGGCGCCAAGCTCGCAGAGAACGTCATGCACCCGTTGAACCGTGTCGGCGACATGGAAGGCTGCGTGCGCCATGACGACGGCTCGGTGACGACGCCGAAGGGCTTCAAGGAAGCCTTCGACCAGTATCGCGAAGGTGGCTGGATGGGGCTGGCCGCACCGGTCGAGTTCGGCGGCCAGGGCCTTCCCTATGCGGTGCACACCGCGGTTGCCGAATATATGGTCTCCGCCAACATGGCGCTGATGATGTACCCCGGCCTGACGCAAGGCGCGATCGCGGCCATCATCACCCACGGCACCGACGCGCAGAAGGCGACATGGCTGCCGAAAATGGTCGAGGGCGCCTGGACCGGCACCATGAACCTGACCGAGCCGCATTGCGGCACCGATCTAGGCCTGCTGCGCACCAAGGCCGTGCCCAACGGCGACGGTAGCTACAAGATTTCCGGCCAGAAGATCTTCATCTCGGCTGGCGAGCACGACATGGCGGATAACATCGTCCATCTGGTGCTGGCCCGTATCGAAGGCGCGCCGGAGGGGGTGAAGGGCATTTCGCTGTTCATCGTGCCGAAGCTCAAGCTCGATGGCTCGGGCAATCCCGGCGAGAAGAACACGCTCTCCTGCGGTTCGATCGAGGAGAAGATGGGCATCCACGGCAATTCGACCTGCGTCATGAACTATGACGAGGCCGAAGGCACGTTGCTCGGCGAGGCCAATGGCGGGCTGAAGGCGATGTTCACGATGATGAACGAGGCCCGTCTCGGCGTCGGCCTGCAAGGGCTTTCGCTGTCGGAGATCGCCTACCAGAACGCCGTGTCCTACGCCAAGGACCGCCTGCAGGGCCGTTCGCTGTCAGGCGCCAAGGCGCCGGACAAGAAGGCCGACCCGATCATCGTCCATCCCGACATCCGCCGTGCGCTGATGACCATGAAGGCCTTCAACGAGGCCGGCCGCGCGCTGGCGCTGTGGACTGCGATCAAGTCCGACATCGCCCACCGCTCGGGCGACGACAAGGATCGCCAGTCGGCGGACGACTACACAAGCCTGCTGACGCCGGTGGTCAAGGGCGTGCTCACCGACAAGGGCTTCGACCATGCCGTCATGGCGCAGCAGGTGTTCGGCGGCCACGGCTATATCGAAGAGCACGGCATGAGCCAGTTCGTGCGCGATGCCCGCATCGCCATGATCTATGAAGGCGCCAACGGCATCCAGGCGCTCGACCTCGTCGGCCGCAAGCTCGCGCTCAACGGCGGCCGCGCCGTGCAGGCCTTCTTCAAGGAGGTCGGCGAGTTCTGCGAGGAAAACCGCGCCGACGAGAAGATGGCGCCCCTCACCAAGGCGCTGAAAAAGGGCCTCAACGATCTGCAGGCGGCGACCATGTGGCTGGTGCAGAACGGCATGGCCAAGCCCGACAATGCCGGTGCCGCCTCGACCGACTACATGCATCTCTTCGGCCTGGTGGCGCTGGGCTATATGTGGGCGCAGATGGCCAAGGCGGCCGGGGTGAAACTGGCCGACGGCGCCAACGGTCCGGCGTCCTTCTACGACAACAAGCCGGTGACGGCGCGCTTCTTCATGGAGCGGATCATGCCGGAGACCTCGGCACATCTCGCCCGCATTTCCAGTGGCGCGGACACGCTAATGGCGCTGCCGGCGGAAGCGTTCTAGGTTTGGCGGGCCGGTACGCCGGCCCACAATTGTCGGAACGCGGAGGAAATCGTGGCGACAAATCCAGCCGAAGTTCTTGGCCTGCCGAAGCCCGCCTGGGCGGCGGACGAGGTCGGCATGCTCTACGACATGGCGCATCGCTTCATGTCGGAAGAAATCGCGCCGCGCTACGACGAGTTCGAGAAGAACGAGATGGTCGACCGCGAGAGCTGGCTGAAGGCCGGTTCCGCCGGCCTGCTCTGTGCCTCGATGCCGGAGGAATATGGCGGCTCCGGCGGCACCTTTGCGCATGAGAGCGCCATCATCGAGGCGATCGGCCATGTCGGCGTCGACGGCTTCGGCATCGGCCTGCACAATTCGATCGTCGCCCCCTACATCCTCCACTACGGCTCGGAGGAGCAGAAGAAGAAGTGGCTGCCGAAGCTGGCGACCGGCGAGTTGATCGGCGCCATCGCCATGACCGAGCCGGGCGCCGGCTCCGACCTGCAGGGCGTCAAGACGCGCGCCGAAAAGGACGGCAACCAGTACAGGATCAACGGTTCGAAGACCTTCATCACCAACGGCCAGCTCGCCAATTTCGTCATCGTCGTCACCAAGACCGATCCGGCCAAGGGCGCCAAGGGCACGTCGCTGATCGTCGTCGAGACCGACGAGGTCGATGGCTTCGAGCGCGGCCGCAACCTCGACAAGATCGGGCTCAAGGCCAACGACACGTCGGAGCTGTTCTTCAACGACATGCGCGTGCCGACCGCCAACCTTCTCGGCCATGAGGAAGGGCAGGGCTTCATCCAGCTGATGCAGCAATTGCCGCAGGAGCGGCTGCAGATCGGCACCGGGGCGATTGCCATGATCGAGCGCGCGCTGGCGCTGACCATCGACTACGTCAAGGAGCGCAAGGCCTTCGGCAAGGCGATCATCGACTTCCAGAACACCCAGTTCAAGCTGGCCGAGCTGAAGACCGAGGCGACCATCGGCCGCGTCTTCTACAATGACTGCGTTGCCCGCCACATCGATGGCGGCCTCGACCCGGTGACCGCCTCGATGGCCAAATACTGGCTGTCCGACCTGCAGGGCAAAGTCGTCGACGAATGCCTTCAATTGCATGGCGGCTATGGCTACATGAATGAATACCCGATCGCCCGCATGTACCGCGACGCCCGCGTCCAGCGCATCTACGGCGGCACCAACGAGATCATGAAATTGCTGATCGGACGCTCTCTCTGAGCAGCTTTCAGCGAACCCAAGGAGCATGAAAATGGCCGAAGCTTATGTCTACGACGCCGTGCGCACGCCGCGCGGCAAGGGCAAGAAGGATGGCTCGCTGCACGAGGTGCCGGCGGTAAGGCTGGGCGCCAAGGTGCTGGAGGCGTTACGCGACCGCAACGGGCTCGACACCGGCGCCGTCGACGACATCATCTTCGGCTGCGTCGACCCGGTCGGCGAGGCCGGTTCCGTCATTCCGCGCGCCGCCGCTTTCGAGGCCGGCTACGACACCAAGGCACCCGGCATGCAGCTCTCGCGCTTCTGCGCGTCCGGCCTTGACGCCATCAATTTCGGCGCCGCCAAGATCGCGCAGGGCGCCGACGAGATCGTCATTGCCGGGGGCGTCGAATCGATGTCGCGCGTCGGCATGGGCGCGTCAGGCGGCGCCTGGTTCATGGACCCTTCGGTCGGGCTGCCCGGCTGGTTCGTGCCGCAAGGCATCTCGGCCGACCTGATCGCCACCAAATACGGTTTTTCGCGCGATGACGTCGACGCCTATGCGGTCGAGAGCCAGAAGCGCGCCGCCAAGTCCTGGGCCGACGGCCGCTTCAAGAATTCGGTGATCCCGATCAAGGACCAGAACGGCCTCACCATCCTCGACCATGACGAGCACATGCGGCCCTCGACCGACATGCAGTCGCTGGCCTCGCTCAACCCGTCCTTCGTCATGCCCGGCGAAATGGGCGGCTTCGATGCCGTCGCGGTGCAGAAGCACCCCGAGGTCGAAGAGGTCAACCACGTCCACCATGCCGGCAATTCGTCCGGCATCGTCGACGGCGCCGCCGCCGTGCTGCTCGGTTCCAAGAAGGCCGGCAAGGCGATGGGGCTGAAGCCGCGCGCCCGCATCCGCGCCTTCGCCAATATCGGCTCCGAGCCGGTGCTGATGCTGACCGGCCCGGTCGACGTCACCGAGAAGCTTTTGCAGCGCGCCAAGATGAAGCTGTCGGACATCGACCTGTTCGAGCTCAACGAGGCCTTCGCCTCGGTGGTGCTGCGCTACATGCAGGCTTTCGACATCCCGCACGACAAGATCAACGTCAATGGCGGGGCGATCGCCATGGGCCATCCGCTTGGTGCCACCGGCGCGATGATCTTCGGCACCGTCCTGGACGAGCTGGAGCGCCGCGACCTCAACACCGCGCTGGTGACGCTGTGCATCGGTGCCGGCATGGGCACCGCAACGATCATCGAACGCGTCTGATTTTCGGCCGGAAGGAGAAAGACATGACCTACACAAACTTCACGGTCGACACCGACGCCGACGGCATCGCGCTGGTCACCTGGAATATGCCCGACCGCTCGATGAACGTCTTCACCGAAGAGGTGATGAACGAACTCGACAAGATCATCGACCAGGTGGTGGCCGATGCCGGTATCAAGGGCGCGGTGATCACCTCGGGCAAGGACAGTTTCTCGGGCGGCGCCGACCTGACCATGCTGCAGAAGATGCTGACGGTCTTTGCCAAGGAGAAGTCCAAGGATCCGGAGAAGGCGGCCAGGCTGCTGTTCGACAGTGCCGGCCGCATGACCGGCCTGTTCCGCAAGCTGGAAATGTCGGGCAAGCCCTGGGTTTCGGCGATCAACGGCACCTGCATGGGTGGCGCCTTCGAGCTGTCACTTGCCTGCCATGGCCGCGTTGCCGCCGACTCGGACAAGGTCAAGATGGCCCTGCCGGAAGTCAAGGTCGGCATCTTCCCAGGCGCCGGCGGTACGCAGCGCGTGCCGCGGCTGACTGACCAGCAGCAGGCGCTGCAGATGCTCACCACTGGCCAGACGCTTTCGCCGCAGAAGGCGAAGTCGATGGGCCTGATCCATGAGATCGCCGAACCCAAGAAGCTGGTCGAGACCGCCAAGGCGATGATCAGGAACGGCCTGAAGGCCGTCCAGCCCTGGGACGAGAAGGGTTTCAAGCTGCCCGGCGGCCAGATCTACTCGCCCGCCGGCTTCAACCTGTGGCCGCCGGCCATCGCCATCCTGCGCCGCGAGACCTATGGCAATTATCCGGCCGCGGCCGCCATCCTGAAATGCGTCTATGAAGGTCTGCTGGTGCCGTTTGATACCGGCCTGCGCATCGAGCAGCGCTATTTCACCGAGATCATGCAGAGCAAGGAAGCGGCGGCGATGATCCGCTCGCTGTTCGTGTCGCTGCAGGAGCTGAACAAGGGCGCCCGCCGCCCGGCCGGCGTGCCGGAGACGAAGTTCAAGAAGATCGGCATTCTCGGCGCCGGTTTCATGGGCGCCGGCATCGCCTATGTCACAGCCAAGGCCGGCATTCCGGTGGTGCTGCTCGACCGCGACATGGAGTCGGCCGCCAAGGGCAAGGCGCATTCCGAGAGCCTGGTGTCGGACCAGGTGAAGAAGGGCCGCGCCAAGCCCGAGGAGAAGGACAAGCTCCTGTCGCTGATCACGCCGACGGCCGACTATGCCGACCTTGCCGGCTGCGACCTCGTCGTCGAGGCGGTGTTCGAGGATTCGGCCGTCAAGAAGGCCGCCACCGAACAGGCGGAAGCCGTGCTGAAGCCGGCTGCGATCTTCGCTTCGAACACCTCGACCATTCCGATCACCGCGCTGGCCAAGAACTCGGGACGGGCGAAGAACTTCATCGGCATCCACTTCTTCTCGCCGGTCGACAAGATGATGCTGGTCGAGATCATCCTCGGCAAGAAGACCGGCGACAAGGCTTTGGCCACCGCGATCGACTTCGTGCGCGCCATCAAGAAGACGCCGATCGTCGTCAACGACACGCGCGGCTTCTACGTCAACCGCTGCGTGCTCCGCTACATGTCGGAAGCCTACAAGATGCTGATCGAGGGCGTCCCGGCGCCGATGATCGAGAATGCCGCCAAGGCGGCCGGCATGCCGGTCGGCCCGCTGGCGCTGACCGACGAGACGGCCATCGACCTTGCCCAGAAGATCATGAAGCAGACCATCAGGGATCTCGGCGACAAGGCCGTCGATCCCAGGCAGATGGCGCTCATCAACACCATGGTCGATACCCATGGCCGCGCCGGTCGCAAGAATGGCAAGGGCTTCTACGACTATCCGGCGAAGCCAGCCAAGAAGAAGCTATGGCCTGGCCTGAAGGACCTCTATCCGCAGCTCAAGCCGGAAAAGGTCGATTATGAGGAGCTGCAGCAGCGCCTGCTGGTCACCATCGCCCTGGAAGCCGCAAGGGTGATGGAAGAGGGCATCGTCACCGATCCGCGCGAGGCCGATGTCGGATCGATCCTCGCCTTCGGCTTCGCGCCCTTCACCGGCGGCGCGCTGTCCTATATCGACGGCATCGGCGCCAGGCAGTTCGTCAAGATCGCCAAGGGTCTGCAGAAGAAATACGGCGCCGAGTTCAAGGCGCCCAAGCTGCTGCTCGACATGGCCGAGAAAGGCGAGACCTTCTACGGCCGCTTCGACCCCTATGCCAAGGGCGAGGTAAAGAAGGCCGCCTGATCCGCGGATATGTATGTCTGGGCGCGTATGGCGCGCATGATGGCCACGGCGTCTGGCCGTGGCCCTTACCGGATAGGTGGCGAGAGCCGGCTGGCCTTTCGCTGCCTGCCGACCGATATCGACTTCAACAACCATCTCAACAATGCGCGCTACATGATGCTGGCCGACCTCGGCCGCATCGACATATTCCTGCGCGCCGGCCTGATCGCACTGGCGCGCAAGAATGGCTGGGCGCCGATGATCGGCGGGCTGCAATCGACCTATGTACGCGAGATCCGGCTGTGGCGGCACTTCGAAGTGGTGTCCTCGATCGAGACCTGGGAAGGCACGCAGGTCATCGGCAAGCATCGTTTCGTGCTCGACAATGGCGAAACGGCTGCGCTTATCATGACCACGGGCGGCGTTTACGATCGTCGCGGTCGCCGCTTTCTCGACATTGACGAGGTTGTGGCTGCGCTTGGCCGTTCTGCTCAACCACGCCCACCCACCGAGGCCGAGCGGAAGTTCATGGCCTCCCATCAGGGCCTGCGCGGCCTGGCCAAGGGACCGGCCTGATCAGGCTGGCCGCGCGTGTGGCGAGCGACGCGCGGCGCTGCCGCTTTGTTGACGATCCGCCACCTCGCGGGTGGACAATCGAGCGGTTGCGGACTAGAAAGGAAAGGTATTTTTTCCTGTTCCGGGGGAGAGCGAAGTGCTCTCGCATGACCGTGTCTGGGCCGCCATCGATGCTCTCGCCGAGCGCTATTCGCTGTCGGCTTCGGGCCTGGCAAGGCGTGCAGGGCTCGATTCGACCGCCTTCAACAAGTCAAAGCGACTGTCTTCGGATGGGCGGCCGCGCTGGCCCTCGACCGAATCGCTGGCCAAGATCATCGAGGCGACTGGTGCTTCGCTCGACGAATTCACCGGCCTGGTCGAAGGCCGCGACAAGACCGGCCATGCGCCGGCGCAGCGGTCTTCGGTGCCGCTGCTCGGCTTCGCCCAGGCCGGCGCCGGTGGCTTCTTCGACGATGCCGGCTTTCCGGCGGGGCAGGGCTGGGATCTGATCGAGCTGCCTGCCCAGGCGACCGAAACCTCCTATGCGCTGCAGGTCCAGGGCGATTCCATGCTGCCGCTCTACCGCAATGGCGACGTGCTGATCGTCGAGCCGGGCGCCGCCACCCGCAAGGGCGACCGCGTCGTCGTGAAGACCAACGCCGGCGAGGTGATGGCCAAGGTGTTGGATCGCCAGACGACGAAGTCGATCGTGCTGATCTCGCTCAATCCCGAGCATCCGGATCGCGATATCCCGATGCGCGATGTCGAATGGGTGGCGCGGATCGTCTGGGCAAGCCAGTAGGTGCGGCTGTTCCATCTCGCCATAGCCGCCCTGGCGGTCCCGGCGATGGCGGCCCTGGTCGTCGCCGGCGGTCGCACCGTGCAGCGTGGCGAAGGCAGCGGTACTGTCACTGTCGACCAGATCCAGGCAGACGTCGACGCTGCGCCCCAAGAGCCGGCCACCTCGGCCATTCCCGGGCCGCAGCCGATAAAGCCGGCACCCCATTCCAGGTCGATCGATCCCGAAATGGTGGCGCCGCCCCCGCTCACCCCCGAAGAGCTTCAGCGGGTCGAACCGCGCGCGCCGTTGAGCGACCTTGCGCTGGCCGGCCCGCCCAAGCCGCCCAAGCTGAAGATGCCCGACGACTGGAACGGCACAAAACTGTTCCAGCCGGTGGCGTCAGCCGCCGGCGTGATCGAGGCGAAGGGCTATTCGGTCGCGCTTTCGGGCGTCGATGTCGTCGGGCAGGACGAGACCTGCACCGATGACGGCAAGGACTGGGCCTGCGGCATCCGGGCGCGCACGGCGTTCCGGGCTTTCCTGCGCGGCCGGGCGGTGGTCTGCACGGTGCCGCCCGAGGGCGGCCGCGACGTGATCACCGCCGAATGCCGCATCGGCAAGCAGGATGTGGGGCAATGGCTGGTCGAGAACGGCTGGGCCCGCGCCGCCGAGGGCGGCCCCTATGTCGAGGCCGGCGAGAAGGCGCGCGCGGCGAAAAAGGGCATCTTCGGATCAGCGCCGATCCTTACCGGCCTGCCGCCGGTTCCGCCGGCACCGAGCTCCGCGCCTCAGGCGCCGGGCTCCATATTGCAGGAAGAGGACGGCGTTCTTACGCCGCCAGTTGACCAGCCAGCGCCCGCTCAATGAGCGCGCGCGTTTCGGCAATGCCGTAGAGCGCGGCGAACGACCCGAAGCGCGGCCCGCGCTCCTGCCCGATCAGCACCTGGTAGATCATCTGGAAGAAGGCAACGGAAACGCCGGGACCACCTTCCGGGCTCTGCTTGGAATGGTCCTGGTAGCGCTCGATCCGGCGCGCAACGTTGAGGGCCGCGTTCTGGATCGCCTCGCCATCGGCTGCGGCGGGAAGCGAGGCCAGCGCCTCCGAGAGCTTGCCCAGCGCTTCGCGCTCCACCGCGTCGGCGGCCCGGTAGACCTTGGCCGGCTTCACGAAATCGTCGAAGTAGCGGATCGCATAGCCCGTCAGCCTGTCGAGCTCGGGATGCGTCTTCGGGGTCACGCCCGGCGCGTGGCGCGAGATGAAGCCCCACAGCACATCCTTGTTCTGCGCGTTGGAGGCGCTGACCAGGTTGAGCAGCAGTGAGAACGGCACCGGCAGGTCGATTGCCGGAGGGTTGCCGTAATGCATATGCCAGACCGGGTTGCCCAGCCGCTCCTTCCAGTCCTGCCGGGGATAGGCGGCAAGGAAGGTGTAATACTCGTCCACGGCCCGCGGGATGACGTCGAAATAGAGCTTCTTGGCCTGCCGCGGCCGCTGGTACATGTAGAGCCCGAGGCTTTCCGTCGGCGCATAGGCCAGCCACTGATCGATGGTGATGCCGTTGCCCTTCGACTTCGAGATCTTCTGGCCGTTCTCATCCAGGAACAGTTCGTAGACGAAATGCTCCGGCGCCCGTCCGCCCAGAATGTTGCAGATGCGGTCGTAGACCACCGCGTTCGTCTGGTGGTCCTTGCCGAACATTTCGAAATCGACGCCCAGCGCCGCCCAGCGCATGCCGAAGTCAGGCTTCCACTGCAGCTTCACCTTGCCGCCCCTGATCGAAAGCGTGGTCTCGGTGCCTTCGTCGTCGAAGGTGATGGTGCCGGCCTTGGCGTCGACATGCTTCATCGGGACGTAGAGCACGCGGCCGCTCTTCGGCGAGATCGGCAGGAACGGGCTGTAGGTGGCCTGGCGCTCCGGCCCAAGCGTCGGCAGCATCACCGCCATGATCTCGTCATAGCGTTCGGCCGCGCGCAGCAGCACCGCGTCGAAACGGCCGGCCTTGTAATACTCGGTCGCGCTGGCGAACTCGTAGTCGAACCCGAACGTGTCCAGGAAGCGGCAAAGCATCACGTTGTTGTGGTCCGCGAAGCTCGCAAAGTCGCCGCCGAACGGATTGGGCACCGACGACAGCGGCATATGCAGATACGGCTCGAGCGCGGCGCGATCCGGCACGCTGTCGGGGATCTTGCGCATGCCGTCCATGTCGTCGGAGAAGCACAGCAGCTTGGTCTTGACCGCGTCCCTGGTCAGCACGCGAAAGGCGTGGCGCACCATCGAGGTGCGCGCGACTTCGCCGAAGGTGCCGATATGCGGCAGGCCGGACGGCCCGTAGCCGGTCTCGAACAGGACGGTTTCCGGAAAGTCCGTGTTCTTGTAGCGCTCGATGATCTTTTTGGCTTCCTCGAACGGCCAGGCCTTGCTTTCGGCCGCCGCCACAAGCATCTCGGGATTGAGATCGATGATGTTTGATCCCGCCATGTCACTGTTTCCAAGTCGTTCGCCGGCGCCGCCGGAAGGGAGTTTTTCAACCGGTCTCTAGGCGTGCCTGCCTTGGGCGTCAACGATGGCGGCTGTTTTTCCTTGCGGCACCGATATCCTGTTCCTAACTACGAGGCCCTTTCAAGGAGTTACCGAATGCCGTTGCCGTCCCCGCATGAAGCGCTGATCTACCTGATGGTCATCACCTCGGCTTCCGATCGCGACATGACCGATGTCGAACTGGCGCGCATCGGCGACGTCGTCCGCACCTGGCCCGTGTTCGAGGATTTCAGCCACGACAGGCTTGTCGGCATCGCCCAGGATTGCCAGAAGAGCCTGCACGAAAAGGGCGGCCTGGAAGGTGTTCTCGCGCGTGTCGCCGAAGCGCTGCCCGAAAGGCTGCGCGACACCGCCTATGCCGCCGCCTTCGAGGTCGCCGCCGTCGATCTCGAAATGCGCCTGGAGGAAGTGCGGGTGCTGCAGCTTATCCGCCTGAAGCTCGATCTCGACACGCTGACCGTCGCAGCCATCGCGCGTGCGGCGAAGGCCCGGCTTAGGACCCTCACTTAGCGAGAGGTTCTGCGCATCAGAAGAAACTGACCGGGAAATAGCGCAGATAGAATTCGGCAAACGTACCTTTCACCGAGATCTCCTGCAGCGCGTAGTCCATGGCCGCGGCCAGTGCCGGATCGCCGGCCCTGGTGGCGATGGCCATGCCCGATCCCAGATATTCCGGCGCCAGATACGGCCCCCCGGCGAAACGGCAGCAGCCCGCCGCGTCCGTGCCGCCCAGCCAGAAGGCGAAGCGCATCCCGTCGCCGAAGGCGGCGTCTATCTTGCCGGCCTTGAGGTCGCCGTAGAGCTTTTCCGGGCTGTCGAGAGGGACGACCTGAACGGCGCCGAAATAGGCGCGCAGCATGCGCTCATGCGCCGAGCCGGCGATGACGCCGACGCGCTTGCTGCGCAACTTGTCGAAGATCGGTTCCGCGAAGGCCGTTGTTTTCGGCATGATGAAGCGCGCCGGAAACTGCAGATAGGAGCGCGAGAAGGCATATTTGGATCGGCTCTCCGGCGTGGCGGCGATGCCGGCAATGATGGCTTCGCCTTCGCCCTTCTGAAGCGCCGCGTCGAGCTCGCCCCAGGGCAGCGCCTGGATCTGGCACTTTTCGGCGATGCCGAGTTCGGCGCAGATCGCCCGTGCCAGATCGACGTGGAAACCGGACAACCGGCCGGCGCCGTCGAGAAAGTTGAACGGCGGAAAATCGGTGGTGGTGAGGAATCTCAACCGCGGCAGCGCGGAAAGATCGGGCTTCGGCAGCCGCTCCTTGGCGTCCCACAGCACCGGCACCTGCGGCTGGGCGGCGGCGGCGATGCCGGCAAACGACTGCGCCCCGACCAGTATCGATACCAGAGCGAGGAGTATCCACCGCAATGTCACAATAGAGCTCCGCCCGTCATGCTTTCGGCTTTTCGTACGAAAATGGCGCAGGCACAATGGTTTTTGATTTCAACTTACCGATTTAGGCGTATGGTTTAGCGGGTTTGCAAGTAGCAGCGCGGCGCCGGCCGAAAGGGAGGCATTCGCCAGCGTCACGAAAGCGGTGCAGCTTTGCAATCCGGGGTTGATGGCGAGGCGCGTCTCGGGCATCTACCATCGATCTCTGAGGCGGCAGGCAACATAGGGTAGATGTTGCGATGGGACATTTCGATCGCACGCTGGAATACATCGATCAGCTGCAGCACGCCAACACGGCTGCGGCGGTCTGTGAAAGGCTGCTTGGGGTCACGTCGGATTTCGGCCTGACGGCGCTGATGGCGGGAACCGTTCCGCAGCCAGGCACGCCGCGCGGCCAGCAGAAGGACCATGTGCTGCTGTGCGACTGGCCGGGCGAATGGCTGGAGCGCTACGTGGCGCGCAACTATGTCGATCATGACCCCGTCGTCAGCCACATGAAGCAGCTTCAGGCGCCGTTCCAATGGCGCGAAGCGTCCGAAAGCATCCGCGTCGACAAGAGCAGCGGCGAAGTCATGGGCGACGCCAGGGAGTTCAAGCTGCGCGACGGCCTGGCCTTCCCGCTGATCACCCTCGACGGCCTGATCGTCATGGTGTCGCTGGGCGGCGAGGCCGTTGAACTTTCGGAGGCCGAGTTCGGAATCGTGTCGCTGGTGTCGACCTATGCGATCGGCCGCGCCATGCAAATCCACACGATGGCGGGCAAGACCATCGATCACATCGAATTGACGCCGCGCGAGCGCGAATGCCTGCAGTGGGCCGCCGTCGGCAAGTCCGAGTGGGAGATATCTCAAATTCTAGGCATCTCGGAGCACACGTCCGAGAAACATCTCCTTAACGCCAAAAGCAAACTTGGTGCCGTCAATCGGGTGCAGGCGGTCGCGGAAGCCATTAGGCGCGGCTATATTAGTTAGGTCGGCCGTGCCGGCCTAGAAATTCTTGCCTACGTGATCGCGTAATTTTTTCGGGAAAGCCCGGCCGTATCTTCCTCTTGAAACCAGGAGACGGCTAATGCTTTTTTCCCTTACCACACAGGAATTGATGGATCGTCCCGACCTCTGGGAGGCCGTCCATCGTTTGCGCTACAAGATCTTCGTCGAGGAAATGGGGTGGACCGATCTTCAGCGCCCCGATGGCCTCGAGATCGACCAGTTCGACCATGACGAGGCGGTGCACCAGATCGTCATCCGCAACGGGGAGGTCGCCGGCTATCAGCGGATGCTGCCGACGACGCGGGCACATCTTCTGACCGAAGTGCTGGCGGACCTCTATGAAGGGACGCCGCCCTCGGGGCCGAATGTCTGGGAACTGACCCGCTATGCTGTGGCGCCGGGCTTTCGTGACGGCAAGCGCGGCGTGTCGACGGTCGGCACCGAGCTGATCGCCGGTTTCGTCGAGTGGGGGCTGCCGCGCAGCATCAACCAGGTCATCATCGAATTCGAGCCGATGTGGGTCCTCCGGGCGCTGCAGCTGCACTTCCTGGCAACGCCGCTAGGCTACCAGCGCACCTACGGCAACCAGCAGGTCGTCGCCACGCTGCTCACCTTCAACGAACATACACTCGATGTCGTGCGTTCGCGCCGCAATCATCATGCGCCGGTGCTGGCCAGGGGATACCCCGACAGGCTCGGAATGAAACAGGCCTCGTGAGATTTGGAGACCCGCCATGAATACCCACCCGCAACCCGAATTGCGTGGCCATACGCTGATCGTCACGGTTTCCTCGGACGACGGCCGGCCCGTCCTCGACAGGCGCGCCTATGCGAGCCTGGCAAAGACCTTCCATGAGGCCGCCGTCGACGACGACGTCCGCGTCGTGGTGCTGCGCGGCCTGGCAGGCTGCTTCTGCCTCGGCGGCGACTTTTCCGAATTTCTGGACGCCACCAAGCATCAGCAGCTTATCGCCGCGGTCACCGACATGTTCCGCACGCTGGCGACCTTTCCCAAACCGGTCCTTGCCTGCGTGGATGGCGATGCCGTCGGCGTCGGCTGCACCATCTTGTTCCATTGCGACATGGTGATCGCTTCGCGCGGCAGCACGTTCCGGGTGCCGTTTGTCGATTTCGGCCTGGTGCCGGACGCGGCAACCAGCATCCTGGCGCCGCAGAAGCTGGGCTATGCCGGCGCCTTCCGCTTCTTCTGCCTCGGTGACACGCTTCATGCCGAAGATGCCAGAGCGCTCGGCCTGGTCGGCGAGATTGTGGCGGACGGCGGTGCCGAGGAAGCGGCTCTCGGCCGGGCGAGGCAACTCGCCAAAAAACCGGTCGCGGCACTCCTGCAGACGCGCGGCCTGCTCAAAGGCGACACCAACGCGCTCTGCGACCGCATTGATCAGGAGATATCGCTGTTCCAGCAGGCGCTGCAGGATGACACCACCCTGAAGCGGCTGCAGCGGATTGCCCGGCTGGCGGCATAAAGCCGCCTCGCCGGTAAGTTGATCGTCGGCGAAATGGGCCGATCCGGAGAAAGGCTAGAGCAATCCAGGAAAAGTGCGTAGCGGTTTTCCGTCCGGAATTGCGTAAAAACAACTACTTAGAGCGGGTCGGCGATTCCGTCAAAAGCTGAACCGCTCTAGGTGCGTTTTCCAGACCCGCTATTTTTCCAGGTCAGTCATTTTTCCAGGAATGATGGCCCTTCGCCGATGATCTTCTTGTCTTCCTTGCCGACAACATCGAGATCGCGACCGTCATAGGGCAGCGACAAAAGAATGCGGCGGATGATGGCCAGCCGCGCCCGCCGCTTGTCGTTGGCCCGCACGATGATCCAGGGCGCGAACGCCTTGTGCGTGCGTTCGACCATGAGGTCGCGCGCCTTGGTGTAGTCGTCCCATTTGCTGATGCCGGCGATATCGATCGGCGAGAACTTCCAGTTCTTCAGGGGACTGTAGCGGCGGTCGTGGAACCGTTCGAGCTGGGTTTCCCGGCCGATGTCGAGCCAGAATTTGAAGAAATGGATGCCCTCATTGCAGATCATCCGCTCGAAATGCGGCGTCTCGTCGAGGAATTTCTCGTGCTGCTCGGGGGTGCAGAAGCCCATGATCGGCTCGACACCGGCGCGGTTGTACCAGGAGCGGTCGAAGGTGACGAACTCTCCCGCCGTCGGGAAGTGGTCGACATAGCGCTGGTAGTACCACTGTCCAACCTCGGTCGGCGTCGGCTTGGTCAGGGCTACGTTGCGCGCCGTGCGCGGGTTCATGTACTGGCGCAGCACGAAGATCGTGCCGCCCTTGCCGGCGGCATCGCGTCCCTCGAACAGCGCCATCACCCGCTTGCCGGAGGCCTGCAGCCAGGCCTGCGCCTTGACCAGCTCGATCTGCAGCCGCTCGAGCATCTCGTCATATTCGGCGCCCTTCATTTTCTTGTCGTAGGGATAGCCGCCGGCGGTCAGCTTGTTGTCCTCGATCCAGTCCGGGAGCACGGGGTCCTCGATGTCGAACTCCCGCTCCTTGCCTCCGATCCTGATCTTCAGCGGGCCCTGTGCTGGTGCCGGAGCGGGACTTTCCTTCGGTTTTTTCATCGAGACGAACCTTTTCAGCTTGCGGACTCATGCTATGGGGAGCCTCAAATCCGGTCCAGCGGAAGTTTTCCAACCGACCGGAGCAAGGGCACGGGACGCGCGAATGGCTGACATCGGCGCAGAGCGGCAAACCAGGGCGCAAGCTGTCGCGGCACGGCTGTGGGAGAGCCGCTGGCTGCTGGCCGCCGGCATCGTCGCGGTCCTTGCCGTCTATGGCTTTGCCGGCATGTCCGCCTATGTCGTCCTGGCCGCCTTGGCGCTACTGCTTGCGGCGGCGCTGCTGCCGTCCGGTGCCTCGCGCCAGTCCGCCGAGGATGCGGCGGCGATCGAGGCGAGCGGGCTGCAGAGACTTTCCGGCGAATATCTCGCCGCGGCGGTTGCCGATCCGCTTATCATATTCGATCGCACCGCCACCATCGTCCATGCCAATGCCGCCGCTTTCGCTGCCTTCGGCGGCATCGCGCCCGGCATGTCGCTGTCGCTGAAATTCCGCGCACCCGAAATGCAGGCCTTGCTGGACAGCGTGCTGTCCGGAACGGTCGCTTCGGATGTGGTCGACTACATCGAAAAGCTGCCGGTCGAACGGGCCTACCGGGTCAGCGCATCCTCCGTCGGCCATGCCACCGATCTCTACGTGTTGGTGTTCAAGGACCAGAGCGAGGCGCGCCGGATCGACAGGATGCGCGCAGACTTCATCGCCAATGCCAGCCACGAGCTGCGCACCCCGCTTGCCTCGATATCCGGCTTCATCGAAACGTTGAGAGGACCGGCCCGTGGCGATCCGGCGGCGCGCGACCAGTTCTTGCAGATCATGCAGAACCAGACCGGCCGCATGGCACGTCTGATCGACGACCTCCTGTCATTGTCGCGGCTGGAGATGAAGCCTTATCTGATGCCGGGAACCGAGGTCGATCTGCGCCAGACCATAGACAGTGTCATCGACTCGCTTGGACCGCTGGCCCGGGAAACCGGCGTCGTCATCGAACGCGATTTCGTCGAGGGAGCGCTCGAGGTGCCGGGAGACCGCGACGAACTCTTTCAGGTCTTCGAGAACCTGTTGGAAAACGCCTGCAAATACGGCCAGTCGGGCGGGCGCGTCACGGTGTCGATCGCCCGCACCGAAGCTGAGCCTGAAGCCGGCATCGACGTCACCATCAGGGACTATGGCCCCGGTATTCCCGAAGAGCATATCCCGCGCATCACCGAGCGCTTCTACCGCGTCGATGTCGAGAACAGCCGCACTCAGAAAGGCACGGGCCTGGGACTGTCGATCGTCAAACACATCCTGACACGCCACAACGCCAGGCTGTCGATCAAGTCGGAAGTCGGCAAGGGCGCGACGTTCTCGGTCCATTTGCCGGCGCGCTAGGGCTGTACTATTTACCAACTGGCCGTTTCTTCTTTCTGTCATCCGGCTGGCGTATCAGCACAGGATTCGAGGAAACGACTCGGGCCAGAAGATCCGGGGAAGGCATTTCGTCCCATGCAGTCCGTTCACATCGTCAGTGCCTATGACGAAGAGCTGAAATACCTGTCGAAGCGGATCGCTGCGATGGGTGGCCATGCCGAGCGCATGGTCGAGCAGGCGATCACCGCCCTGGTCAATGCCGATCCCGGTCTCGCCCAGAAGGTCATCCACGACGATATCGTCCTCGATGAGGGCCAGCGCGAGATCGACGACAAGGCGATCGTCATCATCGCCAAGCGCCAGCCGATGGCGACGGACCTGCGCGAGATCGTCGGCGCGATCCGTATCTCGGCCGACATCGAGCGCGTCGGCGACCTCGGCAAGAACGTCGCCAAGCGGGTGGCGGCCGTCACCGACGGGCGCCAGCCGACCAGCCTGTTTCGCGGTCTTGAGGCCTTGGCCAATTTGGCGCTGACGCAGCTCAAGGAAGTGCTCGACGTCTATGCCTCGCGCTCGGTCGAGAAGATCGGCTTCGTGCGCGACCGCGACGACCAGATCGACGCCATGTACACCTCGCTTTTTCGCGAGCTCCTGACCTACATGATGGAAGATCCGCGCAACATCACGCCCTGCACGCATCTCCTGTTCTGCGCCAAGAACATCGAGCGCATCGGCGACCACGCCACCAACATCGCCGAGACGATCTATTACATCGTCACCGGCGACCAGATGCCGGCCGAGCGCCCGAAGGGCGACAAGACCGACAAGATCGTCCTTCCCGGTACCGTTCCGGCTAAGTGAACGACGTCCCCTCGAACCCTTGGCTAATTTAGGCTAAGCTTCCCCGAACGTACCTGGTCCTGACCCGAGGCCATGCCTTGAGGAGGTAGCGATGGAAAACGTTCGGAACCTGACTCCGGCCCCGCCGCCGACATCCGGCATTATCGCGTCCAGCGTCTATACGGCCGGCCGGCGCATCGCCGACATTCCGATCGAGGAGGCCGGCGAATGGGCGGCCAAGCCCGGCCACGTCGTCTGGATCGGGCTCCTGGAACCGGACCGCAACCTTTTGCTGCGCGTCCAGGCGCAATTCCATTTGCATGAACTGGCCATCGAGGATGCCGAACATCCGCACCAGCGGCCAAAGATCGAGCAATATGGCGACGCCCTGTTCATCGTCGCCCGCACCGCGCAGCTGATCGACGGCCGCGTCACCTTCGGCGAGACGCATCTGTTCGTCGGCGCCGGCTACATCGTCAGCGTCAGGCACGGCCCTTCGACCTCCTATGCCGCCGTTCGCCAGCACTGGGAAAGCTGCCCGCATTCATTGGCCAAGGGCGAGGATTTCGTCCTCTATGCCATTCTCGATTTCATCGTCGACAATTACATGCCGGTGCTCGAGCAGATCGAGGACGAGGTCGAGGCGATCGAGGACAAGGTGCTGCTGCAGCCGATGACCGGCCCCGACATCGAACGGCTCTATATGCTGCGCCGTGATCTGTTGCGCCTGCGCAATGCAGCTCTTCCGCTGGTGGAGGTTTGCCGCCGGCTGACCAGCGCCGAGCTGCCGCAGATCCATGCCGCAATGCACCCGCTGTTTCGCGACGTCACCGATCATATCCGCACCGTCCAGGAGAAGATCGACAGCCTGCGCGAGGTGCTCGCCTTTGCCTTCGAGGCCAGCCTTCTGGTCGGCCAGAGCCAGGAAACGGCGAACACCAAGAAGCTCGCCTCATGGGCTGCCATCCTGGCGGTTCCGACGGCGCTCGCCGGCATCTATGGCATGAATTTCGACGATATGCCGGAACTTAAGATGGTATACGGCTATCCGGTCGTGCTGGTGACGATCGCGCTGATCTGCTCGTTCCTGTACTGGCGGTTTCGCAAGAATGGCTGGCTGTGAAGGAGTGAGTAGCGAGTAGTCAGTAGTGATTGGTGGCAGCGGCGCTCGCCGCCTATTCCCTCACTACTCACCGACTACGCCGCCGCTCCGACGCCGGCTGGAACGCCACCCTCGCGTGATACTTGCAGTAGGGGCCGGTTTCGGCGGCATCGTTGCCGCAGAAGTTGAAGTCTTCCGAAAGTGGGTCGCCATTCGGCCATTTGCAGGTGCGCTCGGTCAGTTCGACCAGCTGCAGGTGCCGCGAGATCGGCACGACGACGTTCTCGACCGGGCGGATGTAGTGGCGCGCCACCGGTTCGGCATCGAACTGCACTTGCAGCGCGTTTGCACCGATCGACGTAGTGACGTGGCGCTGCGTGCTTGCTGCGCGTGACACCGATTTCTGGACGGATGATCCTTGCACTGCCTTCTTCTGGCGCGCCGGGCTGGCCGTCGCGCGTCCGCGGCCCGACAGCTTCAGGCGGTGCACCTTGCCGATGACCGCATTGCGGCTGACGCCTCCGAGCTGTGCGGCAATCTGGCTGGCGCTCAGCCCCTCCGACCACAGTTTCCTGAGAAGTTCGACCCGCTCGTCAGTCCAGTTCATGTGACCGCGCTCCTGCTGCAAAGTGCGGCGATCGGAATCCTTTCCCGTCCCGGCTCCCGCCGGGCAGACAACACCACATATACCGGGTGATTGGGTCCGCCGCACGAAATCTAGTTATTTCTCGACTACAAATACCTCATGCGCTGACTCTGTGACAAGAGTCCCAAAGGCAACACGAATCAGTTTTTACGGTTTTCCCCAACTTGCCCGGTCGCTGATGAGCCGGCGTCCTGTCGGGGGGCGTGCCGCGCGCCTATGCGCGACGTTTTCGTTGACTTCATGGCCGAAAAACACGATAAGCCGCGAAGGCCGCCGCTTTGGCGGCTTTTTTGATTTTCCGGTACCGGAGACGCATAGAATGAGCGGTTCGGCGCTTTTCGAGACCTTTGCTCGCGCACCCTTGGCCTTCGACCACGGGGAGGGGACATGGCTGGTCACCGACAAGGGCGAGCGATATCTCGATTTTGCCGGCGGCATCGCGGTCAATTCGCTAGGCCACAGCCATCCGCATTTGGTCGCCGCGCTCACCGAGCAGGCGGGCAAGCTGTGGCACGTCTCCAATCTCTATGAGATTCCGCAGCAGAGGCGGCTGGGCGAACGGCTGGCGGACGCCACTTTCGCCGACAAGGTGTTCTTCACCAATTCCGGCGCCGAGGCGCTGGAATGCGCCATCAAGACGGCGCGGCGCTACCAGTTCGTCAAGGGTCATCCCGAGCGCTTCCGCGTCATCACCTTCGAAGGCGCCTTCCACGGCCGCACGCTGGCGACCATCGCCGCCGGCGGCCAGTACAAATACCTCGAAGGCTTCGGCCCCAAGGTCGAGGGTTTCGACCAGGTCGGTTTCGACGACATTGACGCGGCGGAAAAGGCGATCACATCGGAGACCGCAGCCATCCTGATCGAGCCGGTGCAGGGCGAAGGCGGCATCCGCCCGGTGCCGACGCAATCCCTGAAGCGGTTGCGGCAGCTTTGCGACCAGCACGGCCTGCTGTTGATCTTCGACGAGGTCCAATGCGGCATCGGCCGTACCGGAAAGCTGTTCGCGCATGAATGGACGGGTGTGACACCCGACATCATGGCGATCGCCAAGGGCATCGGCGGCGGGTTCCCGATGGGCGCCTGCCTCGCCACCGACGAAGCCGCGGTCGGCATGACCGCCGGCGTTCACGGCACCACCTTCGGTGGCAATCCGCTGGCGATGGCGGTCGGCAACGCCGTGCTCGACGTGGTGCTGGAAGGCGGTTTCCTCGAGGATGTGCAACGCAAGGCGCTGCTGCTGAAACAGGGGCTGGCCGGCGTCGCCGACGAATTCCCCGATGTCATCGAGGGCATCCGGGGAACCGGGCTGATGCTCGGCCTGAAATGCGTGATGCCCAACACCAAGGTCAACATGGCGCTGCGCGACCAGCATTTCCTGGCGGTTCCGGCCGGCGACAACGTCATCCGCCTTTTGCCGCCGCTCACCGTCACCGACGCCGAGATCAGCGAGGCGCTCGACCGCATCCGCGCCGGCGCCAAGGGCCTGGCCGATGCCATCGCCGCGGCCGCCGCGAAGTAATCCTGGAACCATTCCCGATGAGCGTTCGCCACTTCACCGACCTGTCCGCCGTTTCCGAAGGCGATCTGCGCTTCATGCTGGACGATGCGGTGGTGCGAAAGGCCAGGCTCAAGGCCGGCGAGCGGACTAAGCCGCTCGAGGGCAAGGTGCTGGCGATGATCTTCGACAAGCCGTCGACGCGCACGCGCGTATCCTTCGACGTCGGCATGCGCCAGCTCGGCGGCGAAACCATCATGCTGACCGGCACCGAGATGCAGCTCGGCCGTTCCGAGACCATCGCCGACACGGCCAAGGTTCTGTCGCGCTATGTCGACGCCATCATGATCCGCACCACATCGCATGAGCGCCTGCTCGAACTGACCGAGAACGCCACCGTTCCAGTCATCAATGGGCTGACCGACGACACCCATCCCTGCCAGCTGATGGCCGACATCATGACCTTCGAGGAGCATCGCGGTCCGGTCGCCGGCAAGACCATCGCCTGGACCGGCGACGGCAACAACGTGCTGCATTCGCTGCTCGAAGCCTCCGCACGCTTCCGCTTCAACCTCAATGTCGCGGTGCCGGAAGGCAGCGAGCCCGACGAAAAGCATGTCGACTGGTCGAAGGCCAATGGCGGCAAGCTGACCTTCACCCGCTCGCCCGAGGAAGCCGTCGATCAGGCCGATTGCATCGTCACCGACTGCTGGGTGTCGATGGGTCAGGAGCACCGTGCCCGTGGCCACAACGTCTTCCTGCCCTATCAGGTCAATGCGGCGCTGATGGCCAAGGCGAAGCCCGACGCGCTGTTCATGCACTGCCTGCCGGCGCATCGCGGCGAGGAGGTCACCGACGAGGTGATCGACGGGCCGCATTCGGTGGTGTTCGACGAAGCCGAGAACCGGCTGCACGCCCAGAAGGCGGTTTTGGCCTGGTGCCTGGGCGCTTGATCTCCGGAGGTGTGATGCCTATCTGCGGGCCATCACGCAAATTGAGCGCGTTTCGGTGCATGTGCCCCTCCGGGCCGCATGGCCGCCCGCCGGAGCTTTGTCATGTTGGAAACCCGTCAAGTGACTGAACACCACCCTCAACTCGGCGAATTCGGCTATGCCGGCGACGATCACGTCGTGCCGTTCGAGGTCGCCCCGCTCGACGTGCGCGGCCGGACCGTCCAGCTCGGGCCGATGCTCGACGCCATCCTTGGACGCCACGAATATCCCGAGCCGGTCGCCCGCCTGCTGGCGGAAGCCTGCGTGCTGACGGTGCTGTTCGGCACCTCGCTCAAATTCGAGGGCAAGTTCATCCTGCAGACCCGCACCGACGGGCCGGTCGACATGCTGGTGGCGGATTTTTCGACGCCATCCGCGTTGCGGGCCTATGCACGCTTCGACCCCGATAGGCTCGAGGCGCTGACGGCTGCCGGCGAAATCTCGCAACAGACGCTGCTCGGCAACGGCGTGCTGGCGCTGACCATCGATCAGGGCGCACACACGCAGCGCTATCAGGGCATCGTCCAGCTCGACGGCGAGACGCTGGAAGAGGCCGCGCGCACCTATTTCCGCCAGTCGGAGCAGATCCCGACCGATCTCAGGCTTTCGGTTGCCAAGCTGGTGACGCCGGGCATCGGTGGTCCCCGCGAGCAATGGCGCGCCGGCGGTCTGTTGGCGCAATTCCTGCCGCAGTCGCCGGAGCGCATGCGCGTGCCGGACATTTCCGGCGGCGACGGCGATCCGCGCGACGAGGTCCATGACCCGGTCGATAATTCCTGGCAGGAGCTGCTGGCCCTGCTCGGCACCATCGAGCCGACCGAGCTTATCGATCCGACGGTCGGCGCCGAGCGGCTGCTTTACCGGCTGTTCCACGAGCATGGCGTACGTGTCTTCGGCGGCGTGCCGGTGGCCGACCAATGCTCCTGCTCGCGCGAGAAGATCCGCGGCATCCTCGAAGGCTTCTCGGCGCAGGAGATCAAGGACAGCACCGAGGATGGCGGCATCCATGTCGCCTGCGAGTTCTGCTCGACGCAGTACGACTTCGACCCGGCGGAATTCGCGGCGGCTCAGTGACGTAACTCCTTCTCCCCGTCACTATACGGGGAGAAGGTGCCGGGCAGGCGGATGAGGGGCGGCGCGAACTTTAGACCGCTTGCTCCCTTAATTCACCGTCCTGCGCGTGCCCGGCAGATCGAGCGAGAAGGCGGGGATGGCGATGTCGAACGTCTCTCCCCGCTTGTTGCGCATCGTGTAATGGCCGACCATGATGCCGGACGGCGTTGAGAGCGGGCAGCCGGACGTATATTGGTAGCTGTCGCCGGGGTTGAGTTCGGGCTGATCGCCGACGACGCCGGCGCCGCGTACCTCCTCGACCCGGCCAGTGCCATCGGTGATGTGCCAATAGCGCGACATCAGCTGCACGAACTCGTCCGACTGGTTGTCGATGGTCACGTGGTAGCCCCAGACATAGCGGTTCTCCGACGGATCCGAGCGATCCTCGAGATAGAACGGCCTGACCTGCACTTCGATGTTGCGCGTAATGGCGCGGTACATGAGCTACTCCAAACAGTCCTGGCGGAAGTCTCGGTGCACTCTTTGACTAGGTCAACGGAGCGCGGCGCCTGTCTCTTCCGTCTTTGTGCGCACCTGCCGCCAAACAATGTCATTTGAGTGACACATGACAATGATGGTGTGCACGGACCGTGCCGGGCGACTCAAGCGCTCTGTCGACCTGTTCAAAACGGCCATCTTCCGGCCGGCTTTTCCGGAGTGACCAGATCTCGATGGAACTGATCGTCATCGCCGCCGCCGTGCTTTCGACAGCCCTCATTCTTTCAAATCTCGCCGGCATCCTGCTTGCGGCCTTCAGGCTGAAGTGGCCGCGCACGCTTGCGCGGCCACCCGGCAAGGCGCCGCCGGTGTCGATCGTCATCCCCTCGCGCGGCGTCGAGCCGTTCACCGAAGAAACGCTTCAGCGCGCCTTCTCGCTCGACTGGCCGCGCTACGAGCTGATCTTCTGCGTCGCCCACGCCGACGATCCGGTGGTCAAGCTGATAAACAGGGCGATCGTCCGGTTTTCGAAGGTGCCGGCCCGGCTGCTGGTCGGTGACGACCGCATCAGCGCCAATCCCAAGCTCAACAATTGCGTCAAGGGTTGGGAAGCGGCGCGCCACCACTGGGTCATCCTTGCCGATTCCAACGTGCTGATGCCCAGGGACTATATCCAGCACTTGATGGCGGCGTGGCGGCCCGACACCGGCCTTGTCTGCTCGACGCCGGTCGGCTCACGGCCGGACGGCTTCTGGGCCGAGGTCGAATGCGCCTTCCTCAACACGCTGCAGGCGCGCTGGCAGTATACCGGCGAGGCGCTCGGCCTCGGCTTCGCCCAGGGCAAGAGCATGCTGTGGAAGAAGCCTGTGCTCGACGCCAATGGCGGCATCCGCGCGCTGGCCGCCGAGATCGCCGAGGACGCCGCCGCGACCAAGCTGGTCAACGGGCTGGGGCTGCGCGTCAATCTTGTCGCTTCGCCTTTCGAGCAGCCGCTGGGTGAGCGCCGTCTCGGCGAAATCTGGTCGCGCCAGGCCCGTTGGGCGCGCCTGCGCCGCGTCACCTTTCCGCTGTTCTTCGCCCCCGAAATCCTGACCGGCGTGGCCGTGCCATTGGTGCTGGCGCTGGTCGCGGCCGCCGGTGCCGGCATCAGTCTGCCGCTCACCGCGCTCTGCGTCCTGGCGCTCGCCTATGTGCCGGAATGCGCGTTGGCCTGGGCCAAGGGCTGGTACCTGTCGCCGCGCACCATCCCGGCGATGATGGTGCGCGACGTGATGCTGCCGGCGATCTGGGCGCGCGGCTGGCTCGGCGGCGCCGTCGACTGGCGCGGCAATGCGATGACCATCCGCACCAAGGCGATGACCGAACTGGAAGAGGGCGCCTGAGCAACGCTCAGGCGTTTGTCCAAATCGCAGTCTGAACCCTTTACTTGGCTGATTTGAGCGCCTGCTCGACATCGGCGAGCAGATCGTCCGCATCCTCAAGCCCGACCGAAAGCCTCAGCGTGCCCGGGCCGATGCCGAGTTCGGCGCGCGCCTCGTCGCTGAGGTTCTTGTGCGTCGTCGTCGCCGGATGGGTTATCAGGCTCTTGGCGTCGCCGAGATTGTTGGAGATCAGCACGATGTCCAAAGCGTTCTGGAAGGCGAACGCCGCCTGCTTGCCGCCCTTGACATCAAGGCAGATCAGCGTCGAGCCGCCCGTCATCTGCTTCCTGACGATATCGGCCTGCGGATGGTCGGCACGGCCCGGATAAATCACACGGGCGATTTCCGGGCGTTCCGCGAGGAAATCGGCGATCTTGCCGGCGCTTTCCGTCTGCTGGCGCACGCGCAGCGGCAGCGTCTCCAGGCCCTTGAGCAGCGTCCAGGCATTGAACGGCGACAGGCTGGGGCCGGTGTGGCGGAAATAGTCGTGCAGATTCTCATCGATCCACTTCTTGTCCGACAGGATGACGCCGCCGAGGCAGCGGCCCTGGCCGTCAATATGCTTGGTCGCCGAATAGACGACAATGTGGGCGCCGAGCTGCAGCGGCTTCTGCTGCAAGGGCGTGGCGAAGACGTTGTCGACGATCAGCCTGGCGCCGATCGAATTGGCGAGCGCAGCGACGGCGGCGATGTCGACCACTTCCAGCGTCGGGTTGGTCGGGCTTTCGAGGAAGAAAAGTTTGGTGTTCGGCTTGACCGCCTTTTCCCAGTTGGCGATGTCGGTGCCGTCGACCAGCGTCGCCTCGATGCCGTATTTCGGCGCCAGCGTCTCGACCACCCAGCGGCAGGAGCCGAA
Source organism: Mesorhizobium sp. IMUNJ 23033 (assembly GCF_044778005.1). Taxonomy (NCBI): domain Bacteria; kingdom Pseudomonadati; phylum Pseudomonadota; class Alphaproteobacteria; order Hyphomicrobiales; family Phyllobacteriaceae; genus Mesorhizobium; species Mesorhizobium sp. IMUNJ 23033. The sequence continues at coordinate 50,497 of NZ_JBJACT010000015.1, forward strand.
CAAGGCACGCGCCGCCACGATATGGTCGCCGGCCCTGGCGCTGCACAGAAGGGCTGCCGTCACCGCCGCCATGCCGGAGGCGGTGGCGCGCGCGTCCTCCGCACCTTCCAGCGCGCACATGCGCTTTTCGAACATGTCGACGGTCGGATTGGCATAGCGCGAATAAATGAAGCCGGGTTCCTCGCCCTTGAAGCGGGCTTCCGCCGCCTGTGCCGTCTCGTAGACATAGCCCTGGGTGAGGTACATCGCCTCGGAGGTCTCGCCGAAGCCGGAACGCAAGGTCCCGCCATGCACGAGTGCCGTCTGAGGTTTCCAGTCGCGCTTCTTGGTCATTGCTCTGTCCCAAACACAAAAAAACCGGCCGCGAAAGTCGCAACCGGTCCATACGGCCTTGCGGCCAACGGTCCTTTAGCGACTTGTTTAACGTGGCTGCAAGCCGACCGGCCAAATCACCACGGGATAACGACCCTTTAGACCCGCACCGCGCTTGCGTCAATTGCCGGCTTGATTAAGAGGTTTGTACCAGCGGTGTTGCAGCGGAGCCAGCCTTTGCGGCGAACAGGCATTCTTCCCGATCAGGACATTTCCGCGCTCTTCCAGTCAGGCGCGCTGAAGTCGCCGCGCGCTCTCGACGCGGACCAGATCCAGCCGGCCAGCCTCGATCTCAGGCTCGGCGATAAGGCCTGGCGCGTGCGCGCCTCCTTCCTACCCGGCCCCGATCATCAGGTCGCCGACAAGCTCGCGCGGCTGCAGCTGCACGAGATCAGCCTCGCTGAGGGCGCGGTGCTGGAAACGGGCTGCGTCTACATCGTGCCGCTGCTGGAAAGCCTGGCGCTGCCGTCGGACATTTCTGCTTCCGCCAATCCGAAGAGCTCGACCGGACGGCTCGATATCTTCACCCGAGTGATGACCGATCGCGGCCACGAGTTCGACAAGATCGCCGCCGGCTATCATGGTCCGCTCTATCTCGAGGTCAGTCCGCGCACCTTTCCGATCGTCGTACGCGCCGGCTCGCGGCTGTCGCAGATCCGTTTCCGCACCGGCAACGCGCTGCTGTCGGAAAGCGAATTGCGCGACCTGCATCATGCCGAGATGCTGGTGGCCACCGAGCCGCCCAACATTTCCGGCGGCGGCATTGCACTGTCGATCGATCTCGATGGCGACAAGGACGGGTTGGTCGGCTATCGCGGCAAGCACCACACCGGCCTGATCGATGTCGACAAGCGTGCCGCGCAGGACGTCGTCGATTTCTGGGAGCCGCTCTACAAGAGCGGCGCCGGCGAACTTGTGCTCGATCCGGACGAGTTCTACATCCTCGTGTCGCGCGAGGCGGTGCATGTGCCGCCTCTCTATGCCGCCGAGATGACGCCTTTCGACCCGCTGGTCGGCGAATTTCGCGTCCACTATGCCGGCTTCTTCGATCCGGGCTTCGGCCATTCGGCGGCCGGCGGCACCGGCAGCCGGGCGGTGCTCGAAGTGCGCAGCCATGAAGTGCCCTTCATCCTCGATCACGGCCAGATCGTCGGGCGGCTGGTCTACGAGCACATGCTGAAACGGCCGCAGGCGCTCTACGGCACCGATCTCGGCTCGAATTACCAGGCCCAGGGCCTGAAACTATCCAAGCATTTCCGCGCCGCGCGCTGATCTTTCCGCCACCGCCAGACCGTGCTTGCCTGACCGGGCGTGCCATGCTTGGCTGTGCCTCAGCCCGTCGAGGTGACGGAAATAAAGGGGAAGACCATGCAAATCTCGAGATGGATCCTGTCGGCAGCCGCAACTGCCCTGCTGACGCTCGGCGCCGGTTCGTTGCCGGTGCAGGCAGCGGAGAAACTGAAGATCGGCACCGAGGGCGCCTATCCGCCGTTCAACACCATCACTCCGGACGGCAAGGTCGTCGGCTTCGACGTCGACATCGCCGATGCGCTGTGCGCGCAGATGAAGGTCGAATGCGAAATCGTCACCCAGGACTGGGACGGCATCATTCCCGCCCTCCAGGCCAAGAAGTTCGACGCCATCATCGCCTCTATGAGCATCACCGAGGAACGCAAGAAGCAGGTCGCCTTCACCAACAAATACTATACGACGCCGCTTGCGCTGGTCGCGCCGAAGGACAGCGAGCTGACCTCGACCGACCCGGCAGCCCTTGCCGGCAAGACGGTGGGCGCCCAGGCATCGACCACCCAGGCCGATTTCGCCCAGGATGTCTACGGCAAGGCCGGCGCCGAAGCCAAGCTCTACCCGACCCAGGAAGAGGCGATCACCGACCTGCAGAACGGCCGCCTCGACGCGGTGATCTCTGACAAGTTTGTGCTGGTCGACTGGATGAAGAAGGCGAGCGACGGCTGCTGCAAGATGGTCGGCGACGTCAAGGGCACCGAGACGCAGGCCGGCATCGCCGTGCGCCTCGACGACACCGCACTGCGCGACAAGCTCAACGCGGCCATAGACGCCATCGTCGCCGACGGCACCTACAAGAAGATCCAGGCCAAGTATTTCGACTTCGATATTTATTGAGAGGTTGAAACTGCCAATCTCCCCCCTCGTGGGGGAGATGCCCGGCAGGGCAGAGGGGGGCGCGAAGGATCGCCCTCGCCCACGACAGCTGAAGGGCAGGTGCTCTCGATTGAGACGCTGGAGGGACAGCGCCCCCCTCTGGCCTGCCGGCCATCTCCCCCACGAGGGGGGAGATCACGCCTTCACAGCGCCTTCACCGCCACCTTCACCGGCTTTTCGATCTCGAGCGGGTTGCGCAGCGGCAGGCCGAAATCCCCGGCTTCGATCTCGAAAATATCGCCGGCCTCGGTCCTGATGCCGTCGGCGAAGGACAATGTTGCCGTGCCGAACATGTGCACATGCACGTCGCCGGGCTGGCGGAAGGCCGAATATTTGAAATGGTGGTGCTCGAGATTGGCGATGGTGTGCGACATGTTCGCCTCGCCCGACAGGAACGGCTTTTCCCAAAGCAGCTTGCCGTCGCGAACGATGCGCGATGAGCCCCTGACGTCGGACGGCAGGTCACCGATCAGGATCTCTGGCCCGAACGAGGCGTTGCGCAGCTTCGAATGCGCCAGGAAAAGATAGTTCACACGCTCGGTGACATGGTCTGAAAACTCGTTCGACAGCGTGAAGCCGACACGGAACGGCGCGCCGTCGTCGCCGATGACGTAGATGCCGGCGATCTCCGGCTCCTCGCCGGCATCCTGGGCAAACGCCGGCGACATCAGTGCCGCGCCCGGCGCTACCGCCATCGTGCCGTTGCCCTTGTAGAACCATTCCGGCTGCACGCCGGTCTGGCCCTTCGCCGGCTTGCCGCCCTCCAGCCCCATGCGGAACATCTTCATGGAATCAGTGAGCTGCTCCTCGCCGTCGGTGCTGAGCTTCTTGTGCATGGAATCGCGCGTCGCCGCCGAGCCAAGATGGGTGAGCCCCGTGCCGGTGAGGTGGAGATGCGCGGGATCGGGATGGTTGATCGGCGACAGCAGGCGCCCCTTCTTGTAGGCGGCGTCGAGGTCGACGGCCTCGCCAAAACCCTTGCGCTCGATCAGCGCGGCGAGCCCGGTGCCCGTGCGCGCGGCTTCCATGGCCAGCGAATAGACGCTGCGGGCGCCGTTGATGATCCGGGTCTTGCCGCCTTTGCGGGCGACGACGCGGATCGTCTCTGCGTCGTCGAGGATCTGGGAGATCAGCATGATATACCCTCTCTCTGGTGCCTTGGCCCGGCCGCCTGCATGGCAAACCCTGACCTGCACGGCTCGGGACCAATCCGCGCCGCGGGTGAAATTCTTCGTCCGGATTGCGCTCGCAGGCCTGGTCCCTCGGGGGACTTCTGTGCATCGGCGGGTTGCCGACGGCCGCGATGTGACCCGTATGCCTTCCTGCTTGCCTCGCCCTTAACCCTTGTTCTTGTTGTAGACGTCGAAGACCACGGCGCCGAGCAGCACCAGGCCTTTCACGACCTGCTGCCAGTCGACATTAACGCCCATGATCGACATGCCGTTGTTCATGACGCCCATGATGAAGCCGCCGACCACCGCGCCGATCACCTGGCCGACGCCGCCCATGGCTGAAGCGCCGCCGATGAACACCGCTGCGATGACGTCGAGCTCGCTGCCGAGGCCCGCCGCCGGAACCGCTTGTCCGAGCCGCGCCGCGATGATCAGGCCGCCAAGCGCCGACAATACGCCCATATTGACGAACACCATCAGCGTCAGCCGTTCGGTCTTGATGCCCGACAGCTGTGCTGCCTTGGCATTGCCGCCCATCGCATAGATGCGGCGGCCGATCGTCATGCGTTTGGTGACGAAGACGAACAGTGCGATCAGCACGCCCATAACCATGAGAACGATTGGCAGGCCCTTGTAGGTGGCGAACTGGTAGACCAGGAGCAGCGCGAGCGCGCTGGTCACCAGGGTCTTGACGACGAACAGCGTGAAGGGCTCGGCTTCATAGCCGTGCTGCTCGCGCGTGCGCCGTGCCTTGAGCCCGAAATAGGCATAGGCGAGCACGGCGATGAGACCGATCACGATCGTCGTCATGTGCAGCGTCAGGCCGCTGCCGACGATGGTCTTGCCGGCGGCGTTCACCGTCGGCGGGATCAGCACCAAGGGGCCGATCAAATCCGGGATGAAGCCGGAGCTGAGCGCCTTGAAGCCAGCCGGAAGCGGCCCCACGGACGATCCGCCACCCAGCAGCGCCTGGCAGATGCCGCGGAAGATCAGCATGCCCGCCAGCGTGACGATGAAGCTCGGTATTCGGTGATAGGCGATCCAGTAGCCTTGCCCCGCGCCGATCAGGCCGCCGATGATCAGGCAGACGATCGACACCACCAGCGGATTGCTTAAGGGGCCAAGCGGCCAGATGACCATCATCATCGCCGCCAGCGCGCCGATGAAGCCGGCGACGGAGCCGACGCTGAGGTCGATATGGCCGGAGACGATCACCAGCAGCATGCCCAGCGCCATCACGATGATGAAGGAGTTCTGCTGGACCAGGTTGCTCAGGTTCACCGGCTTGAACAGTGTTCCGGACGTGGTGAACTGGAAGAACACCATGATGGCGATCAGCGCCAGGATCAGGCCGTACTCGCGCAAATTGGTGATTAGCGCAGAGACGGCCACGCGGGGCCCCTGCTGCACATCTTCGGCGACGCCGCTTTTCGGCGCGGGAGCGCTTTCGGTGCTCATGATGCTTTTCCTTCTCCCCGGACGATGGCACGCATTATCTTTTCCTGGCTTGCGTCGCTTGCCGCCATTTCGCCTACGATGCGCCCTTCGTTCATGACGTAGATGCGGTCGGTGATGCCGAGCAGTTCGGGCATCTCCGATGAGATGACGATGATCGCCTTACCCTCGGAGGCGAGACGCGCGATGATGGTGTAGATTTCATACTTGGCGCCGACGTCGATGCCGCGCGTCGGCTCATCGAGGATCAGCACCTCCGGATTGGCGAACAGCCATTTCGACAGCACCACCTTCTGCTGGTTGCCACCCGACAGATTGCCCGTCATCTGATAGACGCTGGACGAGCGGATGTTGGTCTTGGCCTTGTAGTCGTTGGCGACGGCCAGCTCGCGCATATCGTCGATCACGCTATGACGCGACACGCCGCTGAGATTGGCCAGCGTGATATTGTGCTTGATATGGTCGATCAGGTTGAGGCCGTAGGTCTTGCGGTCCTCGGTGACATAGGCGATGCCGTGTTCAACCGCCTTGCTCACCGAGGAGACGTCGATCGGCTTGCCCTTGAGCATCACCTCGCCGGTGATGCGGCGGCCGTAGGAGCGGCCGAACAGGCTCATGGCGAATTCGGTGCGTCCGGCGCCCATCAGCCCGGCAATGCCGACCACCTCGCCCTTGCGGACGTCGATATCGATACCCTTGATCACCTGCCGCTCGGCATGGAGCGGGTGATAGACCGACCAGTTCTTCACCTGGAGCACGGTCTCGCCGATCTTGGGCTCGCGCGGCGGATAACGGTCGTCGAGCGAGCGGCCGACCATCGAGGTGATGATGCGGTCTTCGCTGATATCCTTCTTGGCAAGCGTCTCGATCGTGCGCCCGTCGCGGATGACCGTGACCTTGTCGGCGACCCGGTTCACCTCGTTGAGCTTGTGCGAGATCAGGATCGAGGTCATGCCTTGGCGCTTGAATTCAAGCAAAAGGTCGAGCAGCGCCTGGCTGTCCTTTTCGCTGAGCGACGCCGTCGGCTCGTCCAGGATCAGCAGCTTCACTTCCTTGCTCAGCGCCTTGGCGATCTCGACCAATTGCTGCTTGCCGACACCGATATTGGTGATCAGCGTCTTGGGGTCCTCCTTGAGGCCCACCTTCTTGAGCAGGGCGCTGGTGCGCGTCTCGTTGGCATTCCAGTCGATGACGCCGAATTTGGCGTGCTCGTTGCCAAGGAAAATGTTCTCTGCGATCGACAGCATCGGCACCAGCGCAAGTTCCTGGTGGATGATGACGATGCCCTTGTGCTCGCTGTCGTGGATGCCTTTGAAATGGCATTCCTCACCGCGGTAGACGATCGCGCCGTCATAGGTGCCGGACGCGTACACGCCCGACAGCACCTTCATCAGCGTTGACTTGCCGGCGCCGTTCTCTCCGACCACGGCATGTATCTCGCCTTCCTCGACGCTGAGGTTGACGTTCGACAGCGCCTTTACGCCGGGGAACGTCTTGGTGATGTCGCGCATCTCCAAAATCGTCGAGGTCATCAGGAATTCCCTCCGAGGCCGGCAAACAATACCGGGCTCGCTGGTTAACGAAAAGGGGCCCTGCGTTGCGCAGGACCCCTGTCTTTGCAACCGAGATTACTTCAGTTCGTCGGCCTTGATGTAGCCGGAGTCGACGACCAGCGCCTGGTAGTTCGACTTGTCGACCTCATGCGGCGTCAAGAGGATCGAGGGGACGACCTTGACGTCGTTGTTATAGGTCTTGGTGTCGAGACCGTCCGGCTTGCCGCCCGACAGCACCTTGTCGACGAGTTCGACGGTCGACTTGGCCAGTTCGCGGGTGTCCTTGAACACGGTCGAGTACTGCTCGCCGGCGATGATCGCCTTGACCGAAGCGGTCTCGGCGTCCTGGCCGGTCACGACCGGCCACGGCTGGTCGGCGGTGCCGTAGCCGACGGCGCGCAGCGAGGCGATGATGCCGCGCGACAGGCCGTCATACGGCGACAGCACGCCATCGACGCGGCTGCCGTCCGAGTAGTTGGCGGACAGCAGGTTGTCCATGCGGGCCTGCGCGGTGGCGGCCAGCCAGCGCAGCGTGCCGACCTTGTCCATGCCCGTCTGACCCGACTTGACGACGAGGGTCTTGTTGTCGATCAGCGGCTGTAGCACCGACATGGCGCCGTCGTAGAAGAAGAAGGCGTTGTTGTCGTCCGGCGAACCGCCGAACAGCTCGATGTTGAACGGACCCTTCTTTTCCGGAATGCCGAGGCCCTTGAGCAGCGAATTGGCCTGGATGACGCCGACGCCGAAATTGTCGAAGGTGGTGTAGTAGTCGACGTTGGCGGTCTTCTTGATCAGGCGGTCATAGGCGACGACGACGACGCCCGCGTCAGCGGCTTTCTGCAGCGCGTCCGACAAGGTGGTGCCGTCGATCGAGGCGATGATCAGCGCCTTCGGGCCCTTGGTGATTTCGTTCTCCAGCTGGCTGAGCTGGTTCGGAATGTCGTCCTGCGCGTATTGCAGGTCGACGGTATAGCCGAGCGCCTCGAGCTGGGACTTCACGGCATCGCCGTCATTGATCCAGCGCTGCGAGGTCTTGGTCGGCATCAGCACGCCGACCAGGCCTTCGCCTGCATGCGCAGGCAGCGTCATGGCCGCGATGCCAAGGGCCGCCACGGCGGCCAGTGTCTTGATGATTTTCACAGTAACTCTCCCTGGTTGATGGACGCGACACCTCGGGGCTTCGCGGGCCGCGCAGTCGAGCAGAAGCGCAAGCGCGCTGCTGTCGTCTATCGATCTCCGGTATCCTCCCAATCGGCCCTGGGACGCAGATTTCAATCGATACGATTTTCCTCGTCATCGACTGGCACGCCCCAGGACGCGCGAAGGGTGTGTCCCTTTGACATAACTGTCAAATGCGATCTTTGATGATTGCTATACCGAAACTGATATATGATTGAAAACAGATCGATCCTTCGACGGGAACAGGCGACAATCATGGCGGCATTGCGAAATCCTTCTGGAATTTCCGGTAGTTACGACGAGCTGCCGGGCGACGGCGAAACCCTGCTGCGCAGCGGCCTGAGCCTACGCCACATGCGCATGATCGCCGCACTCGATGATCACGGCCGGGTGAGCGCGGCCGCGCAGGTGATGAACATTTCACAGCCCGCCGCCTCGCGCATGATCGCCGAGATGGAGGCGGTGCTCGACGTCAAGCTGTGCGAAAGGCTGCCGCGCGGTATCACGCTGACGCCCTACGGCAAGGCTCTGGCCCGGCGCGCGCGCTCGATCCTGCTCGAGATGCGCGAGGCCGACCGCGAGATTTCCGAACTCAAGGCGGGCAAGGGCGGTTCGGTGTTCCTCGGCGCGGTGACGGCGCCGGCGATCGAGCTGGCGGTGCCGGCGATCCGCGAGATCCGCCGCATCTACCCGCGCATCGAGATCACCATGCAGGTCGAGACCTCCAACGTGCTGGCGCGCGAGCTGATCGCCTCGCGCCATGATTTCATCATCGCGCGCATCCCCGACGACCTCAATCCGCGGCTGTTCGAATCGCGCGTCATCGGCGTCGAAAAGGCCTGCCTGATCGTGCGACGCGGCCACCCGCTGAGCATGGGCAAGGCGGTGCGGCTGGAGGACACCGCCGCCTATGACTGGGTCTTCCAGTCGGGCGGCTCGCCGCTGCGCCAGGCGATGGAGAGCAATTTCTTGAACCGCAACATCGCGCTCCCGGACCGCATCCTCAACACCAGCTCGCTGCTCTTGACCCTGGTCATGGTGGCGCAGTCCGACGCCATCGCGCCGGTGTCGATCCAGGTGGCGAAATTCATCCAGAGCCCGGAAGGGCTGGCCGGCGCCATCGACGTCGTCCAGACCGAGTTCGACATCGAGGTCAGGCCCTACAGCCTGATCACGGTCAAGAACCGCGTGCTGTCGCCGGCCGCCAAGATGCTGCACGACTTCATTCTTAGGGAAGTGGGATAAACGCTGGAGCGGATGGCGGTAGTCCTTGGACGTTTCCCAAAACCCGGACAACAGATGAAGCGGTGACGCTCTGCGCCAAAGGCTGGAGCACGTGGCGGGGATCGAGCTCGCGCTAGTGTAACGGAACCGATCGGAAGGTTGATTAGCGTTGCCTTATGTTAACCATCTTGATGCTAGCGTTGGCGCCGCGAGACGAACGCGAGATCACAAGATGGACAAAGATCTGATGCCCGCACGGATGTTGACGACCAGGGCGATTGGGTTCTTCGCCGCCGTCCTGATGGCGCTGCCCGTGAACGCGGAGACCGTGAGCGGCAATCCCGGTGGCCAGATCGTGAACTTCGCTTTGCATGTCGCCGAACTGCGCATCGCCGAGGAGCCAGTGAGCTTTGACGGGGCATGCGACAGCGCCTGCACGCTCTACCTGTCCCTGCCCGCCGAGCAGCTTTGCGTTACCCTGGACGCATCCTTTGGCTTCCATCTGCCCTATGGCGTCGGCGCTCGGCAGAATGTGGTCGCCGCCAACTACCTCATCTCGCAATACCCCGATTGGGTGCGGCACTGGATCGAGGAGCATGGCGGCCTGTCGCACACGATAATGCGGATGGGAGCCGAAGAGGCGGCAAAGCACCTGCCCCTGTGTGGAGTGCTGGCGTGAACGTGGTCGCAGTGGCGCTGTTCGCCTTCGGACGCTGGAGCGGGTAGAGGAATCGAACCCTCGCGTTCAGCTTGTGATCGAAGACCATCTCGTCCTTTGTGTCCATGGCCGACGCCGGCGCTACCACGTCAGAACCTCTTCGACATATCCACGTCGCATCCAGTATGGATACCTCAATCCCCGAACATCGGGATCATTTGCGTAAAGCGATCGTACCGTATTCTGGTTGACTTCGTGGTTGATTGAAAGGAACGTATTCGTGTTCTTTCGAGCAAACCGCCAATATGCCTCGGCGGTTTCTTGCGACATCTCCGTCAGAGAGTCGACGTTGACGATCAGGTCATATCTTTCATCGATTTGATCGATCGCCGTAGCGGGCACTATACGAACCGGTGCAACTGATTCTTCCCCATGCAATCGAATACGCGACGTGCCGAGCGTCCGGCCGAGGAATGAAGCCTGCGCGGCATTGGTCAGGGGAATGTCAATGATTGTGTAATCCTTGATCCCAAAGAGGTCGGCAAAATAGGCTGTCCTGCCCAGCCCCGCTCCAATCTCCAGAACTTTGAAATTTGCTCGGCTTCTTGAGATCTGTCCAATTCGCCATGCCTGGTAGACCGCTTGCAACGCGCGGAACCCCGCGATTCCCCGCTTTGTGCTGAGCCCGATTTCATTTGGAAATGGATTGGGGAATTGCAGCTTGATGCTGAGCGTCTCGTCGATATCATCCAGTATCTGGTCGGCGCTTCGCGCATTGGCGTAGTTGGCGCCGACATCTGCAGGCTGCATTTCCGGATAGGTCATACGACGCGCACCAATAGCTTCGGCAAGGCTGTTCAACATATCCATCAGCCACATCGCGTGGAGTTTTTGCCACGATATGGTGCCGTTGAGACGGCGGACGACGAATTCGTGCGGTTCAACCTCGCCGGGCGGGGCTTTCGCAATATCGTCAAAGCCCCAGAAAAATGCTGTCTCGCTGGGGCGACCCAGCACACGCGCGGCTTTGTCGGCATTGTCTCCAAGCAGGGCGTTGTGAACGTCGGCCTTGATACTGAACAAGGAGTGATCCCAAGCCGAACTTGTCGGCACAAACGCCGCATATGCCCCGCGATACGCTGCCGTAATTCGGTCAACGAGACCGCTGTCATCCTGGGCCCCGACGTGCGGCGATTGCGCTAGGTCAGGAACGTCACCTAATGGCATGCGGCTCAACAGCCACGCGAAATATTCTAAGGAATGTTCTTCTTCCACGGTTTGGACTGGCACACTCTCGGGGTTGGAAAACCAGCGCTTTAGGAATTGCATGTGTGACGGGGCTCCCCTGTTCTGCCATTTGATCGCGCCGCATCGTGGGCGGGCTGAGATCACAACTTCCTGTTCTCATCGGGCTCAGCATGCAGGCGCGGCCAAGCCCTCGGAGGTACGGTCGAACGAGTTTCACGCCTGCCTTGCGGGTCATCCGCTGCATCGCCTCATGCAGAGTTGGCGTGAGCTTGAATCCTGACGTCAAAGCGACGGTACTTGCCGTACGGAGCAGCCGAAGGGAGACGTTGGGAGTGATCCCGCCGCCGAGCCGGACTGTCCATGCCAGTTGCTGGAGCGGGTAGAGGGAATCGAACCCTCGCGTTCAGCTTGGGAAGCTGACAAGCTACCATTACATCATACCCGCAGCGTCACCTCGTTACCATGAGGGCCCCGCTTCGGGCAATCGTCAAAGCCGCCGAAAGCCGCTCGCCCTGTTGGCAAGACGCCTTTGATGCCGGTCGACGGGCATGATAGAACGGCCGCGCCTTGCGAACCGGCACTTGTTTGCTTGGCGATGTTATGGTCCGAACATGAAGTGCTGGGTGGGGACCCGCTTGGAATTCAAGATAAGGAGGAGGAGAAGGACTTCTCACTCCAGAAAGACATTCACGTCAGAAGACCTGCAGTTCCTCCTGCAGCTTCCCGTTTTTGCGATTGTCTCCCTTCTCGCTCCCGAGAAGCGCTGGCAAGCAGCCTGTATGACCATTGAGCGGCTGAAAGGCGCTTCTTCCAGCCTGGGGGATGGCTGCGTCCGGCAGACTCTCGCCTCGTTCGGATTGACTGGCGCTGACGATCAACGCCGCATCGGCGCGATGCGAAGCGAGCACCATGTCCAGATCGTGCGCGAGCGTCTGGCCGGCTGGAAACCCGACATCGAGTTGCGAGGTCGGCAGCAACTCGATGCGGCAAGAAACGCAGGTCACGGCGCGGTCCTGTGGATCGCGCATTTCTCCTTCAACGCCCTCGCGGCGAAAATGGCTTTCGCCGGGGCAGGGCTCGAAGTGTTCCACGTCAGCCGGCCGGAGCACGGCTTCACCAAGTCGCGCTTCGGCATCCGTTTCCTCAACCCGATCAGGACCGGCGCCGAGCTGAAATACGCGGCCGGCCGGATCGTGATCGATCGTGCCAATTCCGCAGCAAGCATGCACGAGGCCCGGCGTCTGCTGCGCGCGAACAAATTCGTGTCGATAACGGCGGGAGCCTGGGAGGGCGAATTGCTGGTCAAGGCAAGGATTGGCCAGTCGGCCATCGAACTGTCGAGCGGCGCGCCCCGCCTGGCCAAGATCGCCGGCGCCCCGCTGCTGCCGGTTTTCGTCGTGCGCGACGACAGCACCGGCAAGATCCGGGTGACCGTGGATCGGCCCATCGACCTGGAAGGTCATCGGGACAGGGCCGAACTCCTGCAGTCAGCCACGCAGGAATTCGCCGACAGGCATCTGCCCTTCCTCGCGGCCTGTCCTCACCAGTGGCGCGACTGGGAGAAACTGACGGCGTTCAACCCGCACTGACGGCCGAAAGCAAAGCGATGCCCTGTTCAGCATTCTCATAGCCGATGACGACGGCGGCGACCTCTCCGACCTGGTCACGCAGAACATCCAGTCGTTCAAGGCCGCGCATCCGGGCGAAAGGCATGTCCTGTTTCGGGAAGCGGCGTTGATAGAGTTCATTTCGGCGCATTTCGACGCCGAGGTGCTGTCGGCCTTCCGCACCCTGCGGCCCTACGCCTACAAGGCGGACCTGGCCAAATACTGCCTGCTTTACGAACAGGGCGGCGTCTATGCCGACCTCTCCTATGCCTTCCTGCGCGGCGTTCCCCGCGACAAGCAACGCCTGTCGGTGTTTCGCGACTTTCTGAGCTCGACGCCTTGGGATACCAGCCTCGGTGTGGTCGCCGCGCCGCGGCGTCACAGGGCTCTGGTGAAGGCCATCGAGCTCGTCTGCGCCAATGTGAAGCGTCAGTATTACGGACCAACCGCGCTGTGCCCCACCGGTCCGACCCTCTTCGGCAAGGCCATCGCCATGACCTGCGATGCGGAAGACCTGATCGTCGGAGAGGCGGTCTGGCTGACGCTGCCACCGTCGGATGGCGCCGAACCTTCGCAAGAGCCGAGCCACTGTCTTCAGCATGGCAAGGAATTGGTGGCCATCAAGCGCAAGAAGGGAGGTGGGCCCTTGTCGGAACTAGGCATCTCCAGCGGCAATCGCTACAACCGGCTTTGGCGTTCCGGGGAAGTCTATCGCGAGCGGCCACCCTAGGCGCGCATCTTCCGCCGGCGGATTTGACGGCCTTCCCTGATATGAAGCCCTTCGGCTTGATGCCGGAACGGCAAATGCGTATTTCTGCACGGGCACCCGAATCCGGGCACCTCAATCGGGAGACAGGCCTTGTCCGCACTGACGCGCTTTCTCGGAGACTCGCCACTCAGGGTGCTCATCAAGCTGCTGGTGGTGTCGTTCCTCGTCGGTCTGGTCATGAATGCCTTCGGCTGGTCGCCGATGGATGTCTTCTACGGCATCCGCAAATTCTTCGTCGACCTCTGGAACCTCGGCTTCCACGCCATCGATCGCTTCCTCGGCTATATATTGCTGGGTGCCGCGATCGTCGTGCCGGCCTTTATCCTGATCAGGATCGCCAACTACCGGAAGTGACCCCAACCTCAGGCGTAGCCGGAGGCCACCTCGAACAAGATGGCGTGGCGCGCGGCCAATCTGGCCACGTCGGTCGAGTAGCCGCCGCCGATGACGCCGCAGAGCGGGATGCCGAGCGCGCGAAAATGGCCGATCACCATCTCATCACGAGCGCGCAGGCCGTTATCGCTGAGGGCGAGCCGTCCCAGTCGGTCCTCGGCATGGACGTCGACGCCCGCATTGTAGAAGACGATGTCCCAGCGCGCTTGAGCGGAGAGTTCCGGCAGGATGCTACCCAGCCGTTCCAGATAGGCGGCGTCGCCGGTGCCGTCGGGCAGAGCGATGTCGAGGTCTGACGCGATCTTGCGCACCGGATAGTTGCGCTCGCCATGCATGGAAAAGGTGAACGCGCGGGGTTCGTCCTGCAGGATATCCGCCGTGCCGTCGCCTTGATGCACGTCGAGATCGACGATCAGGATGTTTTGGACAGCGCCTTCGGCCAGCAGCACCAGCGAGGCAACGGCGACGTCGTTGAAGGTGCAGAAGCCGGCACCTTGCCCGCGCCGCGCATGATGGCTGCCGCCGGCGGCATTGCAGACGATGCCGTGCCGCAAGGCCAGCCGCGCCGCCAGCACCGTGCCGCCCGCTGCGAGCTGCGCCCTCAGCGAAACGCGCGGGCCGACCGGAAAGCCGATTTCCCGCTCGATTTTTTCAGGCACCTCGCAGGCCAGCACCTGCTCGACATAGTCAGGCGCATGCGCAAGCTTCAGCCAGGCTTCCGGCGCCGGGTCGGGCAAGTTCGCCGCATCCGGGCGCGCCAGCCCGCGCGAACGCAGAGCTTCCATCAGTAGCGGATACTTGCTCATAGGAAAACGGTGGTTGACGGCAAAGCCGGCGTCGTAGTCGGGATGATGGACGATCTGCAGCGACATGACGTCGGGCGGCCTGCGCCAGTGTTGGAATTCGGTTGGCCGCCATTGGTTGGCGATTGCGTGGCATCGCGAAACTGGGGCACATCGGCTGTCCGATCAAGCCGCAATTAGCAAGGCAGCAATCCTTTGGATGCGACCCAAGCCAACGCCAGAGCCTTCGTCGTCACCCACCGTTCGGTGCTTGCCATCGCCGTGCCGATGACACTTGCCTATCTGACGACGCCGTTGCTCGGCATCGTCGATACCGCAGTGATCGGCCAGTTCGGCGATGCAGCCCTGCTCGGCGGCCTGGCGGCTGGCGCGCTGGTCTTCGATGTCGTCTTCACCACCTTCAATTTCCTGCGCTCCGGCACCACCGGCCTCGTCGCTCAGGCTTTCGGGCGCGGCGACGATGTGGAGGAGCAGGCGGTGTTCTGGCGCGCCGTGCTGATCGCGGTCGTCGCAGGCATCGCATTTGCAGCACTTGCGCCATTGATCGCCATTGCCGGGCAAAAGTTCATGGGCGCCGAACCGCGCGTCAGCGAGGCAATGGCCGTCTATGTCCGCATCAGGTTGCTCGCCGCCCCCTTCACGCTGATCAACTACGCCATTCTCGGCTACGTGCTGGGGCGCGGCGAAGGCAGGCTGGGATTGATGCTGCAGGCAGTGCTGAACGGCATCAACATCGTGCTCTGTTTCCTGCTCGGGTTAGAACTCGGCTGGGGCGTCACAGGTGTCGCATGGGCGACCGTCACCGGCGAGTTCCTTGCCATGCTGCTTGGTCTGGCGATCGTCATTAGGCGGTTCCGGGCCGCGCCCCGGCTGCCCCGCCATCGCATCCTCGACATGACGGCCTTCCGGCACATGCTGTCGCTCAACCGCGACATCATGATCCGCTCGTTTTCGCTGCTCGCCGCCTTTGCGCTGTTCACCCGCCAGGGCGCGCAGTTCGGCACGGTGACGCTGGCCGCCAATGCCGTGCTGATGAACTTCTTCCTCATCGCCGGCTACTTCCTCGACGGTTTCGCCACCGCCGCCGAACAGCTTGCGGGACGGGCAATCGGCGCGCGCGCCGCCGCGCCCTTCCACCGGGCGGTGCGGCTGACCCTGTTCTGGGGCTTTGGACTGGCGGGCGCGGCGACGCTTGTCCTGCTCAAGGGCGGTGCCGGTCTGGTCGCCTTGGTCACCACGTCGCAGGATGTTCGCGCCGTCGCCGACACCTATCTGCCCTGGGCGGCCTTCACCGCGCTGAGCGGCGTGCTGGCCTTCCAGATGGACGGCGTCTTCATCGGCGCCACCTGGTCGCGCGACATGCGCAACATGATGCTCCTGTCGTTTCTCGCTTTCAGCGCCGCGCTGCTCGCTCTGGCGCCGGCCTTCGGCAACAACGGTCTGTGGGCGTCGCTGCACGTCTTCCTGCTGGTGCGCGGCTTCAGCCTGCTGGCGATTTTGCGGCTGCGCGTGCGAACCGCCTTTTAGAGGGGCTTCGATGCCCATTTGTCGAGGCTGATGTCGCGCAACGCCCGGATCGATGTGAGCCGTTCCTTGTCGGCGAAACTAACCATGCCGGTGAGGATGCGGCCGGGCAGTGCGGGCCCGGCATAGATCATGCCGGTGTAGAGCTGGACGAGATCGGCGCCGGCGCGGATCTTTTCCAGTGCCGCATCAGTGGAATCGACGCCGCCGACGCCGATGATGGCGCGGTCCGGCCCAAGCAGCTTGCGCATCTTCGCCAGCACGATGGTCGAGCGCTCGAACAACGGCTTTCCCGAAAGCCCGCCGGCCTCGCCGGTGACACCGGCGCTACGCAGTGTCGGCCGTGAAATGGTGGTGTTGGAGACGATGACGCCGTCGAGTTGCTTCTCGGTGACTTCGGCGGCGATGTCCTCCAATTCGGCCTCGACAAGGTCCGGCGCGATCTTGAGGAAGACGGGCGGTTTGGCCGAAGCGGCTGCGCGCGCAGCAATGACGCGGGACAAAAGTTCGCCGAGCTGCTCGCGCGCCTGCATGTTGCGCAGGCCCGGCGTATTGGGCGAGGAGATGTTGACCGTCAGATAGCTGGCGTATTGGGCAAACCGGGCCACGCCGCGTTCATAGTCGCCGATGCGGTCGGCGCTGTCCTTGTTGGCGCCGATGTTGACGCCGACGATGCCGGGGCCCTTGCGGGCGGCCAGGCGCCTTTCGGCGGCCCCATGGCCCTCATTGTTGAAGCCCAGCCGGTTGATCACAGCTTGATCCGCCGTCAGCCGGAAGATGCGCGGCTTCGGGTTGCCCGCCTGCGGCAGCGGCGTCACGGTACCGACCTCGGCGAAGCCGAAGCCGAGACCAAGCAGCGCGTCCGGCACTTCGGCGTTCTTGTCATAGCCCGCGGCCATGCCAAGCGGGTTCGGGAAATCGATCCCGCAGACGCTGACCTTCAGCCTGTCGTCGCGCACCGGCCGTCCGGCAACCGGCAGGCCGCATCTCAGCGCGGCGATCGACAGCCCATGGGCTGCCTCCGGATCGAACGTGAACAGGATTTTTTGGCCGATCCGGTCGAACACGCTCATTCGGCCTCCAGCGCCGGGAATTGGTGCAGCCCATCCGTGCCGAGCGGCAGGGGTCGCACCCAAAGCACCACGCTGAGATCGAGCGGGGCGTGGAGGTGTGGGAACAGCGCACCACCGCGCGACACCTCGTATTTCAGCGCGTCGCCGAGCCGGCGGCCGTCGATTGCAATCAGCAAAAGGTCGGACTGGCCGGCAAAGTGCCTGGCCGCCGTTTCCCGCACCTGCCCGGCGGTGGAGAAATGGATGAAGCCGTCGGCGACGTCGATCGCAGCACCGGTGAAGCGGCCGTTTTTCTCGGCTTCGCGCCACAAGGCTTCTGGCGCGATCTTGTAGATAATCTGAGACATGGCTGCGCTATAGTCCGAACCGATCATGCGGGGAAGGGCAACTCTTCCCCATTTACGGCGCAAACCTGTGATAAGGTGCGCATACTGGCTCGTGGAGGTTGAACATGCGTCTGCAGCACATACTGATCCCCGCCGCACTTGTCTCGTTCGTCGCGGCGTCGGCCTGGTCCGAAGAGACCGACCGCTACAAACTGGAAAAGTCGGCCAACGGCTATGTCCGCATGGACACGCAGACCGGCGCCATGTCGATCTGCGAGGAGCGCGCCGGCCAACTGGTGTGCAAGATGGCGGCCGACGAACGCGCCGCCTTCCAGGACGAGGTCGACCGCTTGCACACTTCGATGAAGGCCATGGACGAGCGCGTCACCAGGCTCGAAAACTCGCTGTCCGCCCGCCTCGAATCGAAGCTGCCCAGCGAAGAGGATTTCAACAAGACGATGAGCTACATGGAACGCTTCCTGCGTAGCTTCATGGGCATCGTCAAGGATATGGAAAAGGACGACGGCGCCCAGCTCAATTCGCAAAAGACCTGAGCCGTGCTGGGAAAAACTCCGTGTCCGGCCTTTGCCGCTTGAAAACAGGGCGCATCGCCGCATAATCGTTCCGATCCCGTAAAAGCAGTCAATCAGCAGCGGGATTTGGGGAGGACTATTTGCCGTCGGGCTACACGTTCGTCATCGCCGACGACCATCCGCTTTTCCGCGGCGCCCTGAAAGAGGCGCTTGTCGGCGTCGGCGATGTCGCCGCTATCCACGAGGCCGGCGATTTCGAGAGCGCCAAGGCGCTGGTCGTGGCCAATGAAGATGTCGACATGGTGTTGCTCGACCTGTCGATGCCGGGCGCCAGTGGCCTCTCCGGCCTGATCTCGCTGCGCGGCGTTCACCCGGCGGTGCCGCTGGTCGTTGTGTCGGCGCATGACGACCCGGTGACGATCCGGCGCGCGCTCGATCTCGGCGCTTCGGGCTTCATCTCCAAATCGGCCAGCATGGAGGAGATTCGCGGCGCCGTGCAGGCAGTGCTGGCCGGCGATATCGCCGCGCCCATCGGTATCGATCTCGGCGTCGAACGCGACCCCGAAATATCAGACCTGATCAAGCGCCTGCAGGCGCTGACGCCGCAGCAGACGCGCGTGCTCGGCATGCTGGCGGAAGGACTGTTGAACAAGCAGATCGCCTACGAACTCGGCGTCTCCGAGGCCACGATAAAGGCGCATGTCTCGGCCATCCTGCAGAAGCTCGGCGTCGACAGCCGCACCCAGGCGGTGATCCAGCTGGCCAAGATCGGCGGCGACCCGCTTCAAGCAGCAGGCTGACCCTGGATGCGGGGTCGAATTATTCGGCCGCTGAGGCCAGTGGCCTGACCCTGGCCATCATCGACCGCAGCACCGCCGGCTTCAGCGGCTTGTTGATCACCGGCACGTCGAGTGCGCCGGCAGCAGTGCGGACCTCGCTGGAGCGGTCGGCCGTGACCAGAACGGCCGGCAAGTCATGGCCGTGAATTGACCGCAACGTCTCGATGGCATCCAGTCCGGTGCCGCCGTCGAGATGATAGTCGGCCAGCACGATATCCGGCCGGCGCATGCCGGATGCCTCCTCGACACCCGTGACGGTGTCGACGCTGCAACCCCAGCCTTCGAGCAGCAGCCGCATCCCGTCGAGGATGCGGGCGTCATTGTCGATGCAGAGAACACGCAGTCCGGCCAGCGAATTTGTGGCGCGCACCGGCGTCTTCGCTTCGACTTCGCGCCGAGGCGCCTCGGCCGCGACAACCGGCAGGATCACTGAAAAGCGCGTGCCCTTGCCTGGGTTGGAAAATATCCGGATTTCGAGCCTGAGCACGCGAGCGATGCGGTCGACGATGGAGAGGCCAAGGCCGAGGCCTTCGGCTTCGCGCGCGCCTTCGTCGAGCCGGGTGAATTCGTGGAACACCGTGTTCAGCTTGTCGCCGGCGATGCCGATGCCGGTGTCGATCACCTGGATTTCGGCCAGTTCCCCGCGCCGCCTCACCCCGACCAGGATGCGCCCGTGGCGGGTGTATTTGATGGCGTTGGAGATGAGGTTCTGGATCAGCCGGCGCAACAAATTGCGGTCCGTCATGACGCAGAGCGACGACGGCATGATGGTCAGCCCGAGCTTTTTTTCGGCGGCGAGCGGCAGGAAATCGTTGCCGATCTGGCGCAGCAGCCCGTCCAGGCTGAAGGCGGTGTCGTCCGGTTTCATTGCGCCTGCATCGAGGCGGGAAATGTCGAGCACGGCGCCCAGAATGGTCTCGACCGATTCCAGTGAGGATTCGATGTTGACCGCCGCTTTGCCGGTGGGTCCCTTGCCGGCCTTTTCGATCAGCGACGAGCAATAGAGCCGGGCGGCGTTCAGCGGCTGCAGGATGTCGTGGCCGGCGGCGGCAAGGAAGCGCGTCTTGCCGAGATTGGCCTCCTCGGCCAGCATCTGCGCCTGCGCCAGCTCCTCATTGACGCGGGTCAGTTCGATGGTGCGCGTCTTGACCCGCTGCTCCAGCGATTCATTGGCTCGCTTCAGCGCCAGATCCTGTTCGACGCGCCCGGAGATATCGGCATAGGTGGCGACGATGCCGCCGTCCGGCATCGGGTTGGAGCGCAGTTCCAGGATGCGGCCGCTGGTCTTCAACTCCACCTGCCACGGGCTGACGAAGCTGGTCAGGCGGTTGAGCATCGCCACCCGCTGGTCGGACGGAATGTCGCCGCGCTGCGCGAGGTGGTGCAGGATGCGGTCGAGCGAGACGCCGACCTGGCCCATCTCGTCGGGCAGGTCGAACAGCGCCCGGTACTGGCGGTTCCAGCAGATCAGGCGGAAATCCCGGTCGAAGACGGTGATGCCCTGTTCCATCTGGTCGAGCGCGATCTCCAGCAGGTCGCGGTTGTGCTGCAGCGCCTCGGTGGCGTCGTCAAGCAGGCGGAAGGCATCCTTGGATTCGCGGTCGTTGCGCCGGAACAGTAGCGACAGGATCAGCCGCGCCGAGGAGGAACCGACGGCGCTCGCCAGCAATTGCTCGGAAAAACGGATGACGTCCATGCTCGCCTGCTCATTGCCGTGCAGCGTGGTGCCGTTGGTCTTTTCGAACGACTGGAAAGAACGCTCGGTGCGCTCGACGCCCAGATAGCGCGAGATCGTGTCCTTGAGGTCGTTGACGGTGATGGCGGTGCGGAAGCGGCGCAGGCTTGGCATCGGGCTGGCCTCCCGCGGCACGAAGATCGCCGCCTGGATGCGTTCCAGCGGCACCGATGCGCGCGACAGCGAACCCAGGACAAAGAACACCGTGTTGATCGACAGGCTCCACAGCACGCCATGGTTCAACGGTTCGGCGACGGTGCCGAACAGCGCCTGCGGCCGAAGCGCCTCGAAGCCGAACAGGCCGTGGACGAGGATGTCGGCATCCGGCGCGGCGAGCGAGGGCAAAAGCAGCGTGTAGCCCCAGCAGAGGATGCCGGCGACCATGCCAAGTGCTGCACCCCTGCCGTTGGCGCCGCGCCAGATCAGCCCGCCGATCAGCGCCGGAGCGAACTGGGCGATGGCCGCGAACGACATCAGGCCGATGGAGGAGAGCCGCGCGTTGTTGGTGCTCTCGCGATAGTAGAGGAAGGCGATGAACAGCATGACGAAGATCGCGCCGCGCCGCACATTGAGGATCAGCGACGACCAGTCTTCGCTTTCGGAGGTCGTGGTCTTGAGCAGGCGGCGCACGAACAGCGGGATGACGAGGTCGTTGGAAATCATGATCGACAGCGCGACGCTTTCGACGATGACCATGGCGGTCGCCGCCGACAGGCCGCCGATGAAGGCGGCCATTGCAAGCACATCATGGCCGCTGAATAAGGGCAGCGATAGCACATAGAGGTCGCTGCTGGTCCTGGTCCCGACCAGCGATAGGCCGGCAAAGGCGATCGGCAGCACGAACAGGTTGATCGCGACAAGGTAGAGCGGAAACACCCAGGTCGCGGTGCGAAGTTCAGCCTCGCCGCGGTTCTCGACGATGGTGACGTAGAACTGGCGCGGCAGCATGATGATGGCAAACCCGCTGAGGCCGGTCAGCACCAGCCAGGTGGCCAAGGAGGTGTTGTAGCCCATCGCCTGCCGCACCTCGCCATTCTCGGCGAGCTTGTCGAACATGTCGCCTGGTCCGCCGAAGATCAGGAAGGTGACCATCAGGCCGATCGCCAGGAAGGCGGCGAGCTTGACCACGGTTTCCACCGCCACCGCCAGCACCAGCCCGTCCTGGTGCTCGGTGGCGTCGGCATGGCGGGTGCCGAACAGCACCGCAAACAGCGCCAGCAGCATGGCGACGACCAGCGAGATGTCGCTGACGAACGGATCGAAGGAGGGTGGCGATCCCGTGTAGTGCTCGACCATCAGGCTGACCGAGCCGGAGATCGCCTTCAATTGCAGCGCGATGTAGGGCACCGCGCCGATCGTCGCGATCAGCGTGGCGATCGCCGCGACGGTGAAGCTCTTGCCGTAGCGGGCGCCGAGGAAGTCGGCGATCGAGGTGATCTTCTCGGTCTTCGCCAGCCTGACGATGCGGTTGAGCAACGGAAAGCCGAACACGAACACCAGCACCGGCCCGGTATAGATGCCGAGGAATTCGAGGCCGCGTTCGGAAGACAGGCCGACCGAGCCGAAGAAGGTCCAGGAGGTGCAGTAGATGGCGAGGCTGAGCGCATAGATGAACGGACGGGCGCGGTCCGGCCCTGCCGAGCGCCGGTCGCCAAGGCTGGCGATGACGAACAGCAGCGTCACATAGGCGATCGCGATGATGACGATGAACCAGCCCTGCACGGCCCGAAATTCCTCCTGGTACAGACGCAATCACAGCTTGGGGGGCGAGTCCATCGCGGCTTTCGGCGCATGGCTGTCAGGTCTGTCGGACATTTGGCCGCTGACCCCGGGGAAGGAGAATGCAGCTGCTTTCGCGCCTTTGCTTCTGTTGCAACCAAGGGTTTTTGTTATGGTGGACGTGGGCCGGCGCCGAAGGGATGGTGGAGGCGGCAGCGCGGCCATGGCAAGGAGGGTCGAATGCTGAAAGAATTCCAGGAATTCATTTCCAAGGGCAATGTGATGGACTTGGCCGTCGGCGTCATCATCGGCGCCGCCTTCGGCAAGATCGTCGATTCGCTGGTCAACGACATCATCATGCCTTTCATCGGCGCACTTGGCGGTGTCGATTTTTCGAACTACTTCGTCGCCCTGTCGTCCAACGTGCATTCAACCAACCTTGTCGATGCGCGCAAGGAAGGCGCGGTGTTCGCCTACGGGAATTTCATCACCGTGGCACTGAACTTCATCATCCTCGCTTTCATCATCTTTCTGATGGTCAAGGCGGTGAACAATATGCGCAAGCGGCTGGAGAGGGAGAAGCCGGCAGCACCCGCCGCTCCACCGCCCGCCGATGTCGCTTTGCTCACCGAAATTCGCGATCTGCTCGCCAGGAGATAGCCGGAGCAACATTTCTGGACCAAAACCCCGGTCGCTTGCAGCCGGGGTTTTCTGTTTTCGCCTGCCGCAAAACAGGCTAGCTGTCGCAAAACCAACGGACATTTACATGACCCTAATCCAGAATTTACGCGCCGAGGCCCGCGCCGCGCCCGAAAGTGGCATCGTCGCCGTCGTCAACCACGGCCGCCTGCGCGACGGCCTGATCCCGCTTTGGGCCGGCGAGGGCGATCTGCCGACGCCCGCCTTCATCAGCGATGCCGCTGCCCGCGGACTGGCTGCTGGCGAGACCTTCTACACCTGGCAGAAGGGCATCCCGGAGCTGAGACAGGCGCTTTCCCGCTACTATGACAGGCATTTCGGCAAGAGCTTCGCCACGGACGAATTCATCGTCACCGCCTCCGGCATGCACGCCATCCAGCTGGCGATCGACGCGGTCGCCGGCAGTGGCGACGAGGTCGTCTATTTGTCACCGGCCTGGCCGAATTTCGCCGCTGCCGCCGGTGTCGCCGGCGCCGTTCCGGTTGCGGTCACGCTCGACCAGTCCGGCAATGGTTGGTCCTGCGATGTCGACAAGATCGCAGCCGCGATCACGCCAAGGACCAAGGCGCTGTTCGTCAACACGCCGTCCAACCCGACCGGCTGGACCGCCGACCGGGAAACCCTGCAGGCGATCCTCGACCTCGCCCGCGAAAAGGGCATCTGGATCATCGCCGACGAGATCTATGCGCTGTTCCACTACGGCCATGGCCGCGCGCCGTCCTTCCTCGACATCGCGACCGGGGAAGACCGCATCCTGTTTGTCAACAGTTTTTCCAAGAACTGGGCGATGACCGGCTGGCGCGTCGGCTGGATCAAGACCCATCCCGCCCTGCAGCAGGTCTTCGAGAACCTGATCCAGTACTCGACCTCGGGCGTAGCCCAGTTTATGCAGCGCGGCGCCGTCGCCGCACTCGACGAGGGTGATGCCTTCATCGTCGAGCAGGTCGAGCGGGCGCGGGCGGCGCGTGATCTGGTCTGCGGTATCCTCGGCGCGACCGGCAAAGCGCGCTTCACCGTGCCGCAAGGCGCTTTCTATCTGTTCTTCACGGTCGACGGCATCACCGATTCCCGAACCGCCGCCTTCGACATCGTCGATCAGGCCAATGTCGGCCTGGCGCCCGGAACCGCCTTCGGTCCCGGCGGCGAAGCCTTCCTCAGGCTATGCTTCCACCGTCGCCTCGACCAGCTCGAGGAAGCCGCGCACCGGCTGGCGAAATGGATGAAGACGGTCTGAGCAACTGAGGGTCAGCGTCTTCAGCCGCCTGACTTCGGGACCAATAGAGGAATAATCCGGTCGCTCTTCGCGACCGCGGGGCGACCGGCCGCGCCATAAGGAATGCCCAGAGCATCCCAGGTCTCGACCAGCGCGTCCTGCAGTTCGGCGATCAGTTGATCTGAATGGAAGGGCGTCGGCGTGATGCGCAACCTCTCCGTTCCGCGCGGCACTGTCGGATAGTTGATCGGCTGGATGTAGATGCCATGCACGCCGAGCAGCCGATCGCTGGCCATCTTGCAGAGCTCGGGATCGCCGACCAGCAACGGCACGATATGGGTCGGCGAGTCCATCACCGGCAGGCCCGCGGCGCCGAGAATCTCCTTGGTCCGCGACGCCTGGCGCTGCTGCGCGTCACGCTCGGCCTGTGAGCGCTTCAGATGACGGATCGACGTGGTCGCCGCAGCCGCGATCGCCGGCGGCAGCGCCGTGGTGAAGATGAAGCCCGGCGCATAGGAGCGCACGGCGTCGATGACAGCACTTGTGCCGGTGATGTAGCCGCCGAGCGTGCCGAATGCCTTGGCGAGCGTGCCTTCAATGATGTCGATGCGATCGGCGAGCCCCTCGCGCTCGGTGATGCCGCCGCCGCGCGGACCGTACATGCCGACGGCATGGACCTCGTCGATATAGGTCATGGCGTTGTAGCGCTCGGCGAGCTCGACGATCTGCTTGATCGGCGCGATGTCGCCATCCATCGAATAGACGCTTTCGAACACGATCAGCTTAGCGCGCTCACTGCCGGCCGCCTGCAGCAGGCTCTCGAGATGCGCGACGTCATTGTGGCGGAAGATCTTCTTTTCGGCGCCCGAGCGCCGCACGCCTTCGATCATCGAGGCGTGGTTGAGCTCGTCCGAAATGATCAGGCAGTTGGGCAGCAGCCGGGCGATGGTCGAAATCGACGCTTCGTTGGAGACGAAGCCCGAGGTGAAGACCAGTGCCGCTTCCTTGTCGTGCAGGTCGGCCAGTTCCAGTTCGAGCTGGACCAGCGGATTGCTGGTGCCGGAAATGTTGCGGGTGCCGCCGGCGCCCGAACCCATCTTGCCGGCCGCGTTCTGGAAGGAAGCGATGACGTCGGGATGCTGGCCCATGCCGAGATAGTCGTTGGAGCACCAGACGGTGATTTCCTGGGCGCGGCCGTTGGAGCGCCAAATGGCGCGCGGGAACTTGCCCACGATGCGCTCGAGGTCGGCGAAAACGCGATAGCGCCGCTCGGCATGGAGCTGGTCGATCGCTTCCTCGAAGAACCGCTGATAGTTCATGTCGACGTCCCAAGTTTTGCGCGGGATCATAGTCATTGCCCCCTTTGGCGTCCACCGGACCTTTTTGGTCAAAATGCCACGCCCCGGACCTGTTCCTAACGACCACGGTTCGTGGCCTATTCCCTTGATGTGGATCAATTTTGTTTCGGTACCATGTCGCAGGCCATAGCGACTGTTACCGACTTAACATTCAGGGTTTTAATGGCCTTGCGGCGGGCTTTCCAGTAAGGCGCTTGTTGAGACAGTTTCCGATAAATCAGAAGGTGCGAGGATTCGGGATGGCGGTTTTGGTAACGGGCGGCGCCGGCTATATCGGCAGCCACATGGTCTGGGAGCTTCTGGATGCGGGCGAGAGCGTGGTCGTGCTCGACCGGCTTTCGACAGGCTTCGAATGGGCGGTTGCGCCCGAGGCGAAGCTCGTCGTCGGCGATGTCGCCGACAGGGAACTGGTCGGTTCGATCATCAGGGACTATCATGTTGACGCCATCATCCATTTCGCCGGCTCGATCGTGGTTCCCGAATCGGTCGCCGATCCGCTCGGCTATTACGAGAACAACACCTGCAAGACACGCACGCTGATCGAGACCGCGGTGCGCGAAGGCGTCCCCAATTTCATCTTTTCCTCGACCGCCGCCGTCTATGGCGGCGCCGGGCTGGAGCCGGTGCGCGAGGACGCCAGCCTGGCGCCGGTATCGCCCTACGGCCTATCCAAGCTGATGAGCGAATGGATGCTGCGCGATGCGGCGATCGCGCATGGGCTGCGCTATACGGCGCTGCGCTACTTCAACGTCGCCGGCGCCGACCCCAGGGGCCGTACCGGCCAGTCGACGCCGGGCGCTACGCATCTGATCAAGGTTGCCTGCGAGACGGCGCTCGGCAAGCGGCCCTTCATGCAGGTGTTCGGCACCGACTATTCCACCCCGGATGGTACCTGCATGCGCGATTACATCCATGTCAGCGACCTGGCAGCGGCGCATCGCCTCGCCCTTGAGCGGCTGCGCGCCGGGGGTGCCAGCCTCGTCGCCAATTGCGGCTACAGCCACGGCTATTCCGTGCTCGAAGTCATCGACAGCGTGCGCCGCGCCTTCGGCCATGATTTCGAGGTGAAGATGGGCGATCGCCGCCCTGGCGACGCCGCCGCCATAGTCGCCAATTCGGAGCTTGCGCGTGCAGAACTCGGCTGGACGCCGCAGCGCGACGACCTCGACCTGATCGTCGCCGACGCGCTTGCCTGGGAGCGGATCCTGAGCAGCAAGAACTCCGCACGCGGCTGAAGGGCTCGTCCCGCGCTCGCTAAAGCGCTATTGAAGGGCTTCGCGGCGAAGCGTGGAGGCGCTTTGGCCGTTGAGATTTGGGGGGCGGCATGAAAATACTGGTACTCGGCGCGGGTGTTGTCGGCACGGCGGCGGCCTACTATCTGGCCAGCGACGGCCACGAGGTGACGGTAATCGAGCGCCATCCGGCGCCGGCGCGCGGCACCAGCCAGTCGAATGCCGGTCTGGTGTCGCCAGGCGACGCCACCGCCTGGGCCTCGCCGGCGGCGCTGAAAACGTTCCTGCGCGCGCTCTATAACCACGATCTCGGCATCAAGGTGCGGCTGCGCTTCGATCCGTATTTCCTGGCCTGGAGCATGCGTTTCCTGCGCCAGTGCACGGTATCGCGCCTGCGCGCCAACAGTCAGGTCAAATTGCGTCTGGCGCTCTATTCTCGCGACTGCATCAATGCGCTTTCGGCCGATACCGGCATCCACTATGACGAGCGCAAGAAGGGCATCCTCTATTTCTTCCGCTCCCAGCACAGCCTCGACACCGGCACCGACAATTACCGTTTTCTCGCCCAACATGGCCTGCCGATCGAGATCGTCGGCCGCGACCGCCTGATCGAGCTCGAGCCCGGCCTTGCCGATGCGAAGGACAAGATCGCCGGCGGCGTCTATTCGCCGATCGACCAGACCGGCGATTCCCGGCAATTCGTCGAAAAACTCGCCGCCCACGCCGCCGAAAAACTCGGCGTGAAGTTTCTCTACGGCACGACGGTCGAAGGTCTCGACATCGAAGGCGATCGTGTGCGTACGGTGATGACGTCGGCCGGACCGGTCTCCGGCGACGCCGTCGTCATCTCGATGGGGCCGGAAAGCGGCCTGCTTGGCCGCCGTTACGGCATCGACCTGCCGGTCTATCCGGTGAAAGGCTACACCGCGACCATTCCCTTGGAGGATGAGAGCAAGGGGCCGACCATGGGCGGCGCCGACGAAGACCAGTTGATCGGCTACTCCCGGCTCGGCAACCGGCTGCGGCTTGCCTCGACGGCCGAATTCACCGGCTTCGACCGCACGTATCGGCCACGTGACTTCGCCGCCATGTTCAGGACCGGCAAGGAGCTTTTCCCGGGCGCCTTCGACGAGAAGAAGGCCGAACTCTGGGCAGGTCTCAGGCCGATGATGCCGAACTCGGTGCCGGTCATCGGCCAGGCGCGCTACACGAACCTCTATCTCGATACCGGCCACGGCCATGTCGGCTGGACCATGGCCTGCGGCTCCGGGAAATTCCTTGCCGACATCGTCGCCGGCCGCAAGCCAGAGATCGACCCGCAAGGGCTGGTCTACAGGAACTGAGCGATGTCGGGTCCGCAAGTCGCCATAGATCTCGGTCGCATCGAGCGTAACGCCCGCACCATCGTCGAGCGCTGCGCGCGCTCGGGCATCAAGGTCTTCGGCGTCACCAAGGGCACTTGCGGCATGCCGCAAGTGGCGCGCGCCATGCTGCGCGGCGGTGTCACCGGCATTGCCGAATCGCGCTTCGAGAACATCCGCCGGCTGCGCGACAGCGGCATCAATGGGCCGATCATGCTGCTGCGCAGCCCGCCGGTCGCCCGCGTCGAGGAGGTGGTGCGCAGCGTCGACATCAGCCTGCAATCCGAACTCACCATCATCCGCGAGATCGCCCGCATCGCCGAGCGCATGGGCCGCGTCCACGACATCATGCTGATGATCGATCTCGGCGATCTCAGGGAAGGCATCTGGCCGAACGATCTGGTGTCGACGGTCGAGCAGATCCTCGAAATGAAGGGCGTGCGCATCGCCGGCATCGGCACCAATCTCGGCTGTTTCGGTGCCATCATGCCGACGGAAGAGAACCTCGGCCAGCTCGTCGCCCACGCCTACAAGACCGAGCGCCTGTCCGGCAAAAGCCTCGACTGGATCTCGGGCGGCGCCTCCTCGTCGCTGCCGCTGCTGCTCGAGGGACGGCTGCCAGCCGGCATCAACAATCTCAGGGTCGGCGAAGCGATCCTGCAAGGCGGCGTCGAAACCTTCCGCGACACGCCCTGGGACGAGCTCGAACCCGATGCCTGCCGGCTGACCAGCGACATCATCGAGGTCAAGCTGAAGCCGTCGCGGCCGATCGGCCAGTCCGGCTATGATGCCTTCGGCAACCAGCCGGTCTTCTCCGACGAGGGCGACAGGCTGCGCGCCATCGCCAATATCGGCCGCGAGGACGTGCTAGTCGAGGGGCTGGTGCCGATCACCAAGGGCATGCGCGTGCTCGGCGCCTCCAGCGACCATCTGCTGCTCGACGTGGCCGATGCCGATCCGCCGCCCGCCGTCGGCGACCGCGTCGCCTTCCACATGAGCTACGGCGCCATGCTGATGGCGATGACTTCGGAATATGTCGAAAAGGCCCCAATGCACGATGTCGAGGACTATTCCGGTCGCAAGATGGTGTCGATCTCGGCCGAGCCGGCGGCGGCCGGCATCGTGGCGCGCGAGGCGACCGGCGCCCGGCTGGAGGCGATGAATTTCGACGTCGTCGAACTGGCCGATGTCGAGCGGCCGCCATCCGGCCTGATCAGGCTGACCGTCGGCGCCGATCGTCGCAATGCCCACAAGGCGCTGGCGGCGACGGCGCGCGCCACGCATTCCTTCGGCCTTATCTGGATCGATTCCATCGCCGCGCTGATGCCTGAAGACGAGGAAGGCATCGACCTGCCGGAGGTCTCCGTGCTGGCGCGAGCGCTCGGCCTTGACCACAAGCCGGGCGCTTTGCAGCCGCAGCTGTCGCCGGAAAACGTCGTCATTGTCGGCCTGCGCCACGCCGATCCGGCCGAGGCGCGGGTGCTGAACGATTCGCGCGTTTCCGCCTTCACCATGGCCGATGTCGATGCCATGGGTATGCGCGACGTCATGCGCGAGGCCATCCACATCGCCGCTTCCGGCACGCAAGGTTTTCACGTCAGTTACGCGCCAACGGTGACCGAATTCGCAGGCTGGGCGGCGGGTTCCGGCGGCATCACCGTGCGCGAGACGCATCAGGCGATGGAGACGATCGCGCTGTCCGGCGGGCTGCTGTCGATGGATGTGTCCGGGCTGACGGCCGAACTGGAGCCAAGGCTGGCGACCGAAACGATCAACTTCGTCATGTCGGCCTTCGGCAAGCGGATTCTCTGATCAGCTCGCGTCGACCGCTGCTCGCCATGCGCGCGCATAGTCGGCCCATGCGAGATCATCAGGCGGTTTCGTTGTTTCGCCCTTGCTTCCGATCGCGCCGCGATCGGTCGCCAAAAGGGCGGCGCCGATGCTGGTGCCGGTCGCGGCTTCCGAGGCGATGACTGGCCGCGCCGTCGCGGCCGCGAGCATGCGGGTGAACAGCCGGTTGCGGGCGAAGGGGCCCTCGACGATCGCCGGGCCATCGCCGCCGATCAGGCCCAGACAAGTCGCCGTCATCAGCGCCAGATAGAACGAGATAGCGACGAAGCGCTGGCCGTCGGTGACGTCCTCGGCCGGAAGCCAACGTGCGGCGTGATGCGGATAGGGCCCCGAGCCTTGCTGGGTCGAAGGCAGCAGCAATGTCCCGCGTGCCAGTACGGCGGCGACATCGGCGTCGCTCCAATCCTGCGGCTTGCCGTCGGTCAGAAGCGAAAACTCACGTCCGCCCATGAAGCGCGCTGACGGAACGGGATTGCCGAGCGCGTTGACATTGACCAGCGTGTCACGCGCCGCATCGAGCGCCACCTTGTTGCCGCCGACTGCCATCGACACCACCCAGGTGCCCGTCGAGACGACGGAGAAGGGCGGCCGATCGGCGATGAGATGCGGCAGCAGCGAGGCATTGGAATCGTGCAGCCCGCAAAACACCGGCGTTTGCGGGTCGAGCCCGGTCTGGCGGGCAAGCGCGGGTAGGATCGACCCCAAACGGTCCTTCGCCGGCCGCACCGGCGCCATGAGCCGGCGCCAGCCCATCCGGTCGACCAGCGACGAGAAATTGGGCTGCCACGGGTCCCACAGATCGGTGTGGCAGCCGAGCGATGTCACCTCGTTGGCGGCAACGCCGGTCAGCCGCAAGGCCCAGTATTGCGGGTACATCAGGATCGCGGCTGTCCTGGCAAAATCGGTCGGAAAATGCCTCCGCTGCCAGAACAGCTGCGCACCGATGTTGAGACCTGCCGGCAGGCGCGGCGTGCCCGTCTCGGCAAAGGCCGGGCGGATCGCATCATAGTCCTGGGCTAAATCGTCGGGCCCTGCGAACTCATAGTCGAGCACTGGCAGCGCCAGGCCGCCTTTAGCGTCGACCAGAACCGCCGTCGCTCCATGCGTGGTGATCGATATGGCGTCGATGCGTTGCTCGCGATGGATCGCGGAAAGGCTATCGATGACGAATGCCCAGAGGCGTTCGACGTCGTGATGCGGGTAGGGTCCATCTGTGGAGGCAGCATTGGCAACGCGGCGCAGCGTCACCTCGCGCACGGTCGTGAGATCGACCAGCGCCACCTTGGCGTTGGTCTTGCCGATATCGATGACGGCGACGTGGCGGATCATGCCATATGGAACATGGTTTCCAGCGGCACCGCCACCGGCTCGTTGTCGGCCTTGGTTTCCATGACTTCTGCCATGTGCGCCCACCAGCGCTGCATCACCGGATGACCGGGCAGGCCGGCCATGCCGTGATCGTCGCGCCGCCACAGCACGCCGAACAGGATGTTGGTCTCCTCGTCGAGATGGATCGAATAGTCGGACACCCCGGCCTGTTTCAGCAGCGCCACCAGCGACGGCCAGATCTCGTCATGGCGGCGCTTGTACTCGGCCTTCATGCCGGGGTTGAGCTTCATCTTGAAGGCGTATTTCTCCATCAGGCGAAGCGCCCCCCGCGCAGCCGCCGCCAGACGATCGGAAGTGCAATCACGATGATCAGCAGCAGCCCGATGAAGATCGACATGACGATGCCCGGCACGTTGAGCAGGCCAAGGCCGAAGGTCACCAGCCCCATGATGAAGGCGGCAAGCACGACGCCCAAAATGCTGCCGGCGCCGCCGAGGATGCTGACGCCACCGAGCACCACCATGGTGATGGCCTCCAGCTCGTAGCCTTGCGCGATCGACGGTCGGGTCGAGCCGAGACGCGAGGTGATCAGCACCGCGGCGATGCCCGACATCAGCCCGGTCAGGCAGAACAGGATGAACTTGATGCGGTCGACGCGCACGCCGGAGAACTGCGCCGCCACCGGATTGTTGCCGATGGCAAAGACACGCCGGCCAAAGCTCGTCCGGTGCAGCACGAACCAGTAGATGACGGCCGCCACCAGGAACAGCGCCAGCTCGAACGACACCACCCACCAGACATAGCCCTGGCCGAAGAAGGCGAAGCTCGCCGGATAGCCTTTGTAGGCCTGGTCGCCGAGCACGATGAAGGCGATGCCGCGAAACAGGCTCATCGTGCCGATGGTGACGACGATGGAGGGCAAGCCGAGCCGGGTCACCAAGAGCCCGTTGAAGGCGCCGCAGCCGAGCCCGACCGCGATGCCGATCAGGACAAGCACCGGCGTGCCGGCGCCGGCCTGCACCGCCATGCCCATCATCGTTGACGCCAGCGCGATGATGGCGGCCACCGACAGGTCGATTTCGCCGGAAATGATCAGCAGCGCCATGGCGAGCGCGATCAGCGCCTTTTCGGTGAAGTTGAAGGTCAGGTCCGACAGCGACCACGGGTCGAGGAAATAGGGCGAGGCAAAGCTGTTGACGGTAAAGATCGCGACCGCGACGACGACCAGCAGCGCCTCCCAGGAGAAGATCGCCGAAGAGAGCGGCTTGTCCAGCCGGTCTGGTATATGGCGCGGGGCAGGGGTGTCGGTCATGCTGCTTCCGCCTTTCTGAGGATGATGCGGCCCTGCCGGCGTTCGCCGCGCGCATTGAGCACGACGGCCAGGATAATGGCGCTGCCCGAGATCGCCATCTGCCAGAAGGGCGAGATGTTGATGACCGGTAGCGCGTTAGAGATGATGCCGAGGAACAGCGCGCCGAGCACCGCGCCGCCGACCGAGCCGATGCCGCCGGCGATCGAGATGCCGCCGATGACGCAGGCCGCGATGATGTTGAGCTCATAGCCGTTGGCGACCTCGACCGAGGCTATGACGTAACGCGAGATCCACAGATAGCCGGCAAGCCCACCGATCATGCCGGAGATGCAGAAGACGATGAATTTTGTCCGGCCGACATCGATTCCGGCATAGACCGACGCGGTCGGATTGACGCCGATGGCATAGATCGAGCGGCCGAGCGCGGTGCGCGTCATCACCAGGAAGAACAGCGCGATCACCAGAAGCGCGATCCATGACAGCACTGGAATGCCGAGAAAGGCCGCGCGCTGAAAATTGATGAAATCGGCGCTCATCTGGTCGGCATTGACCCAGGCGCCGCCGGATATGACGAAGGTCGCGCCGCGATAGATGGTGAGCGTGCCTAATGTCACCACGATCGAAGGGATGTTCAGCCGCCACACCAGCAAGCCGTTGATGGCGCCGAGCACCAGTCCGACGAGAAGGGCGATGACGATCAGCAGCGGGATCGGGATTGCCGGATGCGCGGCGTTGAGCATCGCCACCACCATGCCGGTGAAGCAGAGATTGGACGCCATCGACAGATCGATCGAGCGGGTCAGGATCACCACCATTTGGCCGAGCGCCAGGATCATCAGGATCGAGGTGTCGTTGAACACCTGGCGCAAATTGGCCGGATCTGCAAAGCCGGGGAAGCGGGTCGAAATCAGGCCGATCAGCACGGCGATGGCCGCAAGCAGCCAGATCTCGCGGTATTTGAGAAAATTCTTCATGCCGCGATCCCCGCTGCTGTCCTCACCAGCGTCTCGGCGTCGAGCCCCTTATTGTCGTGCACCGCCGCGATGCGACCTTCGCGCATGACGACGACGCGGTCGGACATGCCGAGGATTTCCGGCAGCTCGGACGACACCATGATCACCGACAGGCCCTGCGCCACCAGCTCGGCCATGAAGCCGTGCACGGCGGCCTTGGAGCCGATGTCGATGCCCTTGGTCGGCTCGTCGAGGATGATCACCTTGGGCGCGGTCGCCAGCCATTTGGCGATGACGATCTTCTGCTGGTTGCCGCCGGACAGCGTGCCAACATCCTGGCTGAGTGAGGAGGCGCGCAGATCGAGCCGCTCGGTGTAGGAGCGCGCCAGCGCGAACTCTTCCGCCAGCCGAAGCATGCCGGATTTGGACGTGCGCTTCAGCGAAGGCAGCGATACGTTCTGGAAGATCGGCAGGCCGATCACCACGCCCTGCTTGCCGCGCTCTTCCGGCACGTAGACGATGCCGGCCTCAATCGAGTCAGCCGCCGATTTCGGTGCAATGGCTTTTCCCTCGAGCGTGATCGTGCCCCCGCTGGTGCGGGTGATGCCCGATATCGCCTGCATCACCTCGCTGCGCCCGGCGCCGACAAGGCCGTAGAAGCCTAATATCTCGCCCTTGTGCAATTCGAAGCCGATGTCGTCGAACTCGGTCGGATGCGACAGGCCGGCGACGGATAGGACCGGCGCGCCGATGCTTGCCTTGCGCTGCGGAAAGATGTGGTCGACGTTGCGGCCGACCATCATGCGCACGATCTGGCCCTGGTCGGCGTCCTTGAGCAGGCCTTCGCCGATCATCTCGCCATCGCGGAACACCGTATAGCGGTCGGCGATGCGGTAGATCTCATCGAACTTGTGGCTGATGAAGAGAATGGCCTTGCCTTCGCTCTTGAGGAACTCGATGAGCAGAAAAAGCTCCTCGATCTCCTTCATCGATAGTGCCGCCGTCGGCTCGTCCATGATGACGATCCGTGCATCGATCGACATGGCGCGCGCGACCGCCACCAGATGCTTATTGGCGATGCCGAGATCCTTCAGACGCGTGTCGGCGTCGATATGGCCGGCGCCCATCGTGCCCAGCACTTCGCGCGCATTGCTGCGCATGGTGCGCCAGTCGATGGTGCCGAAGCGGGTGCGTGGCGCGTGGCCGAGAAAGATGTTTTCGGCAACCGAAAGGTCGTCGAACAGCACCGTTTCTTGATGAATGGCGGTGATGCCATGGCCGAAGGCGGCATGCGCACTGTGCAAGGTAACGGCCTGGCCGTCGATACTGATGGTGCCGGCGTCGGGCTGGTAGATGCCGGTCATGATCTTGACCAGCGTCGACTTGCCGGCGCCGTTCTCGCCGATCAGCGCCGTCACCTGTCCGGGATAGAGCGACAGGCTGACATCGTGCAGCGCGCGTACGCCGGGAAAACTCTTGGAGATGCCTGAAAGCGTCAGGCGCGGGGCAGAGGGCTCGGACGGGCCCGAGGGCTCGGGCCGTTCCGTCTCCAATTTGTGTTGGGCTGTCGTGTCCATATCCGTATCAGGCCCTGATTCAAGGTCCGTTTGAAGATGCGGCGGAGCGTGAGCCCCGCCGCGTCAGCTTGAAGGCGCCAGGATCAGTAGATCTTGGAGAACTTCTCGATGTTGGTCTTGTCGAACTGGAAGGGCGGAGCCATCGCAGCCGAGTTGGTGTCGTCGAGCGTCACCTTGCCGACGCGGCCGATCGACAGCGTCGCACCCGGCTTGGCTTCTTCCTTCTTCACCGCCAGATCATGGGCGAGATAGATGGCCGAGTAGCCGAGGTCGATCGGGTTCCACAGCGCCACCGCCTGGCTGGAACCATTGTCGATGAACTTCTTGAACTCGGAAGGGAGCGCCAGGCCAGTGACATTGACCTTGCCGATGAGACCTGCGTCGGTCACCACCTGGGCGGCGGCAACGACGCCGACCGTGGTCGGTGCGATGATCGCCTTGAGGTTCGGGTAGGACTTCAAGAGGCCCTTGGCTTCGTCGGTGCTCTTGGCCGAGTCGTCATCGCCATAGACGGTGGCGACGAGGTTGATCTTGGGGAACTTCTCCGGCAGGATTTTCTTGGCCGCTTCGATCCAGGCATTCTGGTTGGTCGCGGTCGAGGATGCCGAGAGAATCGCGACGTCGCCGCCTTCCGGCAGATAGTCGGCGGCGAGCTTGATGATGGTCTCGCCGATCAGGCCGGTATCGGACGGGTTGAGGTGAAGCTGGCGGCCTTCGGGCGCGACACCCGAATCCCACGAGATCACGGTGATGCCGCGTTCCATCGCCTTCTTCAGCGCCGGAACCAGCGCGTCGGCGTCGTTGGCCGAAATCGCGATGGCGTCGACCTTCTGGGCGATCAGCGAATTGACCACTTCGATCTGCGCTTCGGCGGTTGCCTTGGTCGGGCCGGTGTAGATGACCTCGACATCGCCGAGTTCCTTGGCCGCCTCCTCGGCGCCCTTGTTGGCGGCATCGAAGAAGCCGTTGCCGAGCGACTTCACCACCAGCGCGATCTTGACGTTTTCGGCATAGGCGGCATTCACGAACATGGCGGCGGAAAAGGCCGCCGTAACCAGCAGTTTCTTCAGAAAGCTCATCGAATATCCTCCCTTGAGCGTTGCATTCCATCGCCGCTGCGGCCGTGAGGGTGTCTCAGGCCTGCAGTGAAGATTCTTCCTTTGCCGATTTGCGGGCGACGATCAGCGTCACCCCGGCGGTTTCCAGCATCTTGGCTTCGCGGTCCTCGATGCCGTCGTCGGTGATCACCGTGGCGATGCGCGACAGGCCGCACAGGATCAGGCTGGAGCGCATGCGGAACTTCGAGGAGTCGACCAGCACCACCAACTCGTCGGCCTGGTCGATCAGCTTCTGCTCCGCCTGGATCAGCAGCGGGTCGCCCTCCATCAGGCCGAGCGGCCCCAGCCCCTGCGCGCCCATGAACATGCGGCGCGCGTAGAAATTGCGCGTCACGTCATTGTCGAAGGGCGACAGGATGATGTTCTGCTCGCGGTAGATGGTGCCGCCTGACAGCATCACCGTGTTCTTGGAATGCTTGAGCAGGTGTTCGGCAATTGGGAAGGAATTGGTGAAGATCGGCATGCGGCGGCCGGTCAGGAAATGCACCATCTGGAAGGTGGTTGTGCCGCCATTGATGATGATCGGCTCGCCGTCCTTGCAGAGCTCGACCGCTTCCCTGGCGATCGCCCGCTTCTGCTGGGCATTGAGTGTCTCGTTGACGGAAAAGGGCCGGCCGGCAAGGCCGATGAACTGCGGCGGCGAGATAGCCTCGGCGCCACCGCGCACCCGGCGCAGGCGTTTTTGCACATGCAGGGCCGCGATATCGCGCCGGATCGTCGCCTCGGACGAGTCCGTCAGGTCGACCATTTCCTGCACCGTCACCACAGGTTTTTCCTGGACGGCGGACAGAATGATCCTGTGGCGCTCTTTCTCGTGCATGGTTCCTCCCTGCTTGAGCATCTAGGCACCCAAAACGCGCAGTGTCAATCATTTCCAATCATATATTTTCATTGTGCAGTGCAATATGATCGATATTGATCGTTTGTGATTGACAATCTCGCCGCTTCCGTAGACATTTGGCCAAGATCGACCGCACTGTTCGCGTGTCTCACGGGAGGATATTCAAATGCTCGACAAGCGCTCCGGCTCGCGCCTTGCCAATCTGTGGGATGACGCCAAGGCAGCGTCGATGAGTGAACCGGAACGCCTCGTCTACCGCTCGAACACGCTCGGTTCCGACAAGCGCGTCACCAATTATGGCGGCGGCAACACCTCGTCCAAGATCTGGCAGAAGGACCCGCTGACCGGCGAGAGCGTGGAAGTGCTGTGGGTCAAGGGCTCGGGCGGCGACAGCGCCTCGATCAAGCTCGACGGTTTCGCCACGCTCTACATGGATAAGCTGCGCGCGCTGAAGGGCCTCTATCGCGGCCTCGCGCATGAGGACGAGATGGTCGGCTTCTTGCCGCACTGCACCTTCAACCTCAATCCGCGCGCGGCCTCCATCGACACGCCGCTGCACGCCTTCGTGCCGAAGCCTTTCGTCGATCATATGCATCCCGACGCCATCATCGCCATTGCCGCGGCTAAGGATTCCAAGGCGCTGACCAAAGATATCTTCGGTGACGCCATCGGCTGGCTGCCGTGGAAGCGGCCGGGCTTCGAACTCGGCCTATGGCTGGAAAAGTTCTGCCTCGAGCATCCGGCCGCCAAGGGCGTCATTCTCGAGAGCCATGGCCTGTTCACCTGGGGCGACACGCCAAAGGAATGCTACGAGACGACAATCGCGGTGATCAACCAAGCGATGGAGTGGTTCGAGCGCCGGTCGGAAGGCGTGGCGATTTTCGGCGGCGAGGTGGTGATGTCACTCGACGCCACCGCACGCCGCGCCATCGCCGCGAAGCTAATGCCGCGGATCCGCGGCCTGATTTCCGAGAAGAGCCACAAGCTCGGCCATTTCGACGATTCCGCCGCCGTGCTCGAATTCGTCAATTCCAGGGATTTGCGGCCGCTGGCGGCACTAGGCACGTCCTGCCCGGACCATTTCCTGCGCACCAAGATCCGTCCGTTGGTCATCGAGTTCGATCCGGCAAGGCCTGATGTCGATGCCGTCATCGCGCGTCTCGCCGACGACATTGCTGCCTATCGTGTTGGCTACCAGGCCTATTACGACAGCTGCAAGCATGCCGACTCGCCCGCCATCCGCGATCCCAATGCTGTCGTCTATCTGATGCCCGGCGTCGGCATGTTCACCTTCGCCGGCGACAAGGCGACCGCCCGCATTTCGGGCGAGTTCTACGTCAACGCCATCAACGTCATGCGCGGCGCCTCGACCGTCTCGTCCTATGTCGGCCTGCCCGCACAGGAAGCTTTCGATATCGAATACTGGCTGCTCGAGGACCTGAAGCTGCAGCGCATGCCAAAGCCGAAAGCGCTTGCCGGCCAGATCGCATTGGTCACCGGTGGTGCCGGCGGCATCGGCCGCGCCACCGCCAACCGCCTGCTGCGCGAAGGCGCCTGTGTCGTGCTGGCCGATATCGACGAGACGGCACTTACCGGCGCCAATGAGGAACTGGCCAAGGCCTACGGCAAGGATTTCGTGCGCCCGGTGCTGATCAACGTCACATCGGAGGACCAGGTCGTTTCCGGTTTTGCCGAGACTTCGGTCGAATTCGGCGGCATCGACATTCTGGTGTCAAATGCCGGCCTGGCGTCCTCGGCGCCGATCGAGGACACGACGCTGGCGCTGTGGAACAAGAACATGGACATCCTGTCCACAGGCTATTTCCTCGTCTCGCGCGAAGCCTTCCGGCTGTTCCGGGCCCAGAAGATCGGCGGCAACGTCATCTTCGTCGCTTCCAAGAACGGTCTCGCCGCGTCGCCCAACGCCGCCGCCTATTGCACCGCCAAGGCGGCCGAGATCCATCTGGCGCGCTGCCTGGCGCTGGAGGGCGCTGAGGCGCAGATCAGGGTCAATGTCGTCAATCCGGACGCCGTGTTGCGCGGCTCGAAGATCTGGACCGGCGAGTGGAAGGAACAGCGCGCCGCCGCCTACAAGATGTCGACCGACGATCTGGAAGAGCACTACCGCTCGCGCTCGATGCTGAAGCGCTCGGTGTTTCCAGAGGACATCGCCGAAGCGATCTATTTCTTCGCCTCCGACATGTCGGCCAAATCGACCGGCAACATCATCAATGTCGACGCGGGCAACGCGCAGAGCTTTACGCGATAATAGTTTGAAGGCGGCGCCGCCCCTCACCCTTACCCTCTCCCCGTAAGGACGGGGAGAGGGGTCGCCGACGCCGGAGCGCTTCCCTTCTCCCCGTCACTATGCGGGGAGAAGATGCCGGCAGGCGGATGAGGGGCAGCGCCGACCGAACACATATGGGAGGAACCACCGTGTCCGAAACCATCATCTCCGCCGAAATCGTCGACAAGGACAATGCCGCGCGTAAGGCCAACCTTGAGCGCGACTATCAATCACTCGGCGAGCGCCTCGACCGGCACGGCATCGCTATCGACGCCATCCGCGACAAGGTGGAAAAATTCGCGGTGGCGATCCCGTCCTGGGGCGTCGGCACCGGCGGCACCCGCTTTGCCCGCTTTCCCGGCGCCGGCGAGCCGCGCGACATCTTCGACAAGATCGAGGACTGCGCCGTCATCCGCCAGCTCACGCAGGCAACGCCGACCGTTTCGCTGCACATCCCTTGGGACAAGGCTGATCCGAACCGGCTGAAGCAGGCGGCCTCCCGCTTCGGCCTCGGCTTCGACGCCATGAACTCCAACACCTTCTCCGATGCCAGGGACCAGAAGCTCTCCTACAAATTCGGTTCATTGTCGCACGCCGATGCCGGCACGCGCCGCCAGGCGGTCGAGCACAATCTCGAATGCATCGAGATCGGCAGGACGCTGGGCTCGAAGGCGCTGACGGTGTGGATCGGCGACGGCTCGAACTTCCCCGGCCAGGTCAATTTCGCCAGGGCCTTCGAGCGCTATCTCGAAGCCATGAAGGACATCTATGCCGGCCTGCCGGACGACTGGAAACTGTTCACCGAGCACAAGATGTACGAGCCGGCCTTCTACTCGACGGTCGTGCAGGACTGGGGCACCAACTACATGATCGCCAAGGAGCTAGGCGACAAGGCGTTCTGCCTGGTCGACCTCGGCCATCATGCGCCCAACGTCAACATCGAGATGATCGTGTCGCGGCTGATCCAGTTCAAGAAACTCGGCGGCTTCCACTTCAACGATTCCAAATATGGCGATGACGACCTCGACGCCGGTTCGATCGATCCCTACCGGTTGTTCCTGGTCTTCAACGAACTGGTCGATGCCGAGCTTTCCGGTGCTGAAGGTTTTCATCCGGCCCACATGCTCGACCAGAGCCACAACGTCACCGACCCGATCGAAAGCCTGATGCTGTCGGCCGTCGAGGTACAGCGCGCCTATGCCCAGGCGCTGCTGGTCGACCGCAAGGCGCTGGAAGTCTTCCAGGACGCCAATGACGCTTTGATGGCGACGCAGACGCTAAAAACGGCTTACCGCACCGATGTCGAGCCGATCCTGGCCATGGCACGGTTGAAGACCGGTGGCGCCATCGATCCGGTGGCCGCCTACCGTGCTGCCGGCTATCGCGCCAGGGTCGCGGCGGAGCGGCCGGCGGTCGTCGGCGGAAGCGGCGGGATTGTCTGAGGCTGATCTAAGGCAGGCAACTGCTTCAGACAGGTCTCGGATAATTGTCGAGGTCCGCGCTGCCCCTCATCCACCTGCCGGCACCTTCTCCCCGTAAACGGGGAGAAGCCCGCTAGTCGCCGCTGTGGCGCGCCCTTTGCAACGTTGGCGATTGGCGAAATCGTCGAGGAAAGCGTCCTTCGGGAAGAAGTGCCCGGCAGGGCGATGAGGGGGGGCGCCCACACTGGATGGGTATTCCCCACGGAGAAGAGAGTCAGGTGAACGATCACCAACCCGTGTCCGCCGTCATTGTCAGTAGACTCTCCCGCCCCAAGCGGCTCTTCTAGGCGCACCCCACGCCCGGAGCCCGCCATGCACTTCACCCGCCGGACGCTGATCGCCGTCAGTCTCTCCTTCACTTTCGCCTTAGCACCGCTGACCTCAGCCTTTGCGGCCTCGCCTGCCCCAGCCAAGGGCGAACACGGCATGGTGGTGACCGCACAGCACCTGGCCTCGGAAGTCGGCGTCGAGGTGCTGAAGAAAGGCGGCAACGCCGTCGATGCCGCGGTCGCCGTCGGCTATGCGCTGGCCGTGGTGTACCCGAACGCCGGCAATATCGGCGGCGGCGGCTTCATGACCATCCGCTTCAAGGACGGCAAGTCGACCTTCCTCGATTTCCGCGAACGCGCGCCGCTGGCCGCGACCAAGACCATGTATCTCGACAAGGATGGTAAGCCGGTGAAGGGCGCCAGCCTCGACGGCTATCTTGCGGTCGGCGTGCCAGGCTCGGTCGCCGGCTTCGAGGCTGCGCGCGAGAAATATGGCACGTTGTCCAGGCAGGATCTGATGGCGCCGGCGATTGCCTACGCCAAGGACGGGTTCGTCCTCGATCAGGGCGATGCCGGCTTTTTTGCCCGCTACGCAGACCGGCTGGCGAAGGATCCGGCTGCGGCCGCCATCTTCCTGAAACCGGACGGCAAGCCCTATGGCATTGGTGAGCGGCTGGTGCAGCCGGACCTCGCCGCCTCGCTGTCTGCGATCTCCGAGAAGGGGCCTGACGCCTTCTATAAGGGCGCCATCGCCGACGCCATCGTCAAGGCAAGCAGCGCCAAGGGCGGCATTCTGGCCAAGCCGGATTTCGAGCAGTACGCGCTGCGCGAGCTGAAGCCGGTGACCTGCAACTATCGCGGCTACGAGATCATTTCCTCGCCGCCGCCGAGTTCGGGCGGCGTCATCATCTGCGAGATCCTCAACGTGCTGGAAGGCTACCCGCTGTCCTATCTCGGCGCCGGTTCGGCCGAGACGGTCCATGCCATGGTCGAGGCCATGCGTTACGCCTATGTCGATAGGAACTCGGCGCTGGGCGACCCGGATTTCGTCGACAATCCGGTCTCGAAGCTGCTCGACAAGGGCTACGCCAAGGACATCCGCGACAAGATCGATCCGTTCCGGGCCGGCGTCTCGCAGGATCTGATGCCGAAGGGATTTGGCGAGAGCAAGGAAACCACGCACTATTCGATCATCGACAATGACGGCAATGCGGTGGCGGTGACCTATACGCTCAACGGCTTGTTCGGCGCCGGCGTCGTCGCCGACGGCACCGGCATCCTGCTCAACAACGAGATGGACGATTTCACCCAGAAGCCGGGCGTGCCTAATCTCTATGGGCTCGTCCAGGGCGAGGCCAATGCCATCCAGCCGAAGAAGACGCCGCTATCCTCGATGAGCCCGACCGTGGTGGCCAAGGACGGCAAGCCGTTCATGGTCATCGGCAGTCCCGGCGGCTCGCGCATCATCACCATTACGCTGGAAGCGATCGTCAATGTCATCGACCACGGCATGAACATCCAGGAGGCCATCGACGCGCCACGCATCCATCATCAGTGGCTGCCCGACACGGTCTATGTCGAACCGTTCGGACTGTCGCCCGACACCGAGAAACTGCTTGCCGGCATGGGCTATCATCTCGATCTCGGCGATACGACTTGGGGCCAGGCTGCCGGCATACTGGTCGGCGGCAAGAGCCTGGCGGAGATCGAGAAAGGCGGCGGCGCCCGCTACAATGGCGCCATCGACAGCCGCGCCGCATCCGGCGAGGCGCTTGGGTATTAGACTCGTCCAGGGTGCGTTGAGATTCAGGTCAGGCGACCAGCGTAATCGTCGACGCAATCAGCAGCACGGCCGCGATGCCGACGAACAGGGCATAAATTCGCGGCCGGTCGAGCAGCAGCGCATTGCCCGATATCCAGGCCGAGGTGGCGCCGCCAAGCGCGAACAGGAAGCCGTTGCGGTGCCCGAAGGTCATCGAAGCGGCCATCAGCCCACCGATGATCAGGGCGCCGAACACGATGATGACGGCGACGGCATATTTCTCGAAATCGTTGCCGCTGCCCATTGCCGGTCCGATCGTGTTCAGATTCGGCAGGTCGTCCGGATCGAAGGGGTTGGCCGAGCCGTATTCGTCTTGACCGATGGATTCGCGCATCACTCGTTCTCCGCTGAGCGGCAACAAACCATCAACGCTTGCCGAGCGCAACCGGCAACGCCACCCGCGGCGATATGTTCGCCGCCCTCTGGTGCCAACGTGCCACGGTTTGCCGGCCAAGCTCAACGGCCAGATCGGCGATCTGGTTCCACAGGCTTGATCTATTTGGAGAAATCGCTGCGCACGATGCCGTGCCGCTGCAGCTTGTCGTAGAAGGTCTTGCGCGGAATCCCCAGCGCCTCGATCGTGCGCCTGACGTCGCCGTCATTGCGGCCAAGCGTCTCGCGGATGATGTCGGCCTCGTAGCGCTCCAGCCGCTCCGGCAACGGCATGGCGTCATCCAGCTCCACCGGCGCGGCGGCCCGTGCTTCGCCTCCTTCTTCCAACCCGAGCACGAAGCGCTCAGCAAAATGCGCCAGTTCCCGTACATTGCCCGGCCAGTCATGCTCCCTGAGATGGCGCTGGACGGCGGCCGGCACGGCCGGCACCGAACGCCGGAAACGGGTGGCGGCGCGCTCGGCGAAATAGCCGAACAGGAGAAGAATGTCGTCGCGGCGCTCGCGCAGCGGCGGGATCGAGATCGTCACCACGTTGAGCCGGTAATAGAGGTCCTCGCGAAAGGCGCCGCGCTGGCTGGGATCGCCGAGATCGACCTTGGCGGCCGCAACGACGCGCAGGTCGACCGGCCGCACCTCGTTGGTGCCGAGCGGCGTCACCTCGCGCATTTCCAGCACCCTCAGCATCTGCACCTGCGTCGACGGCGGCATGCTTTCGATCTCGTCGAGGAACAGCGTGCCGCCGCTGGCATGCTCGATGCGGCCGATCCGCTTCTTCTGCGCGCCGGTGAAGGCGCCGGCCTCGTGGCCGAACAATTCGCTCTCGATCACGGTTTCCGGCAGTGTGCCGCAATTCAGCGCCACGAAATTGCCCTTGGCGCGCCGGCTCCAGCTGTGCAAGAGGCTCGCGACCACCTCCTTGCCGGAACCGGTTTCGCCGGTCACCAGCACGTCGACATCGGTGTCGGCGATTTGCCTGAGCGTGCGGCGCAGCCTTTCCATCGCCGGCGTCTGGCCGATCAGCGGCAGGCCGTCCTGCGCCTGCTCGGCCGCCTCGCGCAAGGCCCGGTTCTCCATCACCAGGCGGCGCTTTTCCGCCGCGCGCCACACACTTTGCGCTAGCTTGTCGGCGGCAAAAGGCTTGGTGATGAAGTCGTAGACGCCGTCCCTGATCGCCTTGACGGCCATGGCGATGTCGCCGTGCCCGGTGATCAGGATCACCGGAATGTCCGGGTCCAACTCCAGGATGCGGTCGAAAAGCTGCAGGCCGTCGATC
Source organism: Mesorhizobium sp. IMUNJ 23033 (assembly GCF_044778005.1). Taxonomy (NCBI): domain Bacteria; kingdom Pseudomonadati; phylum Pseudomonadota; class Alphaproteobacteria; order Hyphomicrobiales; family Phyllobacteriaceae; genus Mesorhizobium; species Mesorhizobium sp. IMUNJ 23033. The sequence continues at coordinate 95,229 of NZ_JBJACT010000015.1, forward strand.
TCCGGCATCCTGATGTCTGACACCACGACACCGGCAAAGCCGGCATCGAGCCCGGCCAGAGCCTTGGCCGCCGAGGAAAAGGCCGACACCGAAAACCCGGCCAGCTCCAGCGTCTGCCTTGTGGCCTTCAGCAGATCGATGTCGTCATCGATCAGGACGACCGGTGCGGGATCGTTGCTCGTCATGCTGCTTTCGCAAGATGGATGGTGAAACGGGTGCCGCGGTCGTCGCTTGCAACCTCGATGCGTCCGCCATAGTCGGCGACGATGTCCTTCGAAATGACGAGCCCGAGCCCGAGGCCTTTTTCCTTCGACGTGTTGAACGGCGTGAACAGCGACTTGAGGATTTCGGGCGGAATGCCCGGCCCGTTGTCCGACACATTGACGGTCACGCCGTCAGCCGTCTCCTCGGCCGACACCTCGACCCTGGCGTTCTCGCGGCCGTCAAGCGCTTCCAGCGCATTCTGGAACAGGTTGATCAGCACCTGTTCAAGCCGAATCCGGTTGCCCTTCACCTTGAGGCCCGGTGGTGGCGGCGTGATATCAAGCGCGTCGAGCCGACCGGCAAAGCGGCTTCGAAGCAGCACCACCGCGCCCTCGATGACACCCTTGAGTTCGACCGGCTCGGCCGCGGTGCGGCCCTTGCGGGCAAAGGCTTTCAATTCCTCGGTGATGGTGCCGATGCGTTCCGTAAGTGCGGCGATGGCGCCGAGATTCTCTTCGGCCGGTACGGTCTGCTTCCTGTCGAGGAAGACGCGGGCATTGTCGGCATAGGCGCGGATCGTGGCAACCGGCTGGTTGATCTCGTGCGCGACGCCGGCGGCGACCTGGCCGAGGATGGCCAACCGGTTCGCCTGCACCAACTCCTGCTGCACCACCTGCAGCTTGGCTTCCGTACTGCGATGGCCCGTGATCTCGGCCTGCAGCCGGTCGCGGGCACGGCTCAGATCCTCGGTGCGCTCGACGACGCGGCGTTCGAGTTCGGTGCGCGCCGCTTGTTCGGCGGCGATGCGCATCTGCGCCGACTGCCGGCGCCACAAAAGATAGGCGGCAAGGCCAATGAGTGGACCGATGACGCCAAGCGCCAGAAGCCGCATTTCACGCTGAGCTGCAGCAATCGGCGCCTCCGCCGGAACGAGATAGTCGAGTCGCCACGGCGTCGAGGCGATCGGCGTAGAGAGCCTGAGATATTCGGCTTCGCTGCCGCCTGGCGTGATCGCATGGACGAGCGCGACGTCGGCGCTCAAGGCTTGCGGCCGATTGATCGGCAGCGGCACCAGCGGCGCGTCGCCGAACTGCTGGCTGTTGCGGATTTCGCCAAGCACGGGTTGGCCAAGCGGTGCCGTCGTCATGAAGCGCCAGGAGGGTACGCTGGTGATCAGCACGACGCCATGATCATCGCTGACATAGGCCGGGCGGTTGGCCTCGTGCCAGTCGGCCTCGAGCTGGTCGAATTCCATCTTGACGACGACGACGCCGAGCGGTGCCGCGGCGCTGCCGACGCGGCGTGAAATGTAAAGGCCCGGACGCTTGCTGACATTGCCGAGCGCGAAGTATTCCGCGGTGCCGGTCTGCATCGCGACGGAAAAATAGGCGCGAAAACCATAGTCGTTGCCAACGAAGCTTGTCGGCTCACGCCAGTTGCTGGAGGCGATGGCCAGGCCGTCTATGCCGGTGACGTAGAGCACCGAGGCCTTGGTGCCGGAGACCAGCCCTTCGAGCTTGCGGTTCAAAACGTCGATTGCCACCGGGTTGCGCTCAGTCAGCGCGTCACGCACCTGCTGGTCCTCCGACAGAAGCAGAGGCAGCGCGCGCGGGTTCTCCAGCACCGCGCGCAGCAGCGCGACCTTCAGATTGGCGTCGGTGCGCCCTTGCGCCGCCAGTGCCCGGATTTCGGTGCTGCGGCCATAGAGGCCGGCGCCGTAAAGTGCCGCCGCGGCGATTGCGAGCGCCGCAGCTGCGAACAACAGCCAGGCCCGGCGCGCCCGCTTGCCGAGTTGCTCGGGCGTCGAAGACAGGACTTGAGCTGGGGCAGCGGCGGGGCGTTGCAGCATGGCCTATCTGTGCATGATTTCGCACAAAGCACAATTTGACTTATGCGGATGGCCGCACGTCGCGATATGGCAATGCATCGATCGAACAAAAAATGTTCAACAAAATCAATAGGAAGAGCTCACAAGCAGAAACTGGCACGCCTGTTGCACTCTCATTCGCAGCAGCCGCGAGGCTGTTGGAGGTCAACGCCCCGGGAGGTCGAGCGTTCGATCGGGGCACAATGGAGGACGTCATGCAGACAGCATTCGCTGCCGCCGAACCGCGCGGCAAAGTTCCCTTTTACCGGCATCTTTACGTGCAGGTGCTTACCGCCATCGCCGCCGGCATCCTGCTCGGCCATTTCTATCCCGAATTAGGCGCGTCGCTGAAGCCGCTCGGCGACGCCTTCATCAAGCTGGTCAAGATGGTGATCGCGCCGGTCATCTTCCTGACGGTCGCAACCGGCATCGCCGGCGTTTCCGACCTGCAGAAGGTCGGCCGAGTCGCCGGCAAGGCGATGATCTATTTCCTGTTCTTCTCGACGCTGGCGCTCGTCGTCGGCCTCGTCGTCTCCAATGTCGTCCAGCCCGGTGCCGGCATGCACATCAATCCGGCGACACTCGATGCCACCAAGGTGACGACCTTCACCGAGAAGGCGCATGACACGACCATCGTCGGCTTCCTGATGAACATCATCCCCGACACCATCACCGGCGCCTTCGCCCAGGGCGATATTCTGCAGGTGCTGTTCTTCTCGGTGCTGTTCGGCGTTTCTCTCGCCTTGGTCGGTGATCGCGGCCGCCCGGTGGTCGATTTCCTGCAGGCGCTGACCACGCCGATCTTCCGCCTGGTCGCCATCCTGATGAAGGCCGCACCCATCGGCGCTTTCGGCGCCATGGCCTTCACCGTCGGCAAATACGGCATCGCCTCGATCGCCAACCTCGCCATGCTGATCGGCACCTTCTACCTGACCGCTTTCCTCTTCGTGATTGTGGTGCTCGGCGCCGTCGCCCGCTACAACGGCTTCTCGATCCTGGCGCTGATCCGCTACATCAAGGAAGAGCTGCTGCTCGTTCTCGGCACCTCGTCCTCGGAAGCGGCCCTTCCCGGCCTGATGGCCAAGATGGAGCGCGCCGGCTGCAACCGCTCGGTGGTCGGCCTGGTCGTCCCGACCGGCTATTCCTTCAACCTCGACGGCACCAACATCTACATGACGCTGGCCGCCCTGTTCATCGCCCAGGCGACCGACACGCCGCTCACCTTCGGCGACCAGATCCTGCTGCTGTTGGTTGCGATGCTGAGCTCCAAGGGTGCCGCCGGCATCACCGGCGCCGGCTTCATCACGCTGGCGGCGACGCTTTCGGTCGTGCCGTCGGTGCCGGTCGCCGGCATGGCGCTGATCCTCGGCGTCGACCGTTTCATGTCGGAGTGCAGGGCATTGACCAACTTCGTCGGCAACGCGGTGGCGACGATCGTCGTGGCGCGCTGGGAAGGCGAGCTCGACCAGACCAAGTTCGCTGCCGCGATGGCAGGCGATCTTCCGGAAGAGGCCGATCTCTCGCTGCCGGGCCTGCAGCCCGCCTGATCCTTCAGGCTTTCGCCTGTGCAGGCCGCAGCCGGTCACCGGCTGCGGCCTGTTCTTTTCACCGGCCGGCGCATAGGTTGATCTCAACCCGCCATGGCGAAAGGCCCGTGAATGAGCAGCGCGTTTCCCGAAATCTACCTGGTTCGCCACGGCGAGACGGAATGGAGCGCATCGGGCAAGCACACAGGCCGCACAGACATCCCGCTGACGGCTGCCGGCGAGGCTGCTGCACGTGGTGTGGCGGAGCGCCTCAAGGGCGCGTCGTTCCAGGCAATCTGGTCGAGCCCTTCTCAGCGGGCCTACAACACCTGCACGCTCGCCGGCTTCGGCGCGGCCTGCGTCAAGAAAGACGATCTGCAGGAATGGGACTACGGCGCCTATGAGGGGCTGACCACCAAACAAATCCTTGCCGCGCGCCCCGGTTGGAATGTGTTTCGCGACGGCTGTCCGGGCGGCGAGATGGCGGCGGATGTCGGCGCCAGGGCCGACCGGATCGTCAGCGGGTTGCGAGCGGTCGGCGGCAACGTGCTGGTGTTTTCGAGCGCGCATTTCCTGAGGGTGCTTGCGGCGCGCTGGCTCGGCCTGCCGCCGCAGGACGGCGCCTTGCTGGTGCTGGACACCGCGAGCCTCAGCACCCTCGGTTACGAGCACGACCTTACCGAACCGGTTATCCGCAGGTGGAACCAGAAGTAGCAGGCTGACGGCAGCCGCGTACCCGTAGCTCAGTTCGCTAGCATCGCCCGTTCCTCGGGAGTGATGTGCCGCGCCTTGCCTTTGGCGAGATCGCCAAGCTGCAAGGACCCGATCGCCACCCTTACCAGCCGCAACACCTCGACATCGAAGGCGCCAAGCAGCCTGCGGATCTGGCGGTTGCGGCCCTCGTCGAGCACGATTTCCAGCCATGCCGTGCGGCCGCCGCTGCGCAGCATCTCGATCGAGCGGGCCGTCAACAGCTCGCCGTCGACGACCACACCATCGCGAAACCGCGCCAGCATAGCCTCGTCGGGCGGCGTGCCGATCTGCACGTGATAGGTCTTGGCGACATGCGAGGCGGGATCGAGCAGGCCATTTCCCCAATGCGTGTCGTTGGTCATCAACAGAAGGCCTTCGCTCGCCTTGTCGAGGCGGCCGACCGGCGACACGAAGGGCAGGTCGAGCCCAACCAGGCAGTCATAGACCGTACCTCGATCCTGCGGGTCGTCCCGGGTGGTGAGCAGGCCGCGCGGCTTGTTGACCATCAGATAGACCTTGCGCTCGGCAACGACGCGCTCACCGTCGACGGTGATGCGGTCTCGGCCGGGATCGACGCGCAGCGATCCGTTGCGCACCACCTTGCCGCCGACCCGCACCCGCCCCTCGGCAACCAGCGCCTCGGCCTGCTTGCGCGAGCACAGCCCAAGCTTCGACAGCGCGCGGCAAAGGCTGACCCCGGCGGGAGGTGGTCGGCGGGCGATGTTGGGCGGCCGTGTCATGCGTTAGTGGGTGTTCTTCCCGGTGGTCAGCGACAGATGCCATGCGCGGCGATCGTCGCGCAACCCGCCCGGGGCATACCGCGAGAGCCCCGCGCGATTCCACGTTGCGAAGATTGTTGGCCGGTTTGGTCATCTTGAATGTTGACTATGAAAGTCAGGTTTCATAGTCAGCTTGGCACCGACGGCTGCAAGCCGGGTATGTAAGATCGCGGCGCAGAGGGAGACCAGGATCGTGCCGGAGAATGACAGGCGGGCGGCCAGGCGCGGCAGCATGACCCGGCGAGGCGCGCTTGGGCTTTTCCTGCTGCCCTTCGCGGGCTCGCTTTCCGCCGCGCCGCGCCCCCTGCGCATCGTCTGCCTCGACGCCGGGTTGACCGAGACCTTGCTGATGCTCGGCGTCCGGCCGGTAGCCATTGCCGACCGCGAAGTCTGGGAGAAATGGGTGGTCGAGCCGCCGCTGCCGCCGGAGATCGCCGATGTCGGCACGCTGCTTGAGCCCAACCTCGAATTCCTGCAGCAATTGCGCCCGGATGTCATCCTGGCCATCCCCTATCTGGACGGCATCAAGCCGCTGCTTGAGCGCGTCGCGCCGGTGACGACCATCGGCATTTACACGGAGGAGGGCCGGCCCTATCAGCTTGCCGTCGAGGCGACGCGGCAACTGGCGCGGCTTGTCGGCAAGGAGGAAGAAGGCGAGGCGCTGATTGCCGCGACGGAGGCTGGGTTCTCGGAAATCCGGCAGCAGCTGGCGCCATTGTCGGCGCGGCCGCTCTACATCGTCAACTTTTTGGATCCGCGCAATGTGCGTGTCTATGGCCGGCAGAGCCTGTTCCAGGATGTGTTCGACCGCATCGGCATCCGCAACGCCTGGACGGGCGACACCAACTATTGGGGCTTTGCCACGCTCGGCCTGGACGGCCTCGCCACCGCAAGTGACGCGCGGCTGGCCTACATGGAGCCCCTGCCCGAGGGCGCCGGCGGTACGCTGACCGAAAGCCCGGTCTGGAACGCCATGCCCTTCGTGCGCAACCGCTCGATCATGCGCCTGCCCGCCGTGCTAATGTTCGGCGCGCTGCCGTCCGCAGCCCGCTTCGCGCACGAACTGGCCAAGGCGATGACCGGAGATGCCGCGCATGGCTGACGACACTGTCGCCCAGGGTGGCAGGCGCGCCAGTGGGACATGGCCGCGCCGCCTATCCGCCGGCCAGCCAGTCGGCGCCATCCTGCTTTGCGTGGTGCTCTCGGCCGCCGCCTCCACTGCCACGCTCTCCAATCTTGCCGCGCAGTTACCGGCGGCGCTCTGGCTCGACGCGCTCGGCACGCCTGATGTCGCGAACATTCGGCTGGTGCTCGTCCACTATGCCTTCCTGCCGCGGCTGGCCATCAGCCTGCTCTGTGGCGCAGCACTTGGGCTCGCTGGAACCGTTCTGCAGCAGGTGCTGCGCAACCCTTTAGCCTCGCCGGAAACGGTCGGCGTCTCAGCCGGCGCCCATCTGGCGCTGGCGTTGGCGACGCTTGCCGCGCCGTCCTTGCTCGCCTTCGGCCGCGAATGGGTGGCGCTGGCCGGCGCATTCGTCGCGATTGCCGCGGTTGTCGCTCTGTCCTGGCACAAGCGCCTGTCGCCGCTCTCCGTCGTGCTCGCCGGCCTGGTCGTCAGCCTTTATGCCGGCGCCATCGGCGCTGCCCTCATCGTGTTGCGGCATGAATGGCTGGCCAGCCTGTTCATCTGGGGTGCCGGCTCGCTCGGCCAGCAGGACTGGACGACGACGCTCTGGCTGCTGCCGCGCCTCGGCGCCGCCGCCGTCGCCATCGGCCTGATGGTCCGTCCGCTGACCTTGCTCGGCCTTGAAGACGAAGGCGCCCGCAGCCTTGGCCTGCCGCTCGGCGTCTACCGTGTCGCCGGGCTCGGCGCGGCGGTGGCGCTCATTGCTTTCGTCGTTGCCGCCGTCGGCGTCATCGGCTTCGTCGGCCTGGCCGCCGCCACGCTCGCCCGCATCGGCGGCGCCCGTCGCCTCGGGCAGCGGCTGCTCATGGCACCGCTCGTCGGCGCGGTTCTGCTCTGGGCTGCCGACCAGGCGGTGCAATTGGCGACCGGGCCGCAGGGCGACCTGTTGCCGACCGGCGCCATCACGGCACTTCTCGGCGCGCCCCTTCTGCTGTGGCTGCTGCCACGCCTTGCACTGGCCTCGGAAGCCCCGGCGCTGACCGCCGAGCATCTGCCTCGAAGCCGCCGGCCCGGCCTGGTGCTGGCGGCGCTCGGCCTGTCCTTGGTTGTGCTGGTCGGGCTTGCCTTGCTGCTGGGGCCGGGGCCGCATGGCTGGAGTTTTGCTGTCGGCGATCAGCTTGAGCCCTTGCTGTCATGGCGCTGGCCACGCGTCACGGCGGCGCTCGCCGCCGGCGCCATGCTGGCGCTGGCCGGGATGATGATGCAGCGCCTGACCGGCAATCCGATGGCCAGCCCCGAAGTGCTCGGCATCAGCGCCGGCGCCGCGCTCGGCATGGTGCTGGCGCTGTTCTTAGCTTCCGATCCCGGCCGCCCTGTCCAGACAGCCGCCGCCATCGCCGGCGCCTTCGCCGCCCTGCTGGTCACGCTGACGCTTGGCCGCCGCGCCGCCTATGCGCCCGAGCGGCTGCTACTCGCCGGCGTCGCGCTGACGGCGCTGTTCGACGCGCTGATCCTGGTGCTGACCGCCACCGGCGATCCGCGCGCCATGCTGCTGCTCAACTGGCTGACCGGCTCGACCTATGGTGTCGATGTGGGTTCGGCGCTGCTGACTTCGGCCATCGCGCTTTGCCTGTTCCTGCTCGCGCCTGCCTTCATCCGCTGGCTGGACATGCTGCCGCTCGGCGCGCCTGCCGTACAAAGCCTTGGCATTGACCTGCGCAAGACGCGGCTCGCGGTGCTGCTGATGGTCGCCGCACTCACCGCCGCCTCGACCCTGATCGTCGGTCCGCTGACCTTCATCGGCCTGATGGCGCCGCATCTCGCCCGCCGCCTAGGGCTGGCGCGCGCGCTGCCGCAGGCCCTGGGCGCGGTGCTGGCAGGCGCGCTGATCATGGTTGCCGCCGACTGGATCGGCCGCACCGCCATCTTCCCGCGCCAGATCCCGGCCGGCCTCGTCGCCACGCTGATCGGCGGCCCGGTGCTGATGTGGCTGCTGCGCCGCCGCTGACTCTTTTGTTCCTCGGGAGATCTCCATGTTCCAGTCGATCGCGACGCCAGCCTTGATCGCCGACACCACGGTCCACGATTTCGTTCCCACCACGGGCGGCGAGCCCTGGCGGATCTTCCTGCATGTGCCGCCCGGTGAAGCCCCCGAGGCCGGCTGGCCGGTCCTCTACATGACCGACGGCAACGCCGTCATCGGCACCGCCGTCGATGCCATGCGCGCGCAATCGGGCTACCCCTCGGGCACCAACGTCGAAGACGGAGTCATAGTCGCCATCGGCTATCCCGTCGCCGGCGCCTATGACCCGCTCAGGCGCTCCTGGGATCTTGGCCCGCCGCCCGGCAAGACCTATCCGCCTTTCCACGAAGGCGGCCCCGAGGTGCGGACCGGCGGCGCCGAAAAATTCCTCGCCTTCATCGAGGATGAGCTGAAGCCGTTCGTGGCCAGCCGCGCCAGGATCGACGCTGGCCGGCAGGCGCTCTACGGACACTCCTTCGGTGGCCTGTTCGCGCTCTATGCGCTGTTCACCCGCCCGCGTGCCTTCAGCACCTGGATTGCGGCGAGCCCGGCCATCTATTGGGAAGACCGCGCCATCGACCGGTTTCTCGAAACATTCGAGACCGCGGTGCCGGACGGGCTGAGCGCGCAAATGATCCTGTCGGCCGGCGAATACGAGACCGAAAAACTGGCGCCGTTCCAGATCGGCGCCGCCGACGAGCAAAAGCGCCTGGAGCAGAAGAAGCTGACACGCACCGACGAATCCGCGCGGATGATGGCGGAGCGCCTCGACGCCATCCCGAGCTTGCGCGCCAGCTTCGAATTGCACGCCGGCGAAAACCACATGTCGATCCTGCCGGTCGCCGTCAACCGCGCGGTGCAGACGGCGTTTGCGGTGCAACGGGGAGATGGCCGCTAGAGCAATTCCGGGAAAAGTGCGTAGCGGTTTTTCCGTCCGGAATTGCGTAAAAAACAAAGAGCTGGAGCAGTTCAAAGTTTCAATCAATTGTTGAACTATTCCAGCGGCCCGACCAAGGCCCGCTAGGCTAGCAACGTTTGCAACGCGCTGTGATTGCTAGCCGCCGCGAGCCGGTGGCAGTTCGAACAAAGTAGCGCCATTCTCCTGGCCGCGTTGGACATAGCCGATGATCCGGAACCATTTGGCGACGTCGGCTCTCTGCAGCCAGCTGCGCGAGCGAATGGGGAGGTTGCCGGCAAGCGCCTGGATATGGCGAATGTGCCGCTTGCAGAAGCGGATGGTGGCGGCGCTGAAGAAACCCTCCTGCGCGGCAAACAGCGTATCGGCGGCGTCGCTATGCTCGTTCCAGGCGATGATCGCCACCGTCTTTTCGCCCTCGACAAGGGCATGGGCACGGCCTTCCTTCAAATTCATCATCAGATTGTCGTAGGCGGCCTTGCTGTCCTTGCCGGCCGCCACATACTCGTCCGATATCCGCTTGGACAGACCGCGGAAAACACTCTCGAGATCGCCGACCGTAGCTGCGCGTGCTCTCATTTCTCCTCCTGCAGCCCCGCCAGGCAGTTTGCCCTAGGGATCGGGGATCACCAAGCAAATCAAATCCGCCAATCGGCCGATGCGAGCAAAGTGATTTCGGCGGGTGAGGCCGGCGAATACGCGACCGAAAGGCTGGCGCTGTTTCAGATCGGCGCCGCGGACGAGAAAAGCGCCAGGAGCAGAAGAAGCTGACCGCATCGACAAATTCGCGCGAGCCATGGCCGAGCGCCTCGACGCCATCCCGGCCTCGGCGCAGGAAACCGTTGGGTCAACGGTAGCCGGTCGCGTAGCTTCTCCATCCGATGGCGCCAGTCCAGGCGCAGAGTGGCTTACCTTGGCCGTGCTGAGGGTGAACGTATCCGCCAACCTGGCGCTTGGGTTCGCGCAGACCTATCCATCGGGTGAGCAAATCCAAGGCCGAACATCTATGTCAGGCTGATCACTCTGCCTGCAGCGTCGAGGTGGCATCTGATTCGCGCCTGCCGGATCTCGGCGCCCCCTTGCCTTGCATAATGTATGCGAACTGCAATCGGGGCCGAGACTGCGCCTCGGCTCAGACGGCGTAGGGAGCCTGCGCTCATCGCACGTACATTCACGACACCAAACGGAATAGCGGCCAACTCAATCGCCTCACGGCAGGCGCGAACCATTGCACCCGGCGTGCCCGGTATCGCTTCAATTGTCGTCACGGCCGATGAGCGACCGCTCCTAGGCCAGAGGATGCGTGGCAGGACGATGGATTTTGGTGCGCCTGCGGCCGCGGCCGCCGCAGCGGCGGGAGCACCGGGGGTATCGCCTGGAGGGGTGCTTGCTGAGCTACTATCCGACGAGGCGTCTTCCCCACTAACTTGGCCGCTCGTTCCAACGCTCGCGCCGCCGAGTTGGCCGCTGGCTCCAACGCTTGCGCCGACCGAGCCGTTGCCAGTTCCGACCGAAGCTCCGGCGTCTGCTCCTCCTACGCTACCGACGTCCGCGCCAACACCGACTGACGCCCCGTTCTGGCCGACGCCCACACTGGCGCCAACCCCGACATTGCCGGCCCGGGTGCCAACTCCCGCCTCAAGGGCAGTCGCAGGCTCGATCGCGATCGCAATCGAGAAAGCGGCCGCGAGATACTTGCTCATCGCAATCCTCCGTTCCCGGGCTGTCATTGGCGCAATCCCTCAGCCGGCGGCCGCGTGGGAAGCAGCGCGTCTGGCAGCACGATCGTCATCAGGCGAGCGGCTCGCGACTTGCGCACTTCCGCGCTGCCGACTTCCTGCTGCCCCGAGTTTGGCGACGATCTGCGCTGAGACGCGCGCGCGCTTGCGCGATCGATGGGGCGTGCCTTTGCTGCGTTTTCGACCTGCGAGGTGCGACGCTCAGCCGAGCGCTTAAGGGCGTCGACGTCCTTGCGTGCCGAAGCGAGGTCGCGGGCCAGGCCAATGGCCTTTTCGCGCTCCTGCTCCCACGCCTCCTTGAACGCCGTCGATATCCGGGTCAATTCCTTCTTTGCCGCGTCGCGTTCCTGCCGAGCGGTTTCAAGATCGCTCGCAAGCGAGCTTGCTCTTTCGCGTTCCCGTGCGAGCGCCTCGCCAGCTTGCCTTGCAGCAGCGTCGGCAAGCTGCCGGCCCCGGATGGCGCTGGCCTGCGTTGTTGCTGCCAGCTTCGCGCTTGCCTCCAGAGCTTCGATGGATTGACGGGCCTTGGCGATATCACGCTCCAGGAGCCCGACCTTCCGGCGCTCCTCTTCAAGCGCCCGCCTCGTCCCGGCCAGAGACACTTCCGCGGTATTGCGCGCGGCTTCGGCAAGCTGCCGGCCCTGGATAGCGCGGGCCTGCGTCGTCGCTGCCAGCTTCGCGCTTGCCTCCAGCACTTCGAAGGACTGACGGGCCTCCGCGATATCTCGCTCCAGGAGCTCGACCTTCCGGCGCTCCTCTTCAAGCGCCCGCCTCGTCCCGGCCAGAGACACTTCCGCGGTATTGCGCGCCGCTTCGGCAAGCTGCCGGCCCTGGATGGCGCCGGCTTGCGTTGTCGCTGCCAGCTTCGCGCTTGCCTCCAGCGCTTCCATGGACTGACGGGCCTGCGCGATATCTCGCTCCAGGAGCCCGACCTTCCGGCGCTCCTCTTCAAGCGCCTGCCTCGTCCCGGCTAGAGACGCCTCAGCGGTTTTGCGTGCCGCGACGCCCTCGGCAGCAAGTTCCTGGCGGGCCGCCGCCAGTTCACGGGGCAGATCTTCCCCATGCGCGCTGCTGGTCTTGATTGCATCGATATCCTGTTGCGTGAGGAAACTCTGTTCATTTGCTGCGCGTTCGCGTTCAGCCAGGTCGCGCTCCTCCTTTGCCAGGACCTGCGAGGCAAGCGCCTGGGCGCGAGCTGCCTCGAGTTCCATGCGAGCGGCGCTCAGACCACGCCTCAACGCGTCGACCCAGGATCGCTCGAGGGCTCGCTTCTGTTCCGCGGCAGCAAAATCCATCTGGGCGCCATTCGGCTGCGAGACTGTGACGGGAGGTTTCGTTTCTGACGGAACGAGTGCGATTGCTGCAAATCCAAACAGCACCAGGCAAATCGGAATGAAGGGCAGCGGGGCGGACTGCTTGCGCTCGTCATGAAACAACGCAGCTATCAAGTGTGCTCCGTCAGGAGAGTGGCCAAGGGGCGTGGAAGCCCAGTTGGATCTCCGCCCGTGATCCATTGCGGATCCTCCATGGGTCGACCGCACTGGTGAAACGCTTGCCTGTGGCGTCAGGGCTGACGCAAACTCAAGCGCCCCGCGCTACCGCGCCAGGCAACCCTCAGGCATGTCATTCAAGCTATCAAAGGCATGTAGGGGCAGTAAGTACCGAATAAGGGGTAGTGATTCCCAAACTGCCCGCACAGGGTCTCCTAAAGTATCAACTATCACGGGCTTCGATGAGTTCCCTGTACGACGTCAAATCCTCAGCTCCGACGATTTTCGAGGACATGCGCTGCGGCGAGCACGTCAAAAGCGTCGCACGGCATCCTCACCAGGCTCCGCGATCCAATACATTCCGGATCCTTGGAGTTGCTGATTGCGTCTGTGACCCGAAGAAGCCGATCACAGACGACGCAGCCAGGTCGCCAGCGCCGCCACCATTCCTCCGCGATGAACTACGAGGGCGCGTTCGATCGCAGCTAATGCCTCTTCCGAGCCGCCACACTGCGGTTTGCAACATGGAAACAGGTATGGGTACACCGCACCTGATTGCCAAAATCGTTGATTTTCTTGAGGGAAAAAATGGTGCCAGAGGCGGAATCCAAGTAGAGAAAATCTGACTTTGTTTTCAATCGCCTAGGCATGGAGCAACAGCAGCGCGGACCAACAAAAATACCAACAAAATATTTCTGTGGATTGGTTCGGTTCCCGAACATTGCCTATCGGTCCGACGGCGCCGTATCTTAGATGCAGTCGAGCATCGCAGCTACTTATCACCGATCTCGTCGACAATCGGATCACACGTATTTGCCAACGCGATGGCGCAAGTTGGCCAGAGTCGAGCTCTGCGGGCAAAATCCTGAACGACTGCTTTGCGCCGGCGGGTTCAACCGGTCAACGCAGCACCGCTCGCAATCTATCAGCCGGCGTTTCGAAGCCCAAGGTTTTTCGGGAGCGTTGATTGAGCCGCAGGGCTATGGCGTTGAGTTGGTTTTGCGATATGTGAGCGAGATTATTTGTTCCTCTGGGCAAGTACTGCCGGAGTAGGCCGTTGGTATTTTCGTTGCTGCCGCGCTGCCAGGGACTGCGCGGATCGCAAAAGTAGACCTCCACATCGGTAGCAATGGTGAAGCTCTTGTGGCCAGCCATCTCCTTGCCCTGATCCCACGTCAGGGAGCGTCGCAACGCTTCGGGCAGTCTGCGGATCTGCTTGGCGAGTGCGGCCACTACGGTTGCGGAGTCCTTCCTCGTCACCTTCACGAGCATCGTGAAGCGGCTGTGGCGTTCGACGAGTGTGGCGATGTGCGTATCGTTGGCTCCGGTGAGTAGATCTCCCTCCCAATGACCCGGGATAGCGCGATCCTCGGCCTCAGCCGGGCGCTCGCGGATAGACACCATATCGAGGATTTGCCCCCGTCCCGTCCTGGTCTTTGCGCCTTTGGCGTGACGCATCTGCCGCTTGGTGCGCAAATGCACCGTCAGCTCCTTCTTGAGCACCCCTCGCGACTGGATGAAGAGACTGCGATAGATCGCTTCGTGAGATATCCGCATGCTTTGATCGCTCGGGAACTGCCGCCTCAGCCAGCCGGAAATCTGCTCCGGCGACCACTGCAGCGCCAGCTTCTGCGCCACACGCCATCGTAGCTGTCCATGGCATGCCAGGCGACACCGCTTTGGACGCAACGCTCGATCCCATGCATGCTAGTCGGCCCGGGTTGCACGATACGCCTGCGAACCGCCGTTGCGCCGGATCTCCCGGCATATCGTCGATGGGGATCGTCCAAGACCTCGCGCAATACCCCGGATCGACCGACCGGCCGCAATTCCGCGGGAGATCTCTTCGCGCTCTTCCAACCTCAGCCCTGACGTCGCCCTGCGCCGCGGTGGCGGAGCAATACCCCCGTGCAGAGCCACGATCCGCTGGACGCCGGTCTTGTTCCTCCGCTCCAGCGCCCGCGAGATCGCCGAGATGCTTTGCCCCTGCCTCCAGCGCTCCCACAGCCCAGCCTTCTGCGCCGTCGTGAACCAGATCCGTGACGTCACCATATGCCACCTCCTCATCCTCACAGATTAGAAGGTGTTGTGCGTTGACCGGTTGAACCCGCCGCCTCATCTCGGTCATTCCGCGCGATTTAGCCATTTAACGAAAGTGGACACCCCGCTAACCGCAAATCGTGATTACGATTCGTTTCTGCGGCGTGGCAGCGGCAATTGTGCACCGGTGCTACGCACGGAAAAAGCGCATCAAAGGGTAGGGACTGGTGCGAAAGTGTTGATCTATGCGCACTCGTAAAATAGTCCAACAATCGGCTTTTCGACTGCAGACCGGGTTGTCAGCTTGCTTGTTTCTTTCACACAACTCAATTGGAGAGACCATGTGCGCAGAGGACAGCTTCAGCCGTGCCGAATTGGTCTAGGAACTGGGGCGAAGTCCGCGATCGTGCGCATTGCCCCTGCCGCCTGATTTCGGCCTTTTGAGCCTCCCAGCGAGTGACTGGGCTCGCCAATGTGCTGAGGCAGTTGCTCGTTGAACGCGCCTGTGATGTCCAAGCTGAGGTTGGCCGGCGCGCCCGAGTTGCCTATTGAGCGATGCCATTCATGGTCGGCTCTGGCCTGTCCTATAGAATATGTCCTCGAACTGTGATTTTGTGCGATTGAGCCTGCATCATCGAGGGGAATAGCTATGTCCGTTGTCGTAGCTGCCATTGTAGCCGGGGCAACGGCTGCACTGACCAAAGTAAGTTCCGATCTGATTGTCGATTTGTACGGCCAGCTGAAGAAGCAGCTATCGGACATTTCCGAAGTCGACTACTCCGGCGTTGAGAAAGACCCGCAAGATATCTCCGCGAGGCGCAGATTGGAGGCCGCACTCAGCAAATCCAAGATCGGAGATTCCCCTGACATCAGAAAACTTGCAGTGACTATTGTTGAGGAAGCGCTGCGCAGGAACGTGCCAGTCGACAAAGCTTGGTTGGTCGATGTGAAGGATCTGGAGGCCAAGGGTGATATCTCTTTTGCTAACATCGACACCTCTGCCTTACTCTTGAAGGCGGATAGCGTCGTCACTGATGGGGCGTTTCGGGTTGAGAACGTAAGACACCGCAGTTCGGCTTACAATCGTGGCGGTTCATGGATAGACATCGGGAGCCTCACTGCCAACAGCGTAAATATATCTAGTATCGTCAACGCAATTCCTCGTGGCGTTCGGATCGCCTTGGTCACGATAATTATGCTAATAGTGGCTATCCAGATATACAATTATTTTACGAGACGGGCATCATTTGACGCGGCAGTCGGAAACTTATTCGCTACGAGCCAGAATGAATACCAATCATCCGTGAATTCGGTTTTGAACCTACCAAGCTCAATCAGGAGTACGAGAGACAACGCTTTTTGGACCGCTTTCGGTAGCCAATGGACCCGCCACTTCGAGCGGCTTGAGGGTTTCTTTCGACCCATTGCAACCGGACTTTCCTCCGGTGAGATGTCCGCCACAGGTAAGGCGGATCGACTTTGCTCTGACATCGGGAATTTGGTTCAGGCCCACTACGCGGTAATTGCGCGACTGTCGGAAGTTCCAAGCATTACCGTCGACCATTCTCTCAGCGGCAATGCCCCTGAACTATCGGTTTTTGGGCCGGTCATAGCGGTCCCGAGCACATATCAATCGGAGAGCTTCTTTGAACAAGCATGCTCGGGAGACTTGAACAATCTCAAGAACCCGCCTGACACCCGGACAGAAGATGAAAAGAAGAGAGACCGGATCGCGAATATAGACCAACAAATTGAAGAATTAAAGAAGCTTAAGGAAGTCGACATTGAAGTAAGGATGGAGGAACTGAAGTTGGAATTCGTCCGTCAGCTGGCAGGATATTACATAAGTCAAGGAATGTTTCGTCCTGACGCCATTGCCCAAGCCAAACGAGAACTCGAGGAGGCCCTCGGTGGGGGTGGAATAAACTATCTCGTTCCCGGGATGAACGACATCGTTGACGAAATTAGGCAGGCTGAGCAGTTGAGGGCACGGGATCTAGATGAGGAGATCAGAGTGCTGACAGCGGAGAGGGCACAGATCGAAACCTCATAAGGGCTCCATTCCCGGACTGTGTAAGGCCGGAATCGAAGCGATCACGACCAGAGTAAGATCCCGGCCCTATGCGCGGTGAACATACATGCAATGCCAACTCGATGCAGCGACGGTCGCGGAGTGAATTTTTAGAGGGGACGCAACTTGGTTTTGTGACAGCTTGTGACAGCACTCATGCATATGCAGCAATATACGATTGATGTTCACTTCGTGATGAACTGAAACTGCTTTGCTGGATGCGATTTTACTGTAAGTTGCAGAGAACTTTTTAACGCGGTCGTAGGGGACCTTTGTGACCGTAGGTGATACTCACCGCATCGGCACCGTTGCTAGCCGGATCGCCGACGCCAGCAGTGCCGACGTCCGCGCCGACATCAACGCCATGCTCGTGCCGGGAAAGGCCCAACCCACCTGGGTGAAGCGTGCCAGTAAGGCGATCGAAGCCCGCGTCGGCGCTGCAGGCTCAGCCCCGGCGCCAGCTACCCTCGAGGGGCTCGGCGGTCCAGCGCCGCCTGTGGGAGAGCTCGAGACTATCGTCTTCGCCATCGGGACGCCGGTCTTCGTCGTCCGAAACGGGATCGTCGATATCGACAGTGCCCGCGCCGAGGCCATAGCCTGGCGCAAGTTGCTCGACGCGAACTCGGCGACCGTGACGCGCACCCTGCTCTCGGTCGGCCGCATCGATGTCGAGAACTACGGCGAGGACAGCCCGTTCGTCGGCACCGGCTGGGTGATCGACGATGGCCTCGTGGTCACCAACCGGCACGTCGCGACGCTTTTTGCCGAAGCCAGCGGTGCCGGCTTCACCTTTCGCCTGGGGTTCGACGCGCGCCGACCTATCGGCGTCCGCGTCGATTTCCTCGAAGAACTCGATAACCAGGCATCTGCGGAAATCCCGGTCGAGCGCATCGTCTGGATGGCGCCGGAAGGTGGACCCGACGTCGCCTTCCTCAAGCTGGCGACGACCGATTCCATCGTCGGCCGGAGGAGGCTGCCATTGTCAGCCGAAGCGCCGCGAACCAAACTGCCCGTCGCCGTGGTCGGCTATCCCGCCCGTGACACCCGCTTCTCCGATATTGCGCTCGCCGAAAAGATCTTCGGCGGCGTCTTCGACAAGAAGCGCGTTGCCGTCGGTACGCTGCTCGGCGCCAACGACGAAGTTGTCACCCACAGCTGTTCAACGTTGGGCGGAAACTCGGGCTCGCCTGTCGTCGATATCGGCACTGGCGAGGTCGTGGGGCTCCACTACCGCGGGGTCGAGTTCGTCGAAAATGACGCCGTTCCGGCTGCAGTGGTGAAGCGGTGCCTCGCCCGGGCACGGGCACTTTTGGATGGAGGATCGATCGACATGGCCGAAACAAAAGCCGGCAACACCGGGACCATCACGGCGCAGGGAAGCGCCGTGTCGATCACCATCCCACTCAAGATCACGGTAGAGCTCGGCGGCACCGCCTTCCAGGCCACGGTCGATGCCGGAACGGTTACCTCGCCCGCGGCAACCGTTTCGACCGCGGCGCCTGCCGACCCAGGCGCGGCCGCAGTGGTCGACCAGCCCCGCCTCATGGAGGCGGTGCGCAAGGCTCGCGCCCTTCTCGCCAACCGCGACGACGTTGTCGCCATCAAGCCCGGCTACCGCTTCGAGAACGGCGAGATCACAGATCAGCGCGCCGTGGTCATCTCGGTCAAGGGCAAGGTCGGCATGGGCTCGCTGCAATCGCGCGGCGTGGTGCCGCTGCCCAGCTATATTGACGGCGTCCGCACCGACGTCACCGTCGCCTCGACCGCCGACCTCATGGGCGAGTCGACCGGCGACGAGGCGCCCAAGACCTGGCACACCAACTACCAGCCGCGCCCCGATCTGCCGCTCGATCGGCGCAAGGCGCAGATGGGCTTCGTCATCCATTCCGGTCCCGACGCCGGCTGGCCGCAGCTGCAGAAATTCCTGAGCTCGACCAAAAAGTCGCTGGCCATTGCCATGTACGAGTTCGGCGCGCCTCATGTCGTCGAAGGCGTGCTGAACGCCGTCAACGTCCAGGCCGAGACCATCGCTATGGTGCTGCAACTGGGCGGCAACATCACCGGCTCGATCAAGAAGGATGATTTCACCGACGTCGAGACAGTCGAGAAAATCCGTGATAAGAAGGGCGCGAAATTCCAGTTCGCGGCGGCCAGCACCGGCAAGAACGGCATCTTCGACTCCGCCTACCACATCAAGGTCGCCGTCCGCGACCACGCCAGCGTGTGGCTCTCCAGCGGCAGCTGGCAGAGCTCCAACCAGCCCAACGTCGATCCCATCGCCAACGCCGACGAGGCCGGCTCCGCCCTCCGCCTCTACAACCGCGAGTGGCACGTCATCCTCGACAATGACGATCTCGCCACGCTGTTCGAGGAGCACATCCTGCGCGATCTCGCCGACGCCAAGGCGGTGCCCGAGGCGCCCGCCGAGCTCGAGCCCATCGTCTTCGTACCGGCCGATATGGTCCGCGATCAACTCGAGGCGTCGGCCAGGCCGCGCTATTTCAAGCCGCTGGCCGGCAAGCGCTCGCTCGACGTCCACCCGGTCCTCACCCCCGACAACTACATCGCGACGGTCGTGCCCTTCATCCAGTCGGCCCGGCGCACGGTCTATTTCCAGAACCAGAGCTTCAACACCAAGACCATCGGCGGCGATTACCGCGGCCTCCTCGACACCCTGCTCGCCAAGCAACGCGAGGGCCTCGACGTGCGCATCATCTTCCGCAGCTTCGGCTCGGACGATCGCGACACGCTCACCGGCGCCAAGGATTTCGGCTTCGACATGAGCTGGATCCGTAGTCAGAAGAACTGCCACACCAAGGGCATTATCATCGACGGCGAGGCCGTGCTGGTGGGCAGCCACAACTGGACCACCTCAGGTACCGGCTTTAACCGTGACGCGAGCCTCATCTTCTACGACCGCGACATTGCGCGCTTCTATGAGGAATTGTTCCTTTATGACTGGGGCCGGATCGGCAAGGCCAAGCTCGATGAGTCGCTGCCCCCACCCATCATCATGACCCCCGGCACCGAGACCACGCCTCCAGTCGGCTACGTTGCGGTGCCGCTCGCGACGGTCCTCGGTCGCTAGCCTGGCCGCGAGAACCTAGGGCTCAGCGGGCACGACAAGATGCAGAAGATTCTGACGGTTCAGAATCCCGTCGGAGCTACGCCCGCCACGCGGGCTCCATTCGAAGTGTCCCTTGTCCTTCTTGACCGTCGTCGTTCTGACGGACGTCGCCGAGCTACCTTACATTCGCACCAACCCAACGGAGAGGTGGGTGAAGCAGTCCTTCGAGCTTTACCGGAACAGCCAACGCGACGTGGTCATCATTACGTTCGACGAGTTGCTGGGAAAGCTGAAAGCCCTGCATGATTTCCTTACAAACTGGCCACAGGTCCCGACGTCGGGGACATCCCTTTTTGAAGGAGACCTATGTTGTTCGACTGGGGTAACAAGGGAAAGAAATTACCAAGTTTCAACCCGGGCTAGCCGGGGGATTGTGCAGGATGGCGATCAAAGCTAGCCCCGAAACCGTAGACGGGACAGATGGCCGGGTTTGTCGTTGGGCGAGTGGACGGTTGATAGGAGCAGCATGGTAAAGCCCAGTGGACCGCGATGGATAACAAGTGATGCGCTGCCGCATGAGTCCGTTAGGCCGGATAACGCCATAGGGCCGTTTCTGACCGTCGCCCTTGATGAGATTGACGTATTTAACGACGCATTGTCTGACGAAATCGATTCCGACTTCGCCTCCAGCATTTGTTGCTGCGACGCCTGCTACAGCGATTTTCGCGCCCATTGGCCAGATGTCGCGTTCCGGGCGATGGAATTCCAGACGCAGTCGATGGAGGCCTTTTACGCGGTCGATAACTCGAGATTGCCGGGAATCTGGAGCCCAACGGAGATCTCGACGCTTCGACATTTCGTTCGCTGCGGGAGATGCATGGAATTCGCCACCGGCAATATCTGGATCTACGAGCACCATTTCAGTGACGCCGAAGAGATCGAACGCGAGATCGACGAGTTGTTGACTATCGGGGATGTGACACCGTTCCTGCTGCTCGAACACGACTTCGCCCGGCGCGTTCTGGTCCATATTCGCAATGCCGTCACGATTGCTACTCGTTTGCCAGCGGGCCTCCCAGTGTATCGTGCCCGTGTCTCGTCCAGTATCTCCGCCTTGGGGCAGGCGACCGACGTGCTGATGACATATGCGCCGCCGCCCGCACGATATGTTGGAGAGGGTCGCTTCAATCATGCTGGTGCGCCGATGCTCTATCTGGCTAACACACCAGAGGTCGCAGCAGCCGAGATCGGGATGCCAGGGGAGCCTTGCCACATAGCCGAACTGACGACATGCCAGGAGCTAGTCCTTCTCGACCTTGTAGACATCGATGAAGACACTCCCGGCTACGAGTTGATGGGCTCCCTGGCGTCCTCGGCGCTTGTGGCCGCTCCCCGCAGTGGGGAGGGCTGGCAGAAAAAGCAGTATGTGTTCTCCCGCTTTGTTGCCGATTGTGCACGATCGGCCGGTTATGACGCTATTCGCTACGCATCCACCAAGAACGAGGAAGGCACCAATATAGTGGTTCTTGTCCCGCCACTGGAGATCGACAGGCTCGTATCCTTGGTTGGCGTCCGGGAAATGTTGGGCCTCGCCGCGGCGAAACGCTACTAGACTAAGACTAGAGGCAGCCGCGAATGCGCCGCGGAGTGGGCCTGCCAAACGGGGCCTTGAGCTGGTGTCGTCCGGGCAATGCAGACACACGTCATTTTGTGCCGGCGACGGCAGCTAGCGATGCTGTGCGCGGAACCGGAGACCTTCGGGCGACAGCGTAAACCGTACACCCGGATAGAGCGGGGATGATTGCTGCTCCCAGTCAATCTGCATGTGATCTACGTTGCTGCCCGCAAGGTCATGCCACCGGCCGAGCGGGGGTGAGGGTGGTCTCCAGATGATAACGACTTCCCACATAGGCTCCTCGTCCCATCGATGGGTCAGGATCTCACATTTGAGGAGATATGCCTCGGGCAGGCGATGCGAAAGCGACGTCGAACCCCTGAACTCCATGGAGATCAGCTCGCGGTTGGAAAGGCGCGTCGGCACCCCATAGTCAATCTTGGGTAACGGCGCGAAGCTTTCTGGTCTAGCGAGTTCGGCGTACAGTATCTGGCTCAGAAACATCAGGTCCCCCCATTCGCGCATTCAATCCCTCGATGAATGAGCCAGGGTGCAAATGCTCCACGGAGTCCAGCGGGGCATGCCCGGGTCAGGAAAGGTATTTGAAAATTGCTTGTCGCGGCCGAAAGAAACCGATCCGCCCTCGCGTTCATAGAGGGATACGGGCCTTTTGGAATTGCTTCGGCAAATGAATAATTCGAACAAGATCCAGCCGCGCTTCAGCATGACCGCTCGATCTTCGGCGTGGTCGTCGCCGGTCTTGCTCACAAGACAGACATTGTCACATGACGCGACCGTACGCCGGATGCTCTCGAGCCCCGCGAATGCGCACGCTTTCAAGTCTGGGCGCTGCCTCTCGGCCTGGATCGGGCTCGTGCCGAAGCAAAACTCAAGCGGGGGCAAGGAGAAGCTCGGCAGCATCTCCAAAGCCGGCAATCGTTACTTGCGCCAGATGCTCGTGGTCGGCGCGATGGCGGTCATCCGATATGCCGAGCGGAACGGGACTAGGCGGCCATGGCTCGTGCAACTGATGACCCGGCGAACGGCCAAGGTTGCAGCGGTTGCGCTCGCCAACAAGACCGCCCGGATGGTCTGGGCGTTGATGACAAGCGGCGAGCGCTACAGGGAGCCGGTCATCGCATAGAACGAGACAAGGCGAGCGAACGCCGACGAGGTTGGAAAGGGCGGACAGGAGCTAATGCACAAAGCCGGTTGATACCGCCGGATCAGGAGAACCCAATTGGGCCGTGCACCTTCGAGTGCGAGCTTTCGATCGGGACCTGAGCCGCGCGAATGGCATTATGGCCAGCGGCATATGAAGAGCCGCACCTACAGGTCGGATACATGGCCGCACCAACCAGCAACTGCAGAGCGCTCAAATAGAACCCTTGCCAACGGAGAGCCGTCCATACACGGCCCAAAAGCAAACTTCACAGTCCATCCGTTTCCTTCCGGCCGTGGTGGCCGAAGGAGAAACGTCATGGGAGTTTCACAGTACGATCCCGGAGCACAGGAGCGACGCGCTTGGAATGCAGGAAGGAAGGTCGGTGCGAAACGAGCGCTGAGACCGAAACAGGTATGGGCGATCCGCTTTTTCTTGGATAGCGAAGCTCGGCTACGTGATCGCGCCCTTTTCGATCTCGCCATAGATAGCAAGCTGCGTGGGTGCAATCTCGTGAAGATTAAGATCGGCACGTTGGTCGTCGGTTCCGAAATCCCTACGCGTTCAATGGTTGTGCAACAAAAGACAGGTCGGCCCGTTCAGTTTGAGCTGATGGCTGACGTCCGTGCGAGCCTGCTGGCATGGCTTGAACGGCGTGGCGGGACTGTCGAAGATTACGCCTTCCCAAGCAGAATCAATCGATCGGCCCCCGTGAGCACAAGGCAATACGCCCGGCTGGTTGACGAATGGGTTTCGGCAATCGGTCTGCAGCGTCAAGAGTACGGCACACGTTCGCTCCGACGAACCAAGGCCTCGATCATCTACAAGGCAACAGGCAACCTGAGAGCTGTCCAGATCCTGCTTGGACACACCAAGATCGAGAATACGGTTCGCTATCTTGGAGGTGGAAGTCGAGGACGCGCTAACTCTCGCCGAGGGTACCGAGATCTGATCGTGGTGGCCTCTTGTATTCGTCGAGGGGCCATCATTTCTGCAAGGCTACCGCCCAGTTTCGGGGCTGGATTTTTTGGGGGAGCAAAATCGAAGCATCCTGCTCGCTTGCTGTCCCGCCAAGCGCCCCTATCGAAGGCTTCGATCTTAGCAGGATGGCAGAGCGCGTCCGCTATGTGCCAACCGCGTCGAGGATTCTCGCTGCGACTGATTTGTTGTTGAGGTAGCCTGCAATGCCGTGACGATTATCAGTTTGATTGTCCACCTCGTCATAATTCTCGATTTGCGGCGTAACGGGAAAGTTGAAAACGTCCAACGGATAGAGAGCGACGACGTCACGTTTGTCAAAAGCGTTAAACCAAGCGCTCACCGCAACCGGGTATTTCAACGGACGGAATTGATCACGAATCGAAGTAATCCCTAGCGGGCAGCCTACCGACACATATAGCGGCACGCTCATCTGAGGATGGGCTCTAAGAACATGATAGGCAACAATCGAACCGAGAGAGTGCCCAACCACAATCGTCGGTTGCTCGGTAAGCTGTTGAGCCACAATTGCATCAATCGCATCCTGTACCGCGAAATTGGTCGTATAGAGGAATACGTCGCGTGTGAAGGATTCGATCGAACTCTGACTGAGGCCTGGTGCATGCCTGTCGATGGCACGCAGGATTGCCTGGACCCACTCCCAGTTCAAAGGCCCTCTCGGCTTCGGATTGGCGCCGTACTCCTGATCAACCTGAGCGTCGGTGACACCTGCGCGCTTGCGGATATCTTCGGCGATTAGTGCCTGGAACGCCAAGAACTCATCCTGTGTCGCGCCACCCTTTTCATGAATCGTCGATGGCAAAGGAAGCTGCGATTGGCGAACAAATTCATCAAGTGCGTCCCCGTAAAACGGAAAGGTGATATCGATATCGGCGGGAACCTGCCTGCCGAGCGCGGCGGCGCCTTGTTTTAAGGTTTCGAGCCAAGTGGTCTTGAGATCGACTGGATTGAGACCGCCTTGGCCCCGACCGTGCACGAAGAGGAGTTTCAGAGGCGCCGCTTCAGCGCGTGGGGGCAGGCTGTTTAACAGTGCTACCGCAGTAGCGAGCTTAAATAGCCTGCGCCTGTTAATTGTAAAAACTCCTGTCATCTCAATCTCCCCTCCTGCAAAGCACTGACAATGAGATCCATTCCAGGCCGCGCAAATGTGGTCCAAAGCGCTGGCAGCAAATAATGCTGAGCGCTTTGATAAATCACCGGAAGGTGTACGTCCGCCGCTTGCAGGAAATTCCAACCCTGCGACAGCATGGGACACTGTGGGAAGATATCAGCCGGAAGATCGGGACCTCGCCCGGTTAGTTCTCCCGCCAGCATCGCAACATCGAAGAGTTGGGCACCCAGATCGTCGCGCATTAGTTGGGCAACCGAGTGCACCCTGTCCGAAAAAGCGGCCTCATTGTAAGCGTAAGCTGCATATATCCCAAGGGTCGGGTCGGCGAATTTGCCCATGCGAAGCGAATTGCCCAGTTCAACGGCCTGCCGCATCCTCTCTTCCCCCGAGCCCTGAATGCGGAAAATTCCGAGTCGCGCGGCTGCGGCTACCGTTGCTTGCAATCGACGGATTTGATCGTTCGGAGGGTTTCCTTCGCTGTCATAACTGACGCTGCTTACTAAGCCGCCATCGACGACTATATTTGCAACGAAATAGCGCAAGCCAGCAGCGACAGTACCGTTGCCATCGCTGAATTGGATAGCGACGGTCGCGGCGGGACCTTCATACTCCACGTGAACAATAGTCTGACCTTCGACAACCACGAGTTCGGTCCGGACCCCGGGCGCAGCAGCAACACGTTCGACCTGTGCTCCTATGATCCTGATTCCAGATGTCAACAACGAACCAGGTGTTTGGCGAAACGTGGCTAAGAGGATTGCATCACGAGCGTGGGTGAAGCCCGACTCCTCGGCAATGGCATCGATACTATCCTGACTGAAGTCGGCGCGAGCCGTAGTAAGACGCGGATCGACCGCCACCAACGCCGCTCTAACGACGTCGGAGACATTAGGCTCGGGCGCTCCCGATTCCTGGATTTGTGCATCGGCGGCCACTCGCCCGATGTACATTTCATCGAGCGCAGTAACATTTGTCTGAGGAAATTGAGGGCGTTGTATACTACGAGCCCTCGCTCGCTTCCTGACTTCCGTAAACAAGAACTCCTCAAGCTTTCGGTTGGGCACAACTTTGAGGCCTCCACCCAGATCTAATATCATCTGCTGGGTTGGCCTTTTGAAAGCATCCAGAAATGCCGACGTGTAGATCCCCTCGTACTCGGACACGCTCTGTTCCACCGACACTTCCGAGGCAGTATGACCGGGCATGGTGGCAAAGAAGGTGTCGATATGCGGTTGAAATGGGGTCGAGATCAACTCGGGAGCGGGGAACAGTGAGCTGCCGCTGATCTGCGCCATTCCGAAGGTGTCGGGTTTCGAGCGGCAGGCGTCCGAGATGAATACGATGTTGGGTATTGGAAATTGTTGCGCGCGCGCGAAGCAGGGTAGGAAGGTGATTGCAGCGTTCGAATCCTCGGGGGCGTCAGAAAGCAACCAGCGTTCCGAATCTAGGAGCACACACCCGTGGCCGGAAAAGTAAACGACCAACTGCTCAAGCGTGGGTCGGTTCACAAGTTCTTTCATGGCGTCGGTGATCGGCTTGATCTCCACCGGCCCCTGGTCATCGACGAATAGCTTGACATCGAACCCTTCGGATTCGAGCCAGTTGCCAAACGTGCGTGCACCTGATGCAGCCCCGCTGAGGCGAGGCAAGCCTCTCGGCTGATCGACGCCTATGACTACGGCCGCACGAGTCTTCGGCACGTCGTCCTGCGCGAATACCCGCCGAGCGGCCAATGTCCCGACTAGTGACGTGCCGAGTGCTAGAACGTCACGCCGCCTCATTCCCAGCCCCCCAACCAGTTAACGGGCCGCTTGAGAGCGACCGCGCTCAGAATCTACATTAGCACACGTTACAGTAACGGGGGAGCGCCATCGCGCAGGCCTGTTGTCGACCCATCGACAATAGTCCAAGGCATCAAGAAGGCATTGAGCCGGCTCGTGGAGGCCGCTGCCTTTGAACAGACTGCCCCATCAGAAGCGCAAGTCTGTCAGCGTTGATCGAGGGCCATGAACATCTCAAGATGTGGTCCATGGCAATTGTACGACGAGGCGAGTTGCATGCTATTTCGCAATGACCATGAGATTAGGCGGCACTCCGACCTTGTCTCGATCCTGCCCAGAGATGGAGCACCGCGTGAGCACACCCTTGGAAGGCCGACTAATTTCGTTCGACGAGGCGGGGTTCACCGGACCTCGTCTCCTGGACGAGGAACAGCCCTACTTCGTCTACGCGTCCCATGACCTCACCGTGGAAGAGTCTGCTTCGCTGATCGCCGAACTGCGCGCAAGACACCGCCTCCTACAAGGCACCGAGTTGAAAGCCAAGAAGCTCAAGAAGAGGGGGGACTGGACGAGGATCGTCGCGGACCTGTGCGCCTTGACCCGTGGGCGGGCCAAGGTTGTCGTCCACAACAAGAAAGCGGCCTTAGCTGGGAAGTTCGTCGAATATTTCTTCGAGCCAGTTCTTGCCGAAAACAGCGTGCTGTTCTACCGAGCCGATTTCCACCGCTACCTGATGACGGCGATCTACGTCCTGTTGCGCGAGAGCCCCGCAGAGTATGCGGAACTGGCCGAGGAGATGCAGCGGTTCATGCGCACCTTCGATCCGGCTGTTGCTCCAAACATCTTCTCGCGCGGCGGAAGCCAAGCGATCGAGATGGACCGTATCCTGCGGTTCTGTCGGGGTTATGCCAAGACCATCGCGCACAAATCCACGTCGCTGCGACCGGAAGCCGGGAATGGCGCCAATTGGACGCTGGACCTTACCAGCACCGCCCTATTCTCGCTTCTGTTCTTCTTCTGGGGCCATCGGTATCCTCGGCTGCGTCTTCTTTGCGACGATTCGAAGCCGTTGGCGGCGGGTGTGGACCTATTCAACGCTTGGGTAGGTCAGGACCAGTCGACCTCGCTTACGGACGGCAAGATGTCACATGAAATCAGAGGCAACCTCGTCGTCCCTGTGGAATTTGGGTCCTCCGAAACCCATCCGACAATACAGGTGGCCGACCTGCTGGCCGGAATGAGCCTAGACGCGACTGTCTCCGAGAGCGATGCGGCGAGAACCGCCGCCAATTGGCTGCGTGAACACCAACTCCACTCTCATTCCGTCGATTTCCTGCCTGACCTCGTCAGGACGGGCGACCGCCGGGTCAGAATCGGAAGGGAAATCCTGAAGGAGCTCGCCCGCCGGGCAGACGCGGCGAGCGATCCGCTTGACGGGATGGAGGACTTCTTTCGCCGCACTGAATTGCGTTTTCCCTGACGATCAGACGTGAGGAGTCGTCAGCGGGCGGTGCGTCCTCTCGCCAACGAGGCTGTTCCGCCAGGAAAGCCTGATTGGCACGGTGTTCGAGGGACCGTATCGAGGCGGAGGTCGACGTTGGGCCATTCAAGGGCAATCGGCCAAGCGTCGGCGGCTGGGCGAGGATCATCGATCACAACACCATATTCGTCGATGACCGCGATCCCTTGGCGAACGGATTCCAGATTCGATTACGGCATGCCCGCCTCTTCGCCATGTCCGCTGCTTTGGGTCAGATCAGGTCGATGCTCTGAGGATCTGAAGGACCGCTTCTGAAAATCAATGCCTCAAAGCTGCCTGTCGGCTCTCGGCCCCAATCGGACATTCGCCGATGCGCCAAGCGGCGTCAGCTACTGGCGCTAGGGAGGCACGCGGCAGCTGACGAGGCCAGGGACATCATCTGCCAGACGCCAGCAGGTTCGCTGGAGAATCGGGGTCCGAGCTATTGAGCCGCGGAACCATACGGGACGATACAG
Source organism: Mesorhizobium sp. IMUNJ 23033 (assembly GCF_044778005.1). NCBI lineage: Bacteria > Pseudomonadati > Pseudomonadota > Alphaproteobacteria > Hyphomicrobiales > Phyllobacteriaceae > Mesorhizobium > Mesorhizobium sp. IMUNJ 23033. The sequence continues at coordinate 123,493 of NZ_JBJACT010000015.1, forward strand.
GAGATTCTCGATTTGTGCCCACGAAAAAGATAATAAAATCAATTACTTGATGTCATACTCCGTGCCTACGAAATTCCCCAACATGGCGCGGCCTTGCATTCTCAAATCGAAACGATCAGTGATTGTCGGTATCGGTGGTTGCGTGTCCCCGCAACCATCTTTACTTGCGATGACCCCGCCCTTCCGGCGGGGGAACAAGGGCGCGAGTTTTGGGCCAGCCCCTGCAAGCAGGTCTCGGAGTGCGTGACAATGGGATGGCTGGCTTCAAGGCATCGAAAGTGCCGCGACCGGTTCGGCCTGAAAGTCCGCGCTGGGAATTTGTGTTGCGCGGGCACCACGCCGGCAACGCAAACAGCCGACCGCCAGGGATAGGTCATGCGCGTTCATTGACACGCCGTAGAATTCAGCCTTAGCTTTCTGTTAACAAACGGCAGACGGTGGGGCCGCAATGGCATGCTCTATGGGTTGGCGTCGCGCGGCGCGGAGTCTGGGGCTTGCAATAGCTCTGATCGCTTTCCCCTCGGCGCTGAGTTTGGCGAACGCCGCCGGCCTGTCCATGACTGTCGGCGGCCCGACGTCGCAGCCGATCGGCCATTATGATTTCTGCAAGATCCACCCCGCCGAATGTGCGATCCGCTCCCCCAACAACAAACCGGAGCATATGACCGGCAAGCTGTTGCGCGAGGTCACTGCCGTGGATGTCTCGGTCAACACGCGCATCAAGCCGATGAGTGACATGGACAATTATGGCAAGGAGGAGTGGTGGTCCTATCCGGACGACGGCTTCGGTGATTGTGAGGACTATGCGCTCGAAAAGCGACGCGAGCTCATCAGCGCCGGCGTTGCCGTATCCAATCTGCTCATGACGGTTGTTCGCAAGCCGGACGGCGAAGGCCACGCCGTGCTAACCGTGCGCACGGACAAGGGCGACTTCATCCTCGACAATCTTACCGACAAGGTTCGCCTGTGGAGTAAGACGGGCTATCGCTACCTGAAGAGACAGGCAAGCGACAACACCGGGCACTGGGTCTCCATCCTTGGCGGCGACGCGCCGCTGGTCAGTTCTGTTCAATAATCGCGCACGCCTTCCTCGCTGATCGTCAACCTTGTCGGCTCAACGACTAACGTTGAAGTGCATGTCGTCCTGAATCGCCGCTGCCGATCGCGCCCCATTCTCCCGCTGTGGACCGCCACGACCCCGCGAGGCCGAGCGCGCTCGTGGTACCAAGTTCGGCGAAACTTCCCGCACGTTGGCGTTAGCCATCGGGGAAAGGCGAGCGCCCAACGATCGCCGACAGCACGTTTGCGATCTGGAACCGGCGCCGGTTCGTTCCCATCATCCCTTTCACCAAAGGCACGATGGCGCAGATCGGACCGAAGAAGCGTTGTTCGATCGTCAAATGGTCCCGCCCTTTCTTCAGCTCCCGCCGTCGAGCAAGATTTTCAGTTCGTCGAGTTTGTCGTTGACCAGCCAGCCATAATAGTTCTCGGCCGGTAGCTTACGGCCCTTTCCGCTCGTCACAGCTGCGCGCAATTCGGCCGCCCGCTGCCTGGTTTGGCCGACATTGTAGAGGGTCGCCGTGATTCCCGGATTGCCGGAGATGTCGAAGCCCTGGTCCTTGTAGGCGTCGATCGCGTCACGCACGATGGCGGCGATGTAGACGATGCTACGATCGGGATCCATGATGTCGCGATATATCGCTTGCGGGTGATCGGGTGTCAGTTTGTCGTAGCCGCTCACCCGGTTGACGAGGTCCGTGACCTCAAGGGCGGTGAGGGGGCTTATCTGCCCGAGGCCGAATGTCTGGCCTGCGAAGAAGGGTTGGAAAAACGCCTGCTGAAACGTCATCGGCTCATAAACGACGCCATCGATCGTTTTGCCGCGAAAATGCTGGGTCCAGACCATGTCGCGGCAGCTCCACAACGCTGCGCTGCCCTGCGCTTTCGCGCATGCCGAAAACTCCGGCCGTTCGACGAAAGTCTGTACGGGCACGCCCTTGTAGTGAAAGGAAAAGTCGAGACCGGAGTAGGAGAGTGCCTTCACGTAGTAGGTCTGCACCGAATCCACTGCGGTGACATTGTAGGTGTGTTCCCCGACCAGCGCGCCGACAATGTGTATCGGGTCGATGCCGTAGACCGCCGCGACTTCCTTGATGTGCGCCATCAATTTCTTTTCACGCTTCAGCAGCGCGATGATCTTGTCGTATTTTTCCTCGTAGGTCGTATTGAACGCGCGCGTTCGAACCGCCGATGCATTGGGGACGGCCGGTTGCGTATTGAAACGGTTTCCGGGAGGAACGATGACGGGCGTGTCAGCATAAGCCGTTTGAGCAGGGAGAATGCCGGCCGAAGGGAAAACGGCAAGCAAAAGGATCGGAAAAAGTCTCTGCAAGGCAATCATCAAGCGCCTTTTCGCGGTCGAGGGACATAGTCGCTGGAGAACGAGGGGTGAGGCTGCAAATCAGGGGCGCGCGGCAGCTCCTGCGTCTAGAGTTGCGCCCGATGCCTTAAGGATCTTGTGTTCCGATATTTTGGGGAAATCTGACTGGTCTGAGCAAGCCAGCTAGCGGCCTTTCCACTAGCCAATAGAACACTACACCTATCGCTACCGCACCAACCAGAATCGGAGCTAACAGGTAAGGTTGGCCCGCGATATTCACGCCAATCCGCGCAAGCAAAACCGTGATCGCGAGGATGGCCAGAGAGTGGGTCAGGTAAATTGAATAGGATGAATCCCCTAGCAATTTAAGCAGTCGTAGTCGCGGTCTGATGGTCTTAGATTTTTCCAGGGAAACAAGACCGGTGAGGATGAGAAGTGCGGGGATGCCCCAAATCAAAACTCTGAAGCCCTCAACATTTGGGAGCCAATTTGACGCCACCAAAACCGATGCGCCACTCCAAAGCATAGACCACGCAAGCCAGACCGGGGGAAGGCGATCGCTGATCCACGCCTGCGCGAGCCAAACGCCAGCCAAGAATTCAAGCAGCAATGGCGACGTATCTGTAAGTGCAATCCGGTCGACGAATGGAAAAAGGCGGCCGATGCAGGTCAGGATCACGATGAAGACAGTGAGAGTTGCTAACCTCGTAGAGGCCGATATTATAAGCAACAACCCAACCAGAAGATAGAAAAACATTTCGTAATTCAATGTCCAGCCCTGGATAAGAAGAGGCCAAGCGGCACCGTTCGGGGCGACGTGAGGAATAAAAAGTAGTGACTCCACAACGTGCGGCACCGTCGGATTTTCGCGAGGAAACAGGTTTGGCTTTAGGGAGGCGGCTAATGCGAGAAAAAGAGTTACGACCCAATAGATTGGCACGACCCGCTTGATCCGCTGACCAAAAAAGGCTGCCATTGTCACATTGCGACCAGACGTGATCAGCCACATGACAAAGCCACTTATTACAAAGAAGGCGTCCACCCCGGCGTTCCCGACAGAGAAGCTGACATTCGTCAGCAGTGATCCATGGAAGGCAGCAACTCCTATGGCGGCTATGCCGCGAACATATTGAATGGAGAGGATTTGCGATGGCCTGCCTGTGGCTAGCGACATTAAAGGTCCCCTTCTACCGCCTCGATCGCCGCTCGAATTTCGCCCCATTGGCTTTGCCAACCCGGGAGTTGTTGCTGCCGCGGGATTACCCGTTGACGGCCCCCCGTTGCTGGCTTTGGGGCAGCATCCGTTCCAAAACGTCGTCTTTTCGGATGAAATGGTGCCAGAGAGCAGCCAAGGCGTGACTCCCGGCAAGGATCAAAATCCCGTTGGCACAGAGGCTATGAAGCTCTTGAATAGTTCTCGCGGTATCTCTGTTCGCCTGGAAGGGCGCTGGTATCGTGAACAGGCCAAAGAACCTCAGGGCGTCACCCCTCAGCCAAGTCAGAAGAATGCCTAGACCAGGAATTGCGATCAGCAGCGCGTATAGCGCGAAGTGACCGACCTTAGCCAAGGAGCGCTCTACACTTGTCATGGATGTAGGAAGCGGAGGAGCGCCTCTCCCCAGACGCAACAACAGGCGCCAAACCACCAAAACGGCCGGCAGTAGGCCGAACGAGATGTGAAGCCACCAAACAACGGCTCGATTTGGGTCACCTCGGACGAATAAGGCCTCCGCATAGGTGAGCGCGTAGAGACCCAATACTAAAGCGAACAGCAGCCAATGCAGCGCTTTTTGAGTTGGTGAATAGGCGTCGGCCGGCATCGGGCGCTCCAGTTTATGACCGTCCTAAACCTCCCGCCCAAATTTGGTAAAACGGCGACCCTGGCAACGGCTTTTTTATTACGGATTCGTAATGTTTAAACGCCCTTTCTTCTCCCGGGGAGTCGGCCCGATGGGATAGAGCGGCCCTGCAGCGAATAACCTGATCGGATCAGAATCAGCCTTCAGCATCAGCCATAATCGCGCTGCTGCCGCTTCCATTCCAATGGCAGCCGGCGCATTAACAAACTCCCCGCTGGCGGCTGACGCCCATTGAGGATTGCATCGGCGAGATCAGGTGCGAGCAGCGTCAGTCGAACCTTGTGAATCTTGTCTGAGACGAACGACCTGTCGAGCTTCTCTTCCCGAGTTCGCGGCCACGAACTGACCGGGCGTAGTTGGTCGTGTCCTGTCGATTGACGAGCCAGACGCCTTCATAGTGCCTTAGAACCTTCTGCTCTAAGCGCCTTCGCGCTGGCTACGTCCTACCGGCCTAGCCATAAGGCGTTCAAACTCGACGCGTAGCTCACGCATTCGTTTATTTTGAAAACTCGGCAAATGGCAGTAGTTAGCCGGCTCCGATTGTTGCGAGAGTCCTTGTCAGACAAATGCATGGTATGACGTCACAGACGATCGAATGCGTGCGCTGTCATGGCGAAGGTAAGATTTTTGATTGTAGCAGATGGGAAGTCTCAAACCGCCATTGCCCGCATTTTTTGGCCGATCGAAACGGCAGCCGAGGAGGCGATCCAGTCGAGAAGGGAACGACTGGACTTGATGAGCTTCGGGGACGATCTCGTGCTTGTGACCATAACACTAACCTCAAGTGGGATTTTCTAGCGTGAACAGGTCGGCCTGCTCGTTATAGGCGAAGAGTTCAGCATAGCGCGCCCAACTCGTCACCGCCCGCACAGTCTGGTTGGCGTATTCATCCGACATGTGGTCTTCCAACTCGTCGCGGAAGCGCCGTGCTGGGGCCTTGTGGCCGGCGCGTTCGTCGAGCACGCGGCGGATATGGGCGGCGAGCGGAACGTAAGTGGCAAGCTGCTGGGCAAAGAGCCGCTTGCGCTCGTCGACGTCGCTTTTGGCAAAGCGCTTGCCAGCCGGGGTCAGGTGGATATCGCCCTCGGCCAGTTCGGCAAAGCGCAGGAGCTGCAGGGTTTCGGCGATCGGGAACAGATCGTCGACTTCCAGCTGCAGTCCGGCGGCTAGCGGCGGCAGATCGGCCTGGCCGTTATAGGGCTCGTTGGCCACCGCTTCGATCAACCCGGCCATGAGGTTGGTCGAGACGCGCGGCAGCGTCATAGCAATGCCGGAACCGGGGAAGATACCGTCGCGGGCCGGCGCGCCGTCGCCCTTCTTTGCGGTCATGCGGGTGTAGATATCCTCGACCAGCGCGCGGAAAGCCGGGTCGAGGCGGTTCCGCGGCTGCGGCAGGGAGATCCCTATTTCGCTGATCACCCGTCCGGGATTGGAGGAAAAGATCAGCACCCGATCGCACATCAGCACCGCTTCCTCGATGTTGTGGGTGACCATCAGGATCGCCTCGATCGGCATGCGCCCCTCGCACCACAGATCGAGCAGATCGGTGCGCAGCGTCTCGGCCGTCAGCACGTCCAGCGCCGAGAAAGGCTCATCCATCAACAGAACCTTGGGATGCACGACAAGCGCGCGGGCTAGGCCGACACGTTGGCGCATGCCGCCGGAAAGCTCCTTGGGATAGGCGCTTTCAAAGCCGTCGAGGCCGATGAGGTCGATTGCCGCAAGCGCCCGCTTGCGCCGCTCGGCCGTGGCTACGCCGCGCGCTTCGAGCCCAAGCTCGACATTCTGCAGGACGGTAAGCCAGGGAAACAGCGCAAAGCTCTGGAACACCATGGCGATGCCGTCGGGCGTGCCTTTGACCGGATTTCCCTCAAAGGTGACCGTGCCCTTGCTCGGCGCGATCAGTCCGGCGATCGAGCGCAGCAGCGTCGACTTGCCCGAGCCGGAGCGGCCGAGCAGCCCGACGATCTCGGCCGGTCGAAGGGTCAGCGCGACATCGTCGAGAACGACCAATTGGCCGGCATTGCCCTTGTCATAAGTCTGGCAAACGCCGCGCACGTCGACGAGCGGGCTGGCCTTGGCGGTGACGAATTCGTTCATAATCGGTTTCCCCATGTCGGGTGGCGAAGGTGGATGGTTGATCAGTCGAGGCGCAGGCGACGTTCGGCAAAGACGTAGAGCGGACGCCAGAGCGCCCGGTTGAAGAGGGTAACGAAGAGCGACATGACGGCGATGCCGAGCACGACGCGCGGGAAATCGCCGGCTTCTGTCGCTCTGGCGATGTAGGAGCCGAGCCCGAAGGCCTCCAGCCTGGTGTTGCCCCAGCTTGCCAGCTCGGCAACGATCGAGGCGTTCCACGAGCCGCCCGAGGCGGAGAGAGCGCCGGTGACATAGTAGGGAAATATGCCAGGCAGGATGACGTAGCGCCACCACGACCACGAGCGCAGCTTGAAGACGGCGGCGGCCTCCTTGAGATCGGCGGGAAAGGCGCTTGCTCCGGCAATCACATTGAACAGGATGTACCATTGCGTGCCGAGCACCATCAGCGGCGACAGCCAGATGCTGGGGTTGGCGCCAGTGGCGACGATGGCGATGACGGCGAAGGGAAACATCACATTGGCGGGAAAGGCAGCCAGGAACTGCGCCAGCGGCTGGACCCGTTCGGCGACCGCCGGCCGCAATCCGATCCAGACGCCGATCGGCACCCAGATCAGGCTGGCGACGGCAATCAGCACGATGACGCGGATGAGCGTCACCAGCCCGCCGCCGAACGCCTCGCTGACATCGCTCCAACCGAGCGTCCGATGCATGTATGAGACGGCCGTGAACGCCCCCCAAAGGCCAAGCACGAACACGAAGCCAAGCCACAGGCGATCGATGAGCCGCGACGTCTGCCCACCGGCCGGGACAAGCGACGAGCGCCGGCTGCTCAGACGCAACAGCATCAGCCGCTGCCATACCCAGGCGAACGGAGCAGCCAGAGTCATGACGAGACGGGCGCGGCGGAACACATCGTATGCCCAGGAGCGCGGCTTTTCCTGGCTGGCGGTCTGCTCGAAGCGGAACTTGTCGGCCCAGGCGACGATCGGCCGGAACAGCAGCTGGTCATAGAGCAGGATCAGGACTGCCATTGCCAGAACGGCCCAGCCCAGGGCGCGAAAATCCTGCTTGTCGATGGCCAGGGCCAGCCATGAACCGATGCCCGGGAGCTGAACGGTCGTGTTGCCGACGCTGATCGCCTCCGAGGCGACGACGAAGAACCAACCGCCTGACATCGACATCATGGTGTTCCAGACCAGGCTAGGCGCGGCGAAGGGTGCCTCTAGGCGCCAGAAGCGCTGCCAGGCCGAGAGGCCGAAGCCGCGGCTCACCTCGTCGAGATCGCGCGGCACGGTGCGCAGCGACTGATAGAACGAGAAGGCCATGTTCCAGGCCTGGCTGGTGAAGATGGCGAAGATCGAAGCGCATTCGGCGCCGGGCTGGCTCCCCGGAAAAAGCCCCATGAAAAAGGTCACGGTGAAGGTCAGGAAGCCCAGCACCGGCACCGACTGGAGGATGTCGAGCGCCGGGATGATGATCATCTCGGCGCGGCGGCTCTTGGCGGCGAGCGTCGCCACCGTGAAGGTGAACAGCAACGATGCGATGATCGCCGCGAACATGCGTAGCGTCGTGCGCAGCGCGTATTCCGGCAAGTTGGCGATATCGAGCGTCACTGGCGTCGTCGAAAGCATTTCGGCCGGTGCCCGCATGGGGGTGGCGCCATGCGCCAGGAGCACCATCAGCGCCGCCATGATCGCCAGCGCGACGAGGTCGTAGCTGTTGGGCATGATGCGGTTGCGCGTCAGCTGAGCGGCTTCGCGTTGCGAGGTGCGGTCGTGTGGCAGGAAAATCATGGTGAGGCCTCATTGTCCGAATGAGGGTTTCTGCATGAGAAGCGGCACGCCGAGTGTCGAAACCCAGATCATGACAAGGTCCATCCTGGGGGCCCGCCCCGCCCACGTGTTAATCCAGGCGGTTACAGCGGCATCGATTTGGAACATTGAAAACTCCGTCGCCTTGCGGGCTTGTGGTCGGCGTGCAGCTACCCGCGCACGCCATGGCCAAGCGGGACGACAATGGCGGCGGTGGCAAAGGATGCTCCCAATAGTGCGGGCCGGCTCTGCGAAAAGCGGCCGCACCATTGGCCGACATGCGGAAAGGCGAACAGGAAGCCTTCATCGACCGGTGTGGCAGTCAATGGCCGCCGACATTCTCGGCGAGGTGCTGAACGGGAGGTTCCCCGCAGATCAGGAGGCCCGCTGAGAGTCAGGATCGAGTTTGTTAAACGCGTAATCGCCCGAAAGCTGTTTCGACGAATATCATCCGGGCGAAAATCCGCACACCGAAGCCGATGCGGACGCTTCGACGAAGCCTGTTCGCGATCAGCGACCCCAATAGTCGGGATGCCAGCGATGGTGGAACCAAAATGGCGGGTGCCAATGACGAACTGGGCGAACGAACACAGGATGGTTGGGAACGCAATTCCCCCATCTGTTCATGTGCCAGCCAGGGCCGCATCTCCAACCGACGTTCTCGATGGGGGCCGGTGCGACAGCAGGATTTGCCATTGGCAAAGCATTTGACGCGACGCCCGAAAGCATCAGTGTGGCCGCCGCCATGGCGATAGGTAGAATGTGTCTGATGAGCATTTACTGTATTCTCCAACGCACAGACCTCTTGCGAAAGCCATTCCAGTCGGTGCGACGCGCCAACCCACGCCCCTCTAGCCGGGAGCTAGAGGGGCGTGGAACGACATGAGGAGTTGAGATCATGCCCTCTCGTGATCCCTGGGGGTTGTGGGCGGGGGCTAGGGTCACAAAACGAGAATATTTCAGGCCTCCTGCGCTTTCTATTCACATTGATAGACCAACGATCACTTTGCCTTGATTGGCACTGCCCGGTTCGTAGGCATGGCAATCACTTCGATCCGGGCGCCCTCGCCTCGCGAGACGACTTGCTGGCGTCGAGGACCACGACGGCCCGTATGAACAGGTTCAGGTCGCGGCACAAGACAAGGAGCCTCGCGCTCCAGCCGGCAGCTCTACTGGATGCGGTTCAGATACCCGTAGAGATAGATATTCAAAAGCGTCGCGGCATGATAGGCGGGCCATCCGGTCACCGCCGGAGGGTGGTGTCTCAGTTTGAAATTTTGACGGCTAGGAATCAAAATTATATGCCCCAGGCGGGCGGCTCGAAAGCCAGCAAGAAATACCGATTACGATCAACGCCGCTGCGATAATCTTTCATTTGTCTCGATGGTGAGGCCTCGGTCGTGCCGCTCAACATCATCCTGCTAGCTCTTTCAGCGCTCATCCTTTGGCGGCCGCGGTAAGAAGGCACCAATTCCGTCGCGCGGATGAGAGACGCGAGGGCGGAACCGCAAACAACTGAAGAAACTGTCGACCGAGGCCGTTTGCGGGGTGGGAACTGAATATACTCCTCGTCCACGAGTACGGACAGTCGAAACCATCAGGAGCTCACGGCTAGCCGCCATTGATGTTGATCGTTTGCTCGCTGATGTCGCTGTCATGTGGCTGCATTCTTCTGCAGATTCTCGAAAACAAACCGCTTGCCTTTGCGCACGCTGTCTTCGAGTGGGCTCGCCTTCGCCAGATGCGCCGCAATCGCGCTGGCTAGCATGCAACCCGTCCCGCGCATCGATGTGGCAAGGCGCGGCATGTCGAAGCGGACCGGTGCTTGATCGAAGCGCAACAGAATATCGGTTGATCGAGATCCCGATGCGTGGCCGCCCTTGATCAGCAGGGCCTGCGCTTCGGCGGCCAGCAATCCTTGGCCTTGCCATACTGCGCCGTCCTCATCCACCGCCAGTTCCGCGCCAACAAGGAGCGCCAGTTCGATGAGATTGGGTGTGACGAGACGGCAAAGCGGCATCAGATTGCGCTTCATGACGGCGATGGCGCCTGCTTCCAGCAGAGCCCGGCCTGAAGTGGAGGCCAGTACGGGGTCGAGCACTGCTGGCACGTGCGGATTTTCGCGCAGCACGGCGGCAACGGCAGCGATGATCTCAGCCGTTGCGACCATGCCGATCTTGATGGCCGCCACCTTGTTGGCCTGCAGCGCAGCGCGCATCTGATCGGCCACCAGATCGGGCTGTAAAGGATGGATTGCGGTGACGGCTTCGTGCGTCTGCACTGTTAGCGCTGTAACAGCAAGGCAGGTGCGCACGCCAATGGAAGCGATTGTCTCGATGTCGCGTGCTATTCCGGCTCCGCCGCTGGAGTCCGACCCGCCAACGACGAGCACATACGGTTCTCGCCTCAGCGCCATTGGTCTGTCTTTTCGATCCATTCTCGCGTGCGCGCTTCGGGGTCGTCGTTCAGCGTGATGTCGGTCACCACCGCCGCGCTGTCCGCGCCAGCCGCAAAGACACCGTTGAGCCGGTCCGGGTTGAGGCCACCAATGGCGACCAGGGGAATCGGTGCGACCCGGCGCTTCCACTCGTTGATCCGTTCGACGCCTTGCAGGGCCCATTTCATCTTCTTCAGGATGGTGGGGTAGATGGGGCCGAGCGCGATGTAGTCGGGCGCGGCAGCTATCGCCGTTTCCAGCTCGATATCATCATGTGTGCTCAGTCCGAGCCTCACGCCGGCTACCTGAATCCGCAAACGGTCGGCGGTCTGCAAATCCTCCTGGCCAAGGTGGACGAAGTCGCAGCCTTCCTCGATTGCCAGGCGCCAATGGTCGTTGACGATGAGCTGGCAGTGGTGCTGGGCGCACAAGGCCTTCGCCTTGCGGATCTCCGCGCGCAACCCGGCCTCATCCATGGTCTTTATGCGAAGCTGAACCAGCTTAACGCCAAGCGGCACCAGCCGTTCGATCCAGGCAGCGCTGTCGACGATCAGGTAGAAGGGATCGAGCTTCATGAAAAAACTGCCCTGCCGATCGTCGGTGTCGATGGCACGGCGACGTCGCGCGGTTCGAGCATTCCCGAACTGAAAGCTTCACGACCGGCCTCGACCGCCTTGCCGAAAGCACGCGCCATGCTGACCGGATCAGCTGCCCTGGCGACCGCCGTGTTCAGGAGCACGGCGTCAAAGCCGAGTTCCATGACGGTGGCCGCGTGCGACGGCCGTCCGAGCCCCGCATCAACAATCAGCGGGACGCCAGGGAAATGTCCGCGCATCGAGCGAAGTGCCATGATGTTGACCGGGCCGAGGGCGGAACCGATCGGTGCGCACCACGGCATCAGGACCTTGCAGCCCACCTCCAGCAGCCGCTCGGCGACGACAAGGTCGTCGGTGGTGTAGGGGAATACCGCAAAACCGTCCTCGCACAGGATGCGGGCGGCTTCGACCAGGCCGAACACGTCCGGCTGCAGCGTATCGTGGTTGCCGATCACTTCGAGCTTGATCCAGGTCGTACCGAAGACTTCGCGCGCCATGTTCGCGGTCGTGACCGCTTCCTTGGTGGAGTGGCAGCCGGCAGTGTTGGGCAGGATCCTTGTGCCGAGCGAGCGGATCAACGACCAGAATTTCTCGCCAGCCCTGCCGCCAGCCATTTCACGGCGCAAAGAGACGGTCACCACCGACGTGCCCGAGGCCTTGACCGCATCGGCAAGGATGGCAGGCGAAGGATATTGAGCCGTGCCGAGAAGCAGCCGGGAGGCTAGCGTCGTTCCGAGAAGATCGAACATGCTAGCCTCCCTGCATCGGCGAGAGGATTTCGATTCGGTCGCCGTCGCTAAGCTGGAACTCCGCCCGGTTGGCTTTGTGCACGAGGTCGCTGTTGACGGCCGTTGCTAGCCAATCGCCTTCATAGTCGAGCGCGGTAAGCAGCGCCGCCAGCGATGTGGCGGCTGTCTCAAGCGCTTCGCCGTTGACGATCAGTTTCATGTGCAAACTCCACGGGTTTGTCGTGACTGAAGACAAGCTCGGCCGCCTGGCGCGCCATGGCTGGTGCAAGCAGAAAGCCATGGCGATAAAGCCCGTTGATTGCGATCGTGTTTCCGCTTGCTTCGACACGCGGTAGATTGTCGGGAAAAGCCGGGCGAATACCGACGCCTGTCTCGACGATACCGGCCTCGCCGAAGGCCGGATGGAGTACGCAGGCGGCGCTGAGCAACTCCATCATCGATCGGACCGTGACCGGTTCTGGGGACTGGCTTTCGATCATTGTCGCGCCGACCATGAAACGGTGGTCGGCGCGCGGCACCAGGTAGAGCGGGAAGCGCGGATGCAGCAGCCGGACCGGGCGCGACAGCGAGACTTCAGGCGTGCGCAGGATCAGCATCTCGCCACGAACGCCACGCAGCCCGTCGTCTTCTGCCGCCATACCCGTGCAGTCGATCTGACGATCGAAGCCGGAAATGTGCCGGGCATCGGCGCCGAAGTGGAATTCGACACCCATGGCCACGAGCCTGTCATGAAGTGCCGCCATCGCCTCGCGCGGGTCGAGATGGGCCTCGCCAGGAAACAGCAGTCCGCGCCGGAAGCGGCCGGCGAGGTCGGGTTCCAGGAGCGCAATTTCATACTCATCGACACGCCGATGGCCTGACGTGCGACTGGCGAAGCGGTCGAGCTCGCCCGCGTCGCGCAGCGCGGCCACGACCAGTGTTCCTGCCCGCGTCACCTGGCCCGGCGTCGCGGCATCCCACCAATCGGCTGCATCGCGTCCGAGATCGAGCACCGGCTGCTCGGCGCTTTCACGCTCGCACCATGGCGCCAGCATGCCGCCGGCAAACCACGACGCGTTGCCACCAAGGCTATGCCTTGCCTCGGCAACGGTCACCGCCGCGCCGCGCGTGGCGAGTTCGAAGGCAGCGGTGAGGCCGGCGACGCCGGCCCCTTTGACCAGAACCTTCATGATGGTTCATGCGCCTGTGGCATGAGCGGTGCGCCGCTCTCTTCCGCTGGCACGTAGAGATCGCCGCCCTCGCGGTATTTCGCCGCCATTGCCGCCATGCCCTCTTTCTGTGCCTCGGCGCGGATGTCGTGGGATATTCGCATTGAGCAGAATTTCGGCCCGCACATCGAGCAGAAATGCGCCAGCTTGTGCGCCTCCTTGGGCAGGGTCTTATCGTGGAAGGATCGCGCCGTTTCCGGGTCGAGCGACAGGTTGAACTGGTCCTCCCAGCGAAACTCGAAGCGTGCGCGGGAAAGGGCATCATCCCTGAGTTTCGCCGCCGGATGGCCCTTCGCCAGGTCGGCGGCATGGGCGGCGATCTTGTAGGTGATCACGCCAATCTTGACGTCGTTGCGATCGGGAAGGCCGAGATGCTCCTTCGGCGTGACGTAGCAGAGCATTGCGGTGCCGAACCAGCCGATCATCGCGGCGCCGATGCCTGAGGTGATGTGGTCGTAGCCAGGCGCGATGTCGGTCGTCAACGGCCCCAGCGTATAGAACGGCGCCTCGCCGCAGACGGCCAGCTGCTTGTCCATGTTCTCCTTGATCTTGTGCATCGGCACGTGGCCAGGCCCCTCGATCATCACCTGGCAGTCCTTCGCCCAGGCGATCTGCGTCAGCTCGCCGAGCGTTTCCAGCTCGGCGAATTGCGCCGCGTCATTGGCGTCGGCGATCGAGCCGGGACGAAGGCCGTCGCCGAGCGAGAAGGACACATCATAGGCGCGGCAGATGTCGCAGATCTCGGCGAAATGCTCGTAGAGGAAGCTTTCCCGGTGATGATGCAGGCACCATTTGGCCATGATCGAGCCACCGCGCGAGACGATGCCCGTGACCCGGTCAACGGTCAGCGGGATATAATGCAGCCGCACGCCGGCGTGGATGGTGAAATAGTCGACGCCCTGTTCGGCCTGTTCGATCAGCGTGTCGCGGTAGACCTCCCAGGTCAGATCCTCGGCGATGCCGCCGACCTTTTCGAGCGCCTGGTAAAGCGGCACCGTGCCGATCGGCACCGGTGCATTGCGCACAATCCAGTCACGGATATTGTGGATGTTGCGGCCGGTCGACAGGTCCATCACCGTATCGGCGCCCCAGCGGATCGCCCAGACCATCTTTTCGACCTCTTCGGCCATCGACGAGGTGACGGCGGAGTTACCGATATTGGCATTGATCTTCACCAGGAAATTGCGGCCGATGATCATCGGCTCGCTCTCGGGATGATTGATGTTGGCGGGAATGATCGCCCGCCCGCGTGCCACCTCGTCGCGCACGAATTCCGGCGTGACGAAGTCTGGGATCGCCGCGCCGAAGGCTTCGCCGTCGCGCTCAAGCTTGCCGCGCAGGATCTCGCGGCCAAGGTTCTCGCGGATGGCAACGAACTCCATTTCTGGCGTGATGATGCCGGCGCGCGCATAGGCAAGCTGGGTCACCGCCTTGCCGGCCTTGGCTCTGAGCGGGCGGTTGCGAACGGGAAACTCCGGCGTCAGGCGCTCGCCCGCCGCGAATCCGTTGTCTTGCGGCCGGACATGGCGGCCGTCATAGGCTTCGACATCGCCGCGCGCCATGATCCATTCGTGGCGAAGCCGGGCAAGGCCCTTATCGATGCTGGTTTCGACAGTCGGGTCTGTATAGGGGCCGGACGGATCGTAGACGGTGACGGGCGGTTCGCCGGCTGTCGGATGGACGGAGATTTCGCGCATCGGCACTTTGATGCGCGGATGGAGGAGGCCGGATTTGTGGATCTTGCGTGAGGCGGGCAGTGGTCCCGTCGATACGGTGGGGGTGAGGGCATTCATCTTGAGGCTCCTTTGCTCGTGCATTGGAGACCCAGTTCTGTGCCGGAAGGATGAAAAGACGCTTTGGCCGCCCTGCTTGCGACAGGACCTCGGGCGTGAACTCCCGCAAAGCGCTTGCACCGTCCCTACGCCAGTATGAACTGGATCAGGTTCAACGGGTCACTGCGCCGCGAAAGCCAGCAGTATCTCAGCCCCTTGCCGGGACTCCCCTGGTGAATGCGTCAAATTGAACGGGCTGGCGCCATGTTGTCAAGCGCGTTCGGCCGCGGCGGTGATCGGCGGCCAATCAAACCGAGCGGAGGAGATCGTGTATGCGTCGGGGACAAGTCACGACGATGCAGGGTCTTATTCTCGGCCTTCGCTGCGCGACCGTCAGCGCAACTCTGACGAGGGCACAGGCCGCGCTGTTTCAAATTTCGACCCTCCAGCTCAATGGAGCCGATCAGTCGAGTTTGCGCAGCTGTGCCTCACACGCGCGCAACAACAAACATTGGTGGACCACATCCCATAATCCCACCTGCCGCTCACGAATGTTTGATATGGTGGCCACATTCGGAACACGAACCGACGGAAAAATCGTCCAGTGGCATCAAGCTGGAGGATCACATCCTGTGCGTACCGTTCCGAAATCAATTGCCGCTGTGCTGCTAGGCACGGCCGTTGTCGCCTCTCCCGCTCTGGCCAAGAACGGCAATGGCAATGGAAACGGCCAGTCGGCCGGCAAGAGCGCAAACGCGGCCAGCAATATGTCGGCGAGCGCGAATGACAGTTCGGCGAGCAAGCTGGGCGCCTTGAACGGCTTCATGCATGCTTCGCCGAGCGCCTTGGCACACGCCTCCGCAAAGTCGGAAATCGGCAAGGTTGCCGTCGTCTATGCCGGTCTTCTGCAGAACTATCTGTCGCCGCAGCCGGGCAGCACACCCCCAACGCTGGCTCAGGTAGCAGCCGCCCTGGCTGCCGCGGCGAACAAGCCACCGTCTGCCAACTCCGTCGAGGCGGTGAACACGAAACTGGAGTCGATCAACCCGACACTTGCGCAATTGATCTCGGCTTATTCGGGTGGGCCTTCGGCCCTCGCCGCGGCCATCTACCAAGCTATATAGGTCTGTCTCATTTGGGCGAGAAACGGTCATCATCAGCCCTCTCTTGTGCTGGTGCCGATTTGCCTCGAAGGGGACTGCGTCACGCAGACTGCAGACTATTGTCGTCGCTACAGAGAGATAGCGATCATATAAGTCGCGAACACAAGAAACTCCCATGCTGAAGCCGCCACCTAGTCGCTCGAAGACCACCCTGGAACACGTGCGGAGGCGTCGGGACCGATCCGTTCCTGGTTGTCGGAAAGTGACAGCGGCGCCTACCATGGCCTGCCCTGCACAGGCGCCGGATGGCGATCACTTTCCGTTGAGGTAGCTGTTCTTCCCCGGTTGAACCGGAACGAGCCGAAATCGCGCCGCAAAGCGGCCTTTTTGCGACGTTCTAGTCCGGTCTCCCGGCGGGAGATGTCCTTCTCGTGCTCTTACCTGAATGGTCGATCGTGATGCAGACGGTCTCGAAATACCTCGCCTTCTTCGTCGTTCTCGCCGTCTTCGCGATGGCCTCGACTGCCGGGGCGCTCGCGCAAGGCGAAAAGCGCATCGCCTTCGTGATCGGCAATGCCGGCTATTCGTCGGGCGCGCTCGCGACGCCAGCCAATGATGCCGGCCTGATCGCACAGACATTGCAGGCGGCGGGGTTCGATGTGGTCGGCGCGCGCGACGTTGATCAGGAGTCGCTGCGCGGCGCATACCGTGATTTCCTCGGTAAGGTCTCGGCCGCCGGTCCCGACGCGGTCGTCTTCGTCTACCTCGCCGGCTACGGCGTGCAGTTCGAGGGGGAGAATTATTTCGTGCCGGTCGACGCCCAGATTGCCAATGCGGCTGACGCGGCGATGGCGGCGGTGCGGGTTTCCGACCTCACCAAGCCGCTCGCCGCGCTGCCGACGAAGGTCAACATCGTCGTGCTCGATGCGGCACGGCCCAACTCCTTCGCGCAGTCGAACCAGCCACTCGCCGGCGGCCTCGCGCTGGTCGATCCCGACCCGAACATGCTTATCGCCTTCAACGCCGCGCCGGGCACGGTCGCGCCCGAGGGCAAGGGCCCATACGGCGCCTATGCCCAGGCGCTCGCCGAGATGATCCGCGACGGTGGCTTGCAGCTGGGCGACGTGTTCGACCGGACGCGGCTGCGCGTCAACGACGTCACGCAAGGCGCGGAATTGCCCTGGGACGCTTCCAAGATCACCGCACCCTTCGTCTTCTTCGATCGTGGTCCGGATGCTCCGGCGCCGCAGGTTTCAGCGGCGGCGGTCCGGACGATGCGGACCAGGGAGATCCGCGACTTCGACGCGCGCGACGCTTATGTCGCGGCCCTCGACCGCGATACGCTGCGCGGCTACGAGGATTTCCTCGTCGCCTATCCTCACGACCCGATGGCCAAGCGTGTTCGCGCCATCATCGCGGCGCGGCGCGAGGCGATCACCTGGCGCCAGACCTGGCTGCGCGATACGCCCGAAGCCTACTGGTCCTATCTCGAGCGCTACCCGCACGGCCCCCATGCCTGGGATGCGCGTCGCCGGCTTGAGCATTTCGATGCCGCCCTGGAGCCGCCGCAGGGTTTCACCGTCTATGTCTATGACGTGCCGCCCCCGCCGCCGGAAGAAATTATCTATGTCGACCGGCCCGTGCTCTATTTCGATGACCCCGAGTTCGATTTCGAGCCACCGCCGCCGCCGTCGGTGATCTTCCTGCCGCCGCCGCCGCCGGAGTTCATCGTGCTGCCGCCACCACCGCCGCCGGTCGGAATCTTCCTTCTGCCGACGCCTGTCTTCGTGCCTGTGCCGCTGTGGGTCAATCCGCCTCACGACATTGTGCCGCCGCCGAGCAATGTCATCTTCAACAACATCCACAACACTACGATCATCAACAACACAACGATCAATGAGACCAACAATCAGGGCGGCCTCACCACCGGCCAGAAGCTGACCGGTGTCGCAGTGGGCCTCGGTGCGGCCGCGCTTGCGACCAAGGTCGCGCTGCCGCCCTTCCTGCAGAAGAAGGAAACGACGCTGGCCAAGCAGAGCTCGAGCGGCGTGCCGACGAAGCTCCGCCAAGGTTCGACACCAGGCCGGCAGCCGGGCGGAGCGACGCCGCTGTCGAAGACGCTGCCGGCCGACAAGCTCGCGGCCGGCCATGCCTTGCCCGGAGCCGACGGCAAGACGCTGCCGCTTGTCAATGGCAGGCCACCGGCCCTCAACGGTCAGAACCTGCCCAACGACAAGTCAAGGAAACTATCGCGCAAGCAAGGCGTGACAGGCGGAAACGCTGCGGCGACCGGCAATGCCGGCGGTGCGGTGACGGGCGGGCAGGGCGCAGGCACGACGAACGGGCAGGCCAATGCACAGGGCAAGAATGCCAAGTTCAGCAAGCGCCCAACCGGCAATGATGCGCCGGCCGGGAACGGGCAGAGCCCCCAGCAGAAGTTCAAGACCAACAACCCGTCGGCGCTCGATGGGCTGATCTCGCCCAACGGCAAACTGAAGAAGGTCGCTCGCAAGCAAGATGCTTCAGGTGGAGGTTCAACGAGCGGGCGGGCCAGTGGACAAACCAATGGACCTAGGTTCCACAAGCTGCCGGCCAATGGGTCCAACGGCGGGGCGAGCGTCCAACAGAATTTCAAGAACAGCAGCCTGAATGGCAGTCCGCAGCGCCAGGACAAGCCTAAGATACAGGTTCTGTCCAAGCAGCTGAAACCGGAGTTCCACGCGCAAATCAAGCCCAAGAATCAGGAGCGGCGGCTGGCCACGCCCAAGCCGCAGCAGCCTCAGGATGGTTCGCGCAAGAAGCCGGCTTGTGGCCATCCGGGCGAGCCCGTCTGCATCAAGTAGTAAGCTGAGCCGCCTCCCGCCAAGGCGGGGAGAAGCGCATGACCGCGGCGGATGGGTAAAGTCGGTTCGAGCGGACTGCCGCAACATTGAAGCACGGCCGTTGCGAGCTCTTTCGGCCGCGCTCACAGGTCATCGAACGTGAAGGTTAGCAGTCGAAGACATGCTCGTCGCCATCTGCGACCTAGAAGAAAATCCTTGCTGCGACCCGGTCCGGCGACGAATCCGTCGATCGAGATTCTCATATCAATTGTGCCAAGCTCGGGGATGCCGATCATGACGGCGGCGCCGGCTGCGTCCGAACCTCCTGCAGTGCGTTGTAGATGGCAGCGTCCGCGAGGACAGCGGATCACCGTTGATTACTTCCTCCAGGACGCCGAAGAACACCCAGGCCGCCCCGCTGAGGCATCAATGCGAGGATCCGTGCTTCGGAACGCGCCGGATCGAGCAGGCTGGCGGCACTGCGGCCCAGCTAGGTGTCGCGGGTCGCAACCAGCTCCCCATCTCGGCGACGCCGACGGCTAGAGCGAAAACTGCGCGCCTCAACGTCCGCACGAGACTCAGAGTCATCCAGCCCGCTATGAGCAGGATGACCAGAAGGATCGGCAATGGCTTTGCGGCTGCGCCGAAAGCGCCGAATGGGGCGCCCACGAGGACACCGGGAAAATGTATGACGGCCCAGACAAGGGCCGAGGTGCGCCCCACGATCTTGTCGTCTTGCGCGCGGTCGAAGTCGTCTCCGGGATGACGGATTCACCAGTCAGGGAAATATCGTTCTCCAGCATGTTCAGTCGGCGGACATGATCGTCCGTCTTCGGCAGGAGGCACTTGGAAGCCAACCTGAACTCGTCATGTAACGATCAAAAGATCGTTGCAAGCGGCTGACATCGGAAGCCCGATCAAGGCCTATCGCCACCCACTGTCCATACAGCCCGGGTGGTGCGGCCATTGTCGCCTGTGCTGATCAGCCATACGCCACCGAGGATCATACCACTTCCGACCAGCTGCAGCGCTGAAATGCTTTCGCTGAAGACGAGCCAGCCGGTTGGGAGGATCAGGATGTAGCTGATGGCCGAAAGCGGATAGGCCTTGCTAAGGTCCAACTCGGTCAACACACGCATCCAGATGAAAAAGAGCGCTATCTCAACACCGAGGACGGCGATCATCCATCGCGAGGTCAGCGTATTCTCAAGCCAGATCCAGCCAGAACCGGTCAATCGCTCGGATGTCAGCTTGATGAACAGCTGGGAAAGGGTGCTGAGCACGGGCATTCCCAGCCACAGGAAATGGCCGGCTTTCACGACAACTGTCCCGGAACTTCGTCGATAGACATGAGAGGTGCTACCAGACGCAGCAGGCGCTGAACCACGGGATTTCGATGCTTGAAGAACATCGTGTTGGCGGTGAGCTTGCTGCCTAGCCGCAGCTTGCTATCGTAGGAGGACTGCCCGCTCTGGTAGCGCTTTATACCCTGCTCGATGCAATAGCTGAGATTGTTGAACCAGCTCAGATAGTAGAGATTGTATCTGCGCCCCTGAGCGTCCATGCAGAAGAACTTGTCGATCAGCGCACCGTCTCTCCGTACCAAGAGGTTCGCCGCGAGCAGCGTTTCTCCGACATAGTAGCAGAAGCAGAGCGAGCGGCCGGGCATGTTTTCGAGAACGCCGGCGAAATAGCCGGCCGTCAGCGCCTCGAATTTCCAGTCGCTGCGGTTTCGCGTCCCCTGATAGAGGCACAAGACGCGCGGCAGGAGATCCGTGAGATCGGTGCGCGCCTCAATCCGGATGTACTGGCTGGATTTCAGCTTGCGGCGCATGTCCTTGCGTGTGCCAGCCGAGAGGCGGCCGAGATAGTCGTCTATCGAGCTGAAGTCGACGTCGAGCCAGGCGGTGGGCATGCCCGGTATTGCCGCAAAGCCTTTGTCGTCCAACACACGCCGAAGCTCTTCCCCAAGGGTATTGGGGAAATCCTTCACCCCACGCAATGAGCAGCCCTGCATCCCGGCGAAGCGCTCGAAACCCACGAGCAGTGCCGCCAGAAGTTCCGGCTTGCGCGCCGACGGCACGTCAGGATGGAATCCCGGCACGCAAGTTTCCGTGCATGGCGAGCCCAAACAGGCAAGCTTCAGCGCGAGGAAGCTTGGGAGGTGCCGTCTGATGCGCTGCACGATCCCACGCAGGCGCTGGGAGTCCATTGTGGTTTCCAGTTGATACTCGGTCAGGAATAGTGGGATGGCCGCGACTGCGCGGCCGTCCTCGAACAACGCAAGATAGCGCCAGGTAAACCCTTCCATGCCTGACGTCTCGACGGCCACAAGATAGTCGTAGTCCTCTATCTCGTCCTGGAAACAGGCATTCCAGACAAGCTTGCCGATGTGGCGTATCGAAGTGGCGACGACCACCCGCTGCGATGCGTAGGGCCCGCTCAGCCGGAGCAGATCGGACGCGGGGTCAGTACCTAACTGCAGCATGGCCCGCCTCGAAATAGTCCGCGGTGGTGTCCGCCACCTGGCGATAGTGACGATCGATGTGGATCATGTGGTAGCTGTCGTCGACCCAGCGCAACTCGCTCGGCGCGCCGATATGACGGCTGATGTAGCGCGCATTCCGGGGGGCGCTGAGATCATCTTCCCGGGCGTGCAAGATCAGGGTGGGTGTGCGCATATGCGGGAGCTGTTTTTTCAGCGCGCCGCTCAGGCGATGCATTTCGACCATCCCTTTGCCGGGAAACCTGTCGAGCACACCCTCCGCGCTCATGAGCTCCATCATCTGGCGCCGCCGGGGGTCCTTGATACCGAGGGAAGGCAGTTCGGCGAAGCTCAGACGGTCCAGAAACGGAATCCGCGACAGCGGCCCAATGAAGCGCGCAAGCAGGGAAAGGTAGAACGGCACGTTCCAGCCATCGTAGAGGAAGCATGGCGAGTAGACGGCAACGGCCTTCAACAGACCGGGGTTCCGATGCCCGGCAAGGAGACCCAGCTTGCCGCCAACGCAGATGCCGGCAGCGAACAATGCGCTTGTCTGCTGCGCCAAGCGCTCAGCGGCCTCCGTGGCACTGACCAGCCAGTCTTCCCATGACGTACGTTGCAATGCCGTCATGTCTCTTCCATGACCCGCCAGAAGCGGCGCATAGACCGTATAGCCGCGCCGATTGAGGTGTCGGCCGACGAGGCGCATCTCTGCCGGCGCGCCGCTCATTCCATGGATGAGAAGAATGCCCTTGCCATTCGTACCCTGTGCGAAAAACTCAAGCGGATCGGTGACCTGCATGCTGACTTTCCAATTCACGATTCTCTTTGGCCATGAACCCGAGGGCATGGCATGTGCTGATCACGTGGACGCCCGCTTCGAACTGCTCTTTCTTGATCTGTTCATGGAAGCCGGCCAGCTTCGTCCAGTGGGTGCGCGGTCGATAGTGGTGCTCGGCATGGTAGCCGTTGCCGAACCAGAGCCAGTTGTAGAGCCAGTTGTGGCTGCTTACCCCCCAGGCGATCGGCTTATCGGGATCGCCGTTCAGATGTTCGTAATAGCCGTTCAACGAGGACAGGCAGTTACCGAAATAGTAGAAAGGGGCAAAGAACAGCACGGCGCGCCAGTCGTAGACCAGCACGAGCGCAATCGTTGCGATGAAGGTGTAGAGTTCGAACCGGCCCCAACTGGCATCGAAAGGACGCGTGCGGGCGATGGCCTTGTGTATGTCGCCCAGGTTGTCGCGGAAGAAGCTCAGCAGGGTGTAGCTCCACACATTTTCCGGTCCGCCGTTCTTGCCGTATCTGTAGATGGACAGAAGGTCGATCGTTTCGCCCGTTTCATCGGGCTTGTCGCTGTTACCCGAGTGATGGCGCATATGCACCCAGTGATAATAGGTCTGCGAGAAACCGATCGTGATCGATTCAAGCAAGCTGAAGGCACGATTGAGCCACCGCTTCGTGAAGTATGGCGTGTGGATGAAATTGTGCGAGATGCTGTTGATGTTCCAGGATATGGACACCGCATAGAGGCATCCCAGCGCCGCGGACACCCACAGCGGCCGGCTCGAGAAGCCGACGATGAGATAGGCATTGAACAGCACATGGGCGACGGCGGCCAGGACGGGCGAAATATCCCATTTCGTATGAGCGAAGAGTTTCATAACCCGGTTGCTCCCACACAGAGGACGCCAGCCGTGATCAGGCACGCTCCGGCTGCATGACGCAGACTGACCGCTTCCTTGAAGAAGACCGCTCCGGCCAAGACCATGGTGACGTAGCTCAGGGCCATCAGAGGAAATGCGATGGAAAGCGGCACGTGTTCCAGCACGGCCGTCCAGGCCAGCAGTTCCATCCCCCAGAAGACGATGCCGGCCCACGTCGCCGGCTTGAGGAGCGATTGGACAAGGGTCGAGGCGTTGTTGGTTGCATGCTTGAAACAGACCTCCCGGCCCATCTCCGTGAGAATGCAAAAGAAGATCAGTGCTAGCATCGGCGTGGTCAGGGCGCCCTTCATTGCATGACCTGCGAAAGCGCCGTGAGCAGCTTGTGATTGCCCTCGCTGTTGATGCGCATGGCACTGGTTGGGTCAGGCGATCCGAGAGGCTGATCGAACAGCACTTCGGCTCGCTTCGTAAGGACAGTCCATGGGCTGCCGGCGTAGACGGGACGCGAGTAGTCCCCGATGACATCCGCCCCTATGATGCGATGGGTATCGCCGATCGCCGCAATCATAGACAGGAGATAGGGCAGGCGCATGCTGCCCTGGTCCCAGTTTGTGACGGCATCGTCACGAACGAAAACATCTTTGTCGACCGTCAGATAGACGTTTTTGGTCTTTATCCGCGACAGCAGGTGGGCGATGAAATTATCTTCCCCAAAGGAAGCGATGGTTTTCCATTCTATGCAGCCGGACGCCTGCACGTAGCAGGAACCGGAGCCATAGTCTTTCCTCACCCGGCTCGGCGCGTGGTCATAAGGGTAGAGTTCAAGCGCGCCGGTGCTGAGGAGCGACAGGTTCGCGCCCTTCCATTCCGGCCTCTCCAGGTCGTTGCTGCACGCGCCTACGGTGATCACCTTGTCGACTTGAGCGTTTTGAGCTGCGCGGTTGACCCACGAACCGCAATGCATTCCGTCCGCGAAGCGAACCCAGTCGGGATGATTGTCGAAATGGATTATTGTGACCGGTTTTTCCTCGTCCTGGAGCGCGGTCTCGAGAAGCAATGACGTCGCGTGGTGGAAATCGCCGGATCCGATGAAACATAGCCGCGCGTCCCGTCGCACGCGTGGCATCTGCCTCGTAAGCCGCCCGGCAAACGCCTCGAAGGCCTGCGGCCTGCTCCACAGCCGTATAGCCGGCCCTTCGTCGCTTGCGTGGATTTCATGCGCGCCGGCCATCAGGCAGGAGCGCATGAAATCGGGCTGCAACTCCAGCGCATCATCGAGATGGAGGAGCAGGAGTTGCATCGCCTATCTCGACGCGGCGCGCGCGAACAGCTGATCGAGCAGTGTGAGCGCGAGGTCGATTTCCTCGAGCGTGATCAACAGGCTGGGCGCCAGCGTAATGACGTTCTTGTGGTAGCCCCCCACATCCAACACCAGCCCATATTTTTTGGCCCCGACCTGGAGGTCACCTTTCATGGCCTCGTCGCACATCCAGTCAAGCGTAGCCTTGTCGGGCGTGTAGCCGTCCTCGCGGCAAACCTCCGCGCGCAGGGCTAGACCCAGGCCGTCTACGTCACCAATCACGCGGTGCTGCCGCTGCAACTGCTTCAACCCGTCGAGGAAGTAGGCTCCCTTCTCCATGATCGACGGTCCAGGATCCTCCTCATCAAGCATTTTGAGGGTTTCGAGCGCGACCGCCGTGCCCATCGGATTGCTGGCGAAGGTGGAATGGGTCGAGCCGGGCGGAAAGATGCCAGGGTGGATCATGTCCTCCCTGGCCCAGATGCCCGAAAGCGGATTGAGGCCGTTGGTGATTGCCTTTCCGAAGACGAGAACATCCGGCTTCACGCCGAAATGCTCGATCGCCCACATTTTGCCCGTGCGGTAGACGCCCATCTGGATTTCGTCGACCACCAGCAGGATGCCATGCTCGTCCAGAACCTTCTTGAGCTCGCTGAAGAAGTTCATCGGCGGCACCACATAGCCGCCGGTTCCCTGAATCGCTTCGATGTAGAAGGCGGCGAATTCGGACTTTCCCGCCTTCGGGTCCCAAACGCCGTTATATTCGCTGTCGAAAAGGCGCGCGAACTTCTGCACGCATAGATCCCCATATTCCTCCTTGCTCATCCCCTTGGGGCCGCGGAAGTGGTATGGAAACTCGACGAAATGCGCCCGGTCCGAGAAATGACCGTAACGGCGCCGGTAGCGATAGCTCGAGGTGATCGCCGAAGCGCCGAGCGTGCGCCCGTGGTAGCCGCCTTCGAAGGCGAACATCAGGCTCTTGCCGCCGGTATAGTTGCGCACCAGCTTTAGGGAATCCTCAATCGCCTGCGATCCGCCGACATTGAAGTGCACTCGTCCCTTGGTTCCGAATTTTCGCTCGGCGTCACGGGCGATACGCGCAGCAAGCTCGACCTTCTCCCGATGGAGATATTGCGAGGCGACCTGAGGCAGCGTGTCGAGTTGGCGGTGCGCTGCGGCGTTGAGGCGCGGGTTGCGATAGCCGAAATTCACGGCTGAGTACCACATCTGGAGATCCAGGAACGGCGTACCGCGACTGTCGTAGAGGTAGGAGCCTTCGCAGGTTTCGAAGAGGGCCGGCTCTGTCGCGTAATGGACCGTATCGCCATGGGAGCAGTAGATGTTTTCCAATTCCCGCAGCTCGTCTTCCGAGCGTGGCGACTGGGAAATCTTGTCGGATTCTCTTATTGCGAGATTGAAGTTCATGGATGTCCTCGGTTGAGGTGTTATGCCGCGACGTGACGGGAGGTGTTCGCGGCCTTGTTTTGGAAGTGCGGAACGGCATCCTGCAGGATGGAAATGATGTCGCTGAAATCGCGATAGGCGAAGAATGGGACGTTCCTCTCGGAACAGTGTTCGGCCAGCAGCCCTTTGGCGAAGACCAGTTCGGGCTTGTCAGAGACGCAAAAATCGGAGCGGCCGTCGCCCACATAGATGCGCTCCCCGTGCTGAATGAGCGAGCTGCATTTGCAGACGCCCGCCGTCGTCACGCACCGATGATCGCGATGGGGAGAGAAGAGTCTGTATGACGTTCGCGCCCCTTGGAAGCTGACGACCAGCCTGTTCGCGATAATTGGAAGATGATCGAGATCGTACCTAGCGAGGATCCGTCGGATGAAATAGTCGACGCCGTCGCTGACGATAGAGACAGGAACCCCATGGGTCCGGCAGAAATCGGCGAAGGGGGAGAAGGATGGATCGATGGCGATGCCATCAAGGATTTCGTCCAGCTCCTGAAGCGTCGCGCGGATCAGAGAAATCTGGCGTTGCATGCATTCGGCCGATCCGATCCTTCCTTCTTGCCAGAGCCGCTCGATGTCTTGCCATTCGCGATCGGCTAGCCTGGAGAGGACGACATCGGTGGCATCGTGAACCGAAATGGTTCCGTCGAAATCGCAATAGATGTGCACGTAGAGAGTCCTTGGAGGTTCTTCGAAAAGCCGCACCTCTCTACCAGCCGTCGCTGAGAGCAAGATGAGGCCGCGATGAAGCGAAACTGAAATCGAAGCCGCTCGCTGTGCCGATGAGCAGGAGTGCGATTTCAGGCTTGCGGCAACGTCACCGCGATGTGAAGGCCACCGCCGGGCGAAGGCGCGCTGAGCGCGATATGCGCAGAAAGACGCTCGACGATACCCGAAACGATGGCGAGGCCCAGTCCGGCTCCCTCCACCTCAGGCGTATTCACGCGATAAAACCGCTGGAAGACCGCCTCTCGATGCTGGGGAGCGATACCTGGACCACTGTCGGTGATCGAAAGCGCCCAGGCGACGGGTTCGGGAGAGATCGAAACTTTGATCTTCCCGCCATCGGGCGTGAACTTAATCGCATTGTCGATCAAATTGCCTATCAACAGGCGAAGCATGGACTCATCCGCATTGACCTCGGCCGACTCGTCTCCGTCGAGCGAGACATCGTGCCGCTTGAGCGTAATGATCGCACCGAACTCGGCAATGACCGACGCGGTGACTTCATAGAGTCGCACCACTTTCAACTCGACCGGCTGATGGCTGATCCGCGCCGCCTGGAGCATCTGCTCGATGAGGCGGGTAGCCTTGTCGTTGCTGGCCATCAGGTCGGCAAGGATCGTCTCCCGTTCGGTGTCACTGTCGGCATGGCGCAGCATCTGCAGCAAGAGCTTTACGCCGGCATGTGGTGTTCGCAACTGGTGCGCTGCCTGGTCGGCGAAGCGCCTTTCCGCCGTCAGCGACCGGTCGAGCTTGTTGAGCAACTGGTTCACCGACATGCCCAACGGGTAGAGGTCGCGAGGCAACGTATCCATCGGAATGACCGAGAGGTCGTCGGGCGAACGGCTGCGGATTTGACGGACCAGGCCGTGAATAGGTCTCAAGCCATTGCTTATGCCGTACCAGACCAGGAGCCCGATGACTGGCACGAGCACCAACAGCGGGAAGAAGAGATTGAGCATGATGTTCGACACTAGCGTGTCGCGCAGGGCCCGCTTTTCTCCGACCTCCACAACTATCCCGGTGTTCGGGATTGGAAGCGAATAGACGAGCCATAGCTCATTTGCATATTTCAGGTCAGTGAAGCCGGCCCTTTGGACGGGAACGCTCGCGGGGAAGGCCCCGTTGGTAAATATCCGGATCTGTCCGTCTTTCCACAGGCGAAATATGTGCGCGTCAGCGTAGTCGTCCGCCTCATCGTTCATGGCGAGTTGATTGCCCATCGCAAAGTCTACGTCTTTGACCTGCCTCGGCGGTTGGTTGCCTGTCTTTTCGATCTGATGTTCCAGCAGCGTCCAAAGCACGTTGGCGTCATTGATCAACTTCGCGTCGTAAATGTTGTCGATTTCCCGCCTGGCGCTGCGGAAGGCAAAGGCACCAATGACTGCAATGGCGACAAGGATCGTCGGCGTTATCCGGAGAAAGAGTTTCCAGGTCAGGGTCCAGCGCTTCATGGCTCGACCATATAGCCGACGCCCCGGATGGACCGGATGAACTCGGCGCCGAGTTTTCTGCGCAGATTGTAGATTATGACTTCGGTCGTGTTGCTCTCCACCGCACTGTCAGCGCTGTAGAGTGCGTATTCGATGTCACTTTTGGTGACGTATTTGCCCGCCCGCTCCATCAGAAGCTTAAGCAGCCGGAATTCCTTGGCGGTCATCGCGATCTGGCCTTCGGCGCCGCGTACTACCATTGCCGCCGGATCCATTTCGATATCGCCGCTTTTCAGTATGATGTCGGTGCGGCCCTCCCGCCGGCGTATGACGGCGCGCAGCCGTGCCAACAATTCATCGAGATCGAACGGCTTTACCAGATAATCGTCGGCTCCGTTGTCGAGCCCTTCGACCTTTTGAAGGGACCTATCGCGGGCGGTGAGCAGAAGGATCGGTACGGCGTTGCGTTTTCTTCGCGCCGACCGCAAGACCTCTAGCCCGTTGACCTTGGGCAGGTTGATGTCGAGCACGACCACGTCGAAGACGAGATCCTCAAGTGCCGCAATCGCGGCCTCGCCATCCTGCATCCAGTCCACTCCATAGGCGTGCTTTTCGAGAGCCTTCTTCAGCGAAGAGCCGAGGATTACGTCGTCCTCAACCAGAAGCAGGCGCATGGCTTGCTATGCCTTTCCCTTCAGATGAATCGGCTGAAGTCGTTCCCTCTCCGTTTGCGGACCAATGGACGCCATCGCGGCTTTTTGCGGGCAAAATCAGGTTACGGGAGGGGCGTCTCGTCACGGTTCCGAGAGAAATCAGAAACGCACCTCGAACGATCGGCTCAGAACGATGCCGATGATATTCTGGTTGGCCGAGCCGATGTCGGTGACGATCGGGCTGTCGGCGGCAGCGCCCACCAGCCGGTCGAATTTGTCGTAGACCTGCACACTCATCGTGTCGGTGAACTGATAGCTTGCGCCGATCACAAACCCGACGGATTTGAGCCCGCCCCCGATATCAAAGGCAGACAGGTTCCCGTTGGTCGCGGCTTCCTCAGCCGTTATGCCCAAGTTGTTGCGCATGTAGTTGGTATCGGCGAGCGACAGGCGCGGCCCCGCGGACAAAACGAGCTTGGATCCGAAAGGGCGAAACATGTCGGCACCGAAATCGGCGACGAAACCGTCCTGCCTGCGTAGTCCCTGTCGTGCCTCGACACGTAGCCTGAACGTATCAGGAAGCATCCAGTATTGGGCGAAAGCGCCGGCATCAACGCTCAAGGGGACCGCCTGCAATCCTGCGAGGGTCCCTTCATCCAATGCCGTACGCTGGCCACGAATACCCGCAACGGGTCCCAGTTCCAACCCGCTCCACTCGACCAGCGAATAATCAATATTGTCGTCTGGCGCGCTAAGATCGGCTGGTTCGCCTAGGCGGCGAATGTCGATGGAAGGCACAAAATCGAAGGATTGATTTTTTGCTCCTTCATAGGCGGGCCCATATTCCGTGCCGCCCCCAAGTGTCACGATCCAGACGGTTTCGTCCACCTGATTTTGAGCTTTTTCACCCGCGGCAGTCTGGGCGAAAGTCGGGACAGCCGCGGACAATCCACAAAGCAGCCCGACGATTGCCGAAGCAGCGAACGCGCCCTTCATGTTCTACACCGGCACATACTTCGAACCCACCGTGCCTAGCTATCAAAGGGAGATAATATTATTTCATCATTGTCCATGTCGAATATCGTTTGTCTAGCGTTTCCCGGTGTCGATGTCGTGGGCCATACATGTCGCTGGAATCTGGCTTGTTTGTCCAGCGGCTTCCTTGCATGGATCAGGGGTGTTGGGCCACGCCAATGCACATGATTCCCGCGTTGACCTATGTCAGCTTCTGACCACGGCCGTGTGAAAACTGACCTGCGCGCTCATCGTTCGAGACGATGAGTCAGAGGTAAGTTTGAATACGACCTGAGGATAGGCTTTGATCAGGCGGCTATGGGGTGCATGAGCCGCCTGACGCCAAGGATGCGCCCGCAGGCCGTCAGATGCGGTAATGGTCGATGTCGTCGCGTCGGTCTGAGCGCAACTTGCCTCTGGTCAGTTGTTTGCCGGCCGGGCAGGTGTATCGATCATTTCGGCATCGTAGATAAAGTCGGCGCCGGTAAAGAGGCCGCGCTTGGTGTTGCCCGATGTCTGCGTCTTCGGGATCACCGGCACGATCCCGGGTTCCTCGCAGGCCAGCACCTCGTCGCCGTTGTAGTTGCCGCGGTCGGCCAACACGGTGAGTTGTTCGCATCCGGTCGCATCCAGGCCTTCTGCCCCCATCGAAGTCAACTGTGAGCGATCGCTGCCGCAATTAGTTGGGAACTTTCTTTCAAGAGTGACCAAAGTGACCGCGGAGCTGGCTCCCGAAAGCCCGCGCGTTGCTGTGACAGCAGAAGCCAATGCACCGCTGCTCCCCCTGGCGCGGGAACTACTCCAGCGCACTGCGCGCGCCGGGACGCCAAACCAATGAAAGGTACAGAGCCGGCCGCTCTCGATGCCCTCGTGGATACCCGCCCCAAGTACCAGGTTTCTCCCTGGCGGAGAGCCAAGAGGCCTACCCCGCCCGTGCGCTCCGGTGTGGCGGTGAGGCCAAAAGATCTTCGGTCGGAAGTGGTCGATCGTTCGACGGTAGGTGCCGCCGGAAGCGTGATGGACTCGTCGATGACGATGTAGTGGACGTTGTCTGACGCGAAGCGAGAGAAATGGTTTACCAGGACGCTGCCGTGGATATTGGCGTGCGACACGGTCACCCTCCACGCCGAAAACGATCAGGCCGCGCTGCCAATTGTAGCCAGCAGTTACGCCGCCGGTAGCCCCAATTAGGCCTGGCTGAATAGCCGGTCAGGCACGCGCGTATCCTTAATCCGTGAAGCTGGGAACCGTTGTGCGATGCACAAATTCGTGTTTGGCGCGTGACGAAGAATCCCGTCTAGCATTTTTTAAGATGATCTTGGATCGGGCGCATACGATGGCCGGACACGTGAAAGAAAGCGTAAGCGAGGGCTTGCTTGGGATAGGGCTGAGACGGCTGAGGCATGGCGTCGGCTGGCGGCTTACAAAATATCGCTGGGTCGTCTCGCAGCTATGGTCACGCACCGTTGCTCGCGGCGTGATCTCTTGGAGATGGCAGATCCGGAGCGAAGGTCGTGCGCACGCATTACCGGGGCAACTGATCGTCTCGTTGACATCGTACCCGCCAAGATATCCGACACTAGCTTTGACCTTGAAATGTCTGCTGTGTCAGTCAGTTCAAGCGGACAAGACGGTTCTTTGGATAGCCGCGGAAGATATTGGCTCGCTCCCCAAAGCAGTAACGGATCTCAGGGCCGACGGCCTCGAAATTCGACCTTGCAAGAACAATCGGTCATACAAAAAAATCATCCCAACCTTGGCCGCGTTCCCGCAAGCCTTCATCGTCACAGCCGACGATGACGTCTACTACTCCAGCCGTTGGTTGGAGAAGTTAGTGGCCGCGGTCGGGGAGAAAACAATCGTCTGCCACCGAGCACATGCGGTCAAGTTCGACGATTTGGGCAATCCGGCGCCGTATAAAGAATGGCACTTCGATAAGTCTGAGGCATCTCCGGTTCTATTTCCGACAGGAGTGGGCGGAATATTGTATCCACCTGGTTCGCTTGCCCCGGAGGTGTCGGATGAAGATAAGTTCTTGAATCTTTGCCCCAACGCTGACGATGTTTGGCTGTTCTGGATGGGTCGTCGCGCAGGCAGCTCATACATCATGCTCGGAAAGTCCTGGTCCCCGATCCATTGGAAAGGAACGCAGGCGTCGGCGCTTCATCTGACAAACGCTGGTTTGGGCGGAAACGACGAGCAAATCAAACGGATGATGGGCGAGTATGGCTTTCCCTCTAAGGAGGCGAGCTATGAGCAGGCAGCGTAGGCAAATTTGGCCGTCTCCGCTTAGGCAGTCCAGACGGGATCGACTGCCGAACGCTCCAAAGCGGTTCTTATGTCCAATTTCAGGCAATGCGTCTGACGTATTGATTGCAGAAATAGAGTCGATCATTAAGGCGCAAGGCATAATCTGGCCAAGAGATTTGCGAAGTATACTAGCAAGTATCTCACAAAAGCTGCAATAGGCAAGCGCTTGGTTTTGGCGCCATGCGGAGAAAGAACGAACACTGAGATGATTAGTATGCCGAAGCCGTCCTCTGCGAGGCCTACTGTTTCCGTCTTGATCGCCGCCTACAACGCGGCTCCGTTTCTCGAACGCGCTGTCAATTCTGCCATGGTACAGGGGGATACAGTTATCGAGATCATCATCGTCGACGATTGCTCAATCGACGCAACCCTCGAGGTTGCTAGAGCACTGTCGCAGAAAGACTGGCGCGTTATAGTCGTTCACTTATCGAAGAACGGAGGCCCTTCAGCAGCTCGCAATGCTGGCTTGGAGGCCGCCAGAGGAGATTGGATAGCAATTCTAGATGCGGATGATGCCTACGCGCCGGGGCGAGTTGAGCGACTTGTCCGAATTGCTGCTTCACAGGAAGCCGATATCGTAACCGACAACTTTTCCTACTACGATCCCGCGAGCGACACCTCCAAGCCTGCGGCCATCGGATTCACTAAAGACATAACGCTGATAGACATTGAGACCTTTTTGGCGCACGCGAGGCCCTTTGGCGTCAACACGGATTGGGGTCTGCTTAAACCGATTTTCAAACGAAAGTTCCTAACGGATCGATCACTTCGCTACCCATCTAGTTCTCGTCACGGGGAGGATTTTCTTTTTGTGACAAACGCACTTCTGGAAGGTGCAAAGTACGTGGCCAGTGACTTTCTCGGGTATATGTACACCCACCGGGGGTCTGGCTGGAGCAGAACAAAAGTAAACTACGACGGCCAGGTCGATCAATCGCGAACGCTTTTACGCGATCGAAGGCTGTCACATAATTTCAAACTCGTTTCCCTGCTGAAAGAGCGCATTCGCGCAATGAAGCGCCTCTCGGCCGAGTACAAAACTCAAACACTGATTGCCGAGAGGAGATTGTTACCACTTGCGACCGCAGGGGTAACGGATTGGCGGATCGCTGTGTCGATCCTGAGGAAAGCCAAAAACAAGGTTACGACTGTTCGAGCTGGTTGAAATGGGCACGGCGAAAAGATTTGCATTTTCAGAAAGCCGGGTGTCACGGGCCGAGCTCAAGGTTGCTTCGGTAAACGGTGCGGCCATAAATTTCGGGTCCCAGGCGCTGAAGTTTCTGATGCAATTCTGTTATCAGATTCTAATTGCTCGACTTCTCCTGCCAGAGGATTTTGGCATCGTGGCGATGGCGGCGCCATTGTTCGCGTTCGCGGCACTTTTCTCGGATTTCGGCCTGACCCAGGCTACAGTCCAAAGGGATGAGATTACCCAGGACCAGCTCAGCTTCGTTTTCTGGGTCAACGTTGGGCTAAGCGCGGCTATCTGTCTGGCAGTGATAGCCCTCGCCCCTGCAGCCGGCGTATTTTTTAAACAGCCTCAAGTTGTGCCTATAGTGATAGCTCTTAGCGCGACCTTTGTAATCGGCGGTCTCTGCGCTCAGCATATTGCTTTGTTAAATCGGCAGCTTCTCTTTTCGAAAATCGCTTTGGTTGAGTTGTTTAGCTTTCTTGTTGGCTCCGTGACGGGTCTCCTTTTCGCTTGGAGTGGTTTCGGCTACTGGGCTCTGGTCTACAGCCAAATAGGGGTGTCCCTGAGCACTCTTTTACTGGCTTGGTCCTTTGTCAGATGGGTTCCAAGCATGCCGGTTCTCCGAAGGGAAAATCTTCAGCTTTTGAACTTTGGAGCCAATATAACGTCCTTTAATTTCCTGAATTTTTTCGCCAGGAACTTTGATAACATATTGATCGGCCGCTACCTGGGCGAGACACCTCTCGGCATATATGACCGGGCATACAAGCTTCTTTTGCTGCCGCTCAGCCAGATAACCACACCAATAGCAAAAGTCGCCCTTCCGTCTCTTGCGAGAACCCTGAATGAACCAGCAACGTACCGTCGTTTTTATTTCAGAATGTTGGAATTGATAATTCTTGCGACCTATCCGGCAGTGATATTTGCTATCATTAACAGTGAGTTGCTCATAGTGACATTGCTAGGGCCTAGATGGTCGGAAGTTTCGCAGGTATTTTCTATTCTTGCTTTTGGGGCAATTTTCGCGCCGATCAGCAGCAGCACCGGTTGGCTTTTCATCAGTCAAGACCGGACCAAGGAAATGCGAAATTGGGGGGCCTTGAGCTCCGCCTTGTTTGTGGCTTCATTCGTTTGTGGATTGCCGTGGGGAATTAGCGGTGTCGCCGCGTTCTATATATGCGTGGGTACCGTCCAAGGCCCAGTCCTGTGGTGGGGAGCGACAAGGCGAGGCCCACTTACCTTCAGGCAGCTGCTGGAGACCCTGTGGCCTTACTTTATTTCAGCGATAATAACCGGGGTTTTAGAATGCAGCCTCAAAGCATCACTGCCAAGTAATTTCGTGGCGCTATTCACCTCTCTCGTTGCATCATATGTAGTTTTCCTGGGAGTTGTCATGGTATTTAGCTCAAGCCGCAAAGGGGTAATCGAACTAGCCTTTGAGGCACGCGTGGTGGGAGGTCGCTTTTACCGCAAAGTCACTCACCCGGCGTCAGCGCGAGGCTAGTCTAGTGCGGCACTCGATCAGACGTAGGCGACACCTGCCGCGATCAGGCCCAGCGCGCCTAGCACCAGCGAACCAAGCCACGGCCAACGCTTGCCATGCATGATGATGGACAGCGTCGCGACAGCGATGGCGATGTGCAGCAGCGTTAAGGCGAATGTCAGGACGTGGTGTCGATGCGCCCGGACATCGCTGTCTCGCAGCTTCGTCAGCGTATCCGTGCGATAATACGGTTGGCCAGGGCCGAGTAGTCATCATCAAAGTGATGTCCGCCGTCCATCACGACGACGTCGGCGCCGCTGCCGGCGAGTTCGGCGCAGACGCTGTCGTCGTCGTCCGCACCGTAAACGCATTGAAGGATCGACGCGGGAATCTTCGCAACGTCGGGAAGTGTCGGATGCGATGTGTCTCCGTCCATGCCGAGCCAGCCCCCGACGTCGAACTCGAACTCCGCCCAACGGCTCAGCGCCAAAAGAGAAATCAGGGAAACGCGCTCTTTTTCTGCCGGAGACAATTGGTTGTAGGCCGCAGGGAGGGCGTCAGCCCCGAACGAATAGCCGATCAAGGCTACACGCCGGACCTTCCAAGTCTTGGTGAAGTGCTCGATGATTCTGGTCAGGTCCGCGGCGATCGTCTCGGGCGGCTTGCGCGTCCAGAAATAGCGCAGCGAATCGATCCCGACGGTTGGCACACCCGCTTGTGAGAGCGCTTCTCCCACTTCGCTATCAATGTCGCGCCAACCGCCGTCACCCGACAACACGATCGCCATGGTGTCGTGACGGGCCGCCGCAGGCAGCACCGCCAGCGGCAGATCCGCCAATGCATCGCCGACCGGCGCAGCCGATTGCGTGAGAGCGTGTTCGACCGCAGCAGTCAACGTCAGCGTCTCCCCGACTGCTGCGACGCGGTCGATCGGAAATCCTTGGGCGATCAAATCGGAGACGTGGGCCTGCCCCGCGGGATCTGCTTTCGGCGTCTGGACGACGGTGATCGGTGCGGGAAGCGCGCCTGCCTGCATGCCGTAAATCCAGCCCTGCCCGTTTGC
This sequence comes from Mesorhizobium sp. IMUNJ 23033, assembly GCF_044778005.1. Taxonomy (NCBI): domain Bacteria; kingdom Pseudomonadati; phylum Pseudomonadota; class Alphaproteobacteria; order Hyphomicrobiales; family Phyllobacteriaceae; genus Mesorhizobium; species Mesorhizobium sp. IMUNJ 23033. Next base: position 159,113 of record NZ_JBJACT010000015.1, read on the forward strand.
GGCCCGGAGGTGAGGAGCATCGCTGCAGAGCTCCCGCGGAAGTACCAAATCCGCCTTTGGATCGACGGCGACTGCACGACCAATCGTCGCGTCTGGCGACTGCGCCATGATTGCCATCACCATCGAACCGCCGGCGCCGGTGCCCGCGATGATGGGATTGAGATAGGTCTGGGCTCCGGCAGAGCGTTGGATCAACTGACTTAGCTCTTCGATATCGGAGACGAAATACACGCAATTGGACTTCGATTCCACTTTGGCGAAGCTCTTGTGCAGGTCGATGCCGACCACCAGCGCGCCGGCTGCCGCGAGTTCGCGCGCGGTCTGCGCATCACCTTGGCTGTACCCGTCCACGCCTGAGAAGAGGAATACTATGCCTTTGGCAGCCTGTTGCGGCTTCACAAGGTCGGCGACCGCCAAGGTATCGGTATCGGGCAGCGGCTCGGGGCGCATCCAGTACACGGTGAAGGCGGTCGCGCCGATGATCGCCGCCAAGCCGAGGCGAAACCACAGGTGCTTCACTTGGAAATCACTCCGCGGATTCCGCCGCCGATCAGGACCGTAACGTCGGCGATCGCGAGCAATGGATTCAAGCCGCCAGCCACCGCCATGTAGCGGGCCGCCCAGATCGGATCGAATTTGTTCTTAAAGGCACGCAATCCTCGAAAGTTATAGAACGCTTCTCCGTGGTCGTAGGCGGCTCTGCCGACGCGGTGCCAGAGGGGCGCGGCCGGATTCCCGGAGAGCCCCGCAAGGGGGGCCATGCCCAGCGAAAACCACTTGTACCCCTCTTCCTTGAAATGCATGAGCAGGCGCGCGAACAGGACTTCCATGCTGCCGTTCGACGCTTCCGGATCGAAGCGCATGAGATCGACAGTCGCCTCCTGCTTGTCCGCCGCCGTCATGACATTGGCGAAGGCGAGGATGCGGCCCTGCCGCTTCAACACGGCGACCGGCTGAGTGGCGATGTATCCGCGCTCGAAAGCGCCCAGCGAGAAGGCCTTCTCGCGCACCGCGTGCTCGGCGAGCCAAGCTGCCGAGACGCGCTCGAGTTCGTCCATCACTTCGCCGACGCGGTCGACGGGCAGGAGCTCGAATACGATGCCGTCACGTTCGGCCTTGTTGAGCGCCGTCCGGATCGAGGCGCGCCGGGAACCTTTGAGATCGAAGGACTCCAGCGCGACCCGCGCCTCCTCCCCTAGCTTGAACGCCGAAAGGCCGGCATCGGCGTACATGGAAAGGCTCTCCCCCGGGACTTCGTAGAACACCGCGCGGCCTCCATGCCGCCGCGCCAGCTCGACGAAACACCAGACCAGTTCCGAATGCGCGGCGGGATTGCCGATTGGACCGAACAAGGCAACCCAGGAACGCCCCCGTTTGCGGTACATCAGGAAGGCGTCACCATTGCCAGAAAAAAGCAGGCTCTTGTCGCTGGTCCGCACGAGATTGGCATCCGCCAGGGGCTGGTTGTCGATGATCGAGATGGCAGCGCGTAGCTCGTCCGCAGTCGGTCGAGGGCTTCGGCCTGCCGGCGCGCGGGTCAGCAGCCAAACGGCCGCGCACCCCGCGGTCAGGCCAACGCCGAGCGCAGCCCGGAGGCTGCGTGGTGCGGTTGCGGTGAACTCGAACTGCCACCATAGCTCATGCGAATAGTCGACATCCTTGTAAACGAAGAACAATATCGCCAGTGCCAGCGCGAGGATGGTGCCGACGCAAAGCCACCAGCCGGGAGACAGTCGGTCCTCGATGAGCGAGGCGGGCCGGCTAAAGATGTTGCGAGTTAACAAAAGCGTTGCGAATAGGAGGGCAAGCAGTACTGCCTCGCCCACCTCAAAGCCTTTGACGAAGGCGAGCACGATCGAGCTCGCCGCAAGCACGACTGTCAGCCACCACGCGCCGTCGAGCCGATGCGCGAGTCCGCGACCGGCCAGGATCATGAGAAGGCCGAGAATGCTGGCAATGAAGTGACCTGCCTCGACGACCGGAAGCGGAAATGCGGATTGCAGCCAATCCAGCTTCCGGTCGGAGGCTGGCGTGACACCCGAGAAGACGAGCATCGCTCCGAGCATTACGGCAAAGGTCGACAGAACGAGCGGCACCAGTGCTACAGTCCCCCGGGCGATGGCCGAATTCGCCGCTGCCGCGCGCCTGACTTCCGTGACCGTGAGGACGATCACCGCCATCACCAACGGCATCACATAGTAGATCACGCGGTAGAGAAGCAACGCACCGACCAGCCCATCGAGCGGCACCGTAGTACCGACAGTGCCGAGGATGACTGCCTCGAAAACCCCGGCACCGCCAGGTACGTGACTCAGTATGCCGAGCCCGATTGCCACGGAGTAAATGGACAGCATCGAGGGGAAGTCGATCGAACCTGCAGGAAGCAATATCCACAGGACAAGCGCCGAAGCAATCAGATCCGACACTGTCGCGGCGAGTTGCAGAGCCAGCGCTCCGGGACTTGGAAGAGCAAGCCTGCGCGCGAAAACCGTCACCTGCCGCGGACCGACCGTCGCTGCGATGAACGCCGCGCCGACGAAAGCCAGAATCGCGATAGCGGTCACACGCACCGCAATCGCCGGCAGGCCGACAAGCGCAGCAAGCTTTGCGTCCGCCATCAGAAGGCCAAGCCCGGTCACGAACAGAAGGCCGAAGCCAAATGCCGCGGTGACATATCCGACGATGCGCGCAATGTCCTCCGGCGACAGACCGAGAGGCGAATAGAAGCGGTAACGGATCGTTCCGCCGGTCAAGGGACCGAAACCGGCGACGTTACCGACTGCATATGCGCAGAAACTGGTCAAGGCTACATAGCTGAAAGGCACCTTGTGCGCCACGAGGGCGAGCGCTTGCCGGTCATAGATCGAGAGGGCAGAAAAGCTGAGTGCGGTGAAAAGCAGCGCGAGGCCGATATTCAGCCATGACGTGTCCTGAATCGCCATGACGAGGTCGTCATAATCGACGTCAGCCAGAATGCGATTGAGTGCCAGCACCGAAAGTGCCACCACGGCAACCACAGCCAGGGCGAGGAAGCGCGGACGGTTGAACTCCCAAAAACCGCCATCTCCGGCTTCGCGAACGCCTTCGTCGGCGCTTTCCGCGTCAATGCCGATCGAGAAGGATTCTTTCAACTCGGTATCCGCGGCTTGAAGCGACGCGGCCATTTCGGTCGAGGCCGAGAATGCCTGATGAGCTTTCATCGAGCGGAGGATGCGAATCTCGCACCACAGCTGAACGCGACGAGCACTCCAACTGTCGAGCGTGTCCGGCTGTAGGTCGTCACGTCGTGAGTGCTTTTCAACAGGTTCGCCGCCAAACCGAGGCCCATGCCCCCAAGTGCGGTGAATCCGACTTTCATTTCCTTACCTCGCTTCCTGGCGGTCGACACCAGCGCTCTCAGCTAGCGCCGATCCGGCCGAGCCGACGCCGATTGCGAATGCGATGCCGCCTGATGACGACCTAGAGATGGTGGTGACGAGCTTGCCGTACATGAATCGGGAGCCTTGCCGTACATGAATCGGGAGCCTGTGCCTAGAAGGCTTGGGCTTCATCACGCGCGTGCGGCGGGACGCTGCCACCACACAAGAGCAAAAACGACAGGGACGAGCCTATGTCCCCGAACGCGATGTCGCGCGAGCCGATGATCGCCGAGCCTTAGCGCGCTTGCTGCGATCGTCCAACTTGCAGCGCTCTCGCCACCGCGAGCGATCGCGACCCCAATCCCTCGGCCTACGCGATCGTCAAGTCAGCCAGTTCCGTCAATTCGCGGCATAACGCTACACGAAGTGAAGAATACTCCTCCCAAGACTTCGGCGCAAACAGTTCCTGCGCTCGCTACACGCCGCGCGCGTCCTGTCCGCGCAGGTTTGGTCCGCAACGGATCGAGGGTGTATAAAAACGCATTTGCGCCAGAGGCGTATCTGATCTCGTTCTCCTGCCATTTCGAACCTTCCGTATTCTACAAGATGGAGGCAATTCCCAGAAGCACGTTCTAGTGCGGTGCTCGATCCCGTCGAGCAAGCACCTTTTACGTCAGGATATTAACCGCGCGCGCCGCGACGAGCGCGATGGTCAGAAGCGAGATCATCGCTTCCGCCATCATCAGCAGTTTGGCGCGCGCTGTCAGCGGCATGGTGTCGGTTGGTGAGAAAGCCGTCGCGTTGGTGAATGCCAGGAAGAAATAGTCGATGAAGCAACGCCGCTTCCAGCGCTGGCGCCAGCCAGCGCGGTCCGAAGGAAAGGTCGTTGATGACGAGAAGCTGCAGGCAGATGATGACCAGCACCGCCCCCCGCGCCGCCCAGAAATCGAGGGCACGGTGGTGAATGATGGCATATTTGTCGCGTATCATAGATCCCAGGCATTCCACAGCGCATGGGTGAATGACTCCGAACAGGGCATGGCTCTTGCGGCGCTGACCTTCGGTTTGGAGAGGATCATGCGCAAAGCCAAGGCCCTTATCAGACGTAGGCGACGCCTGCCGCGATCAGGCCCAGCGCGCCCAGCATCAGCGAACCAAGCCACGGCCAACGCTTGCCATGCATGATGATGGACAGCGTCGCGACGGCGATGGAGATGTGCAGCAGCGTTACGGCGAATGTCAGGACGTGGTGTCGATGCGCCCGGACATCGCTGTCTCGCAGCTTTTCATCGACCTGCTTTTCAAAATCGAGCGCCTTGGCTTGTATGTCCGCGCTGTCGGCCTCATTATGCCTTGCATCAGCCTGAAATTGCTCGGCCGCCGGCCCGACTGCGGCCGCCGCAATTTGATACATGTTCTTCTTGATGCTCTTTGCCTGGAAAAAGCTCCACTGGTCGCTTGCCTTGTCCTGCAAATAGGCGGCTTCGCTCTTGTCGTTGATCGTCTCGGCGGTTTCCAGCGATTCGAAACTGCCGACCGTTGCCGCCAGAACAGCGAGAACCGCTATGGTAACCGACACGGTGGTCAGAAAGGGATTGGCCTCACGCGCGGCATGTTCAGCATGCTCGGCATTTTCGAGATGCTCCTGGGTGGTGTCTTCCATTGCTGTCTTGACTGGGTTTGAGGGCAGGGACTGGCGTCGCGCCGCAATCTCGACTCCAATCTTGGTTTTGAAATGGCGATGTTATTATACATTTCCGTAAGGTTTGAACGGCGCTCCCCGGGTGGCCTGTGGGTGGGCATGACTGGTTTTGGCCGGCAGGCGAGGGGGTATCAGGCTACCGGCGCGGACCCTTGGCGGCAGTGTCGCGGATGGCGGCGGCCGGTCCGACGCTTCCCGGGGCGAGTTGGGCGAGCTTGCTTGCCACGCTCGATGTTGGAGATGCTTTCGAGCGTGCAGATGAGTGATGAGGCGAAGGCATTCATGGCAATAGGCGAGAGCTTTGCCAAGCATGAAACCGTGAAGCATTCCAGCCACGAATATGTTCGCGACACCGTCCACGTCAATTCGGTGGAGGGTTTCAATTCCCGCGTTCGGCGGACGATCGCGGGCGTCTTTCACCATATCAGCCCACAACATGCCGACCTGTATTTCCATGAAATTGGCTTCCGCTGGTCTCAGCGCGTCGTGTCTGGAAGCGCCATTCGGAAAACTCGGCACGGCCGGGAAATCATGCGAACGCTCTGGTCACGGGTGCCGCCAGCGCTGGAACTGCCGACTGTCTTTCGTGCTGCCACGGGACGTCAGATGCGCCGAAGCCCCGATGGCGGCATCACTATCAAATCAGCCTAGCTGTCTTTGGTTGATAAAGGCCGCGTATGATGTTGTCAGCTCTTGTTCTGACCCCACCGGCGTCGTCGAAAGCAATTCGGCCGGCGCCCGCATGGCGGTGGCGCCATGCGCCAAGAGCACGATCAGCGCCAGCGCGACGAGGTCGTAGCTGTTGGACAGGATGCGGTTGCGTGCCAGCTGAGCGGCTTCGCGTTGCGAGCTGCGGTCGTGTGGCAGGAAGATCATGGCAAGGCCTCACCGTCCGGATGAGAGTTTGAATGCTGGTTCGCTCCGCCGCTACTGGCGCCATCTTCCGATGCAGCCTGCCGCTCACGCGCCCAGCTGCAAGGCGGCGGTTGCGCGGGCTGGATGGCGAGGTGAGGCCTATATGGAGGTGGTTGGCGATTAGGGCGCTAACGGGCATCTCCATCGACAAACGCCAACACGACCACACGCAGGGCAACGCAGTATGCGAGGCTGGCCTTGCGGCCTGTCTTCGTCGTCGCGGCGCCTGCGTTGAGATCGACGGTGATGTCCTCATAGCCCAGCACCTCGCGATCAAGCGGGTAGGCGGCCTTGTAGACAGCTTCCTTGGCGCAAAAGAGAATGCGGCCGGCAAGATGCCGGTCCGCCGCGGCTGTTTGATCGGCACGGGTTGCGACGAGCGCGAAGATGTCGTCCGGGAGAGGCTGCGCGGGCTCGACGTCGATACCCAGCGAACGGATATGACCAACGGGCGCAACCGCCGCCACGGCCATGTCGTCGTCGTGAGCGAACGAACCGGTTATCCCCTCCGGCCAGGCGGGTGCACCGGATGGCGTGCGCAAGATGGCGACGTCGTTGACGCCAAGCTCCGTCAGCAGTCGGTGCGCGATCCACCGCGCCGCGCCGCTCGCCCGTCGCATCAGCGGCTGGCGTGACGGGATGGAACGTGCTTCCTCGGGCAGCAGGTGGTTCTCATCGCCGTCGCTTATGACCCGGCATCCGACCCGGACACTGCTGGGCGCGATGGCGATCATCGCCTGCAGCAGCGATGTTTGCGCAAGCGCGATTTCAGGAGGGCTCGTCACGGATCGTGCGTCCGTGCGGGGAGGGCGAGATCGGCGATCATCTCTCCGTCCTCGTCCAGCCCTTCTTCGACGAAGCCGGCGCTGCGATAAAGGTTTCGGGCCGCTTCATTGTCCGGTTCGTAGCAGATTGAAACGTGGCTGACGTGGCCGAGTTTTTTGATTTCGTCCAGCGCTTCGCGCAACGCGGCCTTACCGTAGCCTCTGCCTTGAGAAGCGCGGTCGATCATGAAGCGGTAGATGCGGGCCTCGACTTCATCCCGAGGCGCCTCGTACATCAGGAAACCGACCACTCGATCGCCGGCCATTACGACACGCGGCCGCGCATCTTCGTCGGTCTCGGCTTCGTCGAGCGACTCCGCATTGCCGGCGACGAAATCCATCTGCTCCGGGGCCAGCTCCAGGGCTGCGACCAGGACCCGGTTGACCTCGGTCACGGCAACGAGACGGATGTCCGCGGTCTTCAAGCCGATGTCATTCTTCAAGCCGAAGCCCGGGAGCCATCGTCGGTGATCGGTTCGACGAAGCGATGCAGCTTGGCCGGGTTGCCCCGCCAGATCGAGTTGGGCTCCAGCTCCTCGCCCTTCATGACGAAGGAGTCGACATCGACCATCGATCCTTTGCCCATCACGACGCCGTAGTGGATAAAGGCGGAAGGTCCGAGCGTGCAGCCATCGCCGATGCGGATGAAATCCGACTTGAACGCGCCTTCTTCCAGCGAATGGGCCTGGATGACGCAGCCCTCGTTGAGGGTGACGTCGTCGCCGATCTCCACCAGGGAGCGTTCGGTCAGATTGCTGCCGCCGTCATAGACACGGCTGCCGACCTTGACGCCGAGCAGGCGCAGGATCATCGGCCGGAACGGCGTGCCGGCAAACAGGCGCACGATCGGCGAATCCGCGAGCTTCCAGTGGCGTTCGTGGCGCCAGAACGCGACGTCGTAGATCGTCGTCATCTGCGGCTTCAGCCTGCCGAAACCAAGGCTCGCTCGCTCGACCAGGATGTAGAACGGAATGGTGATCGCCGAGGTCAAGAGCACGGCGACGAACAGCGCGACTTCGGCCCATTCTGTATAGTAGTTCAGTGCCCGGTCCCAGATCGCCAGCGTGGCGAACAGCATGACCCATTGCGTTGCCACGTACAGAAGGATCGTCACCAGATTGTGACGGTTCTTATGCGGGATGCGCTGGCGCCGGTCTGCCTCGTCGACGCCGGCGATGAGTTCCTTGTCGCGGTTCACCATGCGCGGGATTTCGAACGCAGGCGAACCGAGAAGCCCGACATTCTCGCGCAGCGGCCCGTCGATGGGGATCATCACCTTGGTGCCGAGCAGGACGTTGTCGCCGGTGCGTCCGTCCGGCGGATAGTAGATGTTGTTGCCGAGATAGTTGCGCTCGCCAATCCTTGTCGGCTCGAGCCTGAAGGCGGAGGCGGACTTGTGCATGTTGATCATGAACAGCCCGTCCGACACCATGGTCTCGGTGCCGATCTCGCACAGAAGCGGGTTTTCGTGCTGCTGGTTGCTGCCGAAGTTGGAACCGGTTTGCACCACCTTGTTGAGGTTCCAGCCGATGGCGCGCATGTAATGCACGATGGCCGAGCTGTCGCCTGCCAGCAGCCCCAGCACGCGGGAATTGCTCGAGAATTCGGCGACCGTCTGCAGCCAGTAGCGGAAGCCGTAAAGCGTGTAGGTGCGGCCCGGCTTCAGGATCAGGTTTGTCAGGCGCGGCACCAGCGTCGCCGCCAGGAAGGCCGCGGCCATGTAGCCGAAAAGCGTGACCGTGGTGCCGATCGCGACGATGCCGATCGTCTCCTGATAGTCGTCGCCGACATTCTCCCAATAGCTGTGGAACAAAAGCGGCAAGGGGGTGACGATGGCAAACAGCCCGATCAGCTGAACCGCTTCGAAGAGGAAGCGCCGGATGTTGGAAGGATCGACATTGCGCACCTTGCAATAGTCCGCCGTGGTCGGCACCGCCGGCGATCCATGCCAGCGTTCGCCGTCCGGGATGCTTTGCCCGCGGTGCAGCGAGGACGAATGGCCGAGCTGAGCGCCGTCGCCGATCCTGGTGTCGATGTCGAGCGTGGAGCCCACGCCGACGAAGGCATCGCGGCCGATGGTCAGCGGCCCGGTGTGGATATAGCCGGACTGGGCCCTGAAGCCGAGGATCATCGATTCCTTGCGCAGGATGGTGTTGGCGCCGATTGAAATGAGATCCGTGCAGACGGGCACGGATTTCGATTCGATGACGGCGTTCTTCCCGAGCTTGGTGCCCAGAAGCTGCAGGTAGAAGCTGTAGAGCGGGCTGCCGCGAAACAGCACGACGGGTGCGGTGCGGATCAATGTCTTGACCACCCAGAAGCGAAAGTAGCGCACGCCCCAGATGCGAAACGCCTCCGCCTTCCAGCGGCCGATGAGCACCCATTTGGCGATGACGGCAAAGCCCGACATGCCGAAGAACACGGCGGCCGAAAGCGCCACGCAGCGCAGATATAGCTGCAGCGGCTCGTCAAGCGCGTCATACATCCAGTTGAGGCCGTCATTGATCGCCCACAGGGCGACATAGCTGTAGAGCCCGTAGAACAGCAGCTGCGCGGCGCCGCAGGTCCAGTAGGCAAAATTCGATGCCCGGCGGGTGAGGACAGGCTCATTGGTGGCCGTCGTCATCTCTTCCGCCCCGCCCAGATGGAGCGCCAGGCGCGCCACGGTCGGATGGAGATAGATGTCGCGCATCGACGCCGTCGCCCATTCCTTCCTGGTGCGTACGCGCGCGCAGAAATGGGCCATCAGCAGCGAGTTGGCGCCGAGATCGTCGAAGAAATGGTCCTCGACGGACACTGCGTCGAATTTCAGCACTGTCGCCAGTGCGTCGGCCAGGAAACGCTCGTCGTCATTGCCGGGCGCCACCATCGTGCGGTCGGCCGAAAGCCGGATGCTTGTCGGTTTCGGCAGCTGGCGCAGGTCCACCTTGTTGGACACCGTCATCGGGATCGCCGGCAGCTCCTCCAGATAGGACGGCACCATGTAATCGGGCAGCCGCCGCTTCATCGTCTGGGCGAGATCGGCGCGGGAAATCGCCGGCTGGCCGGCCTTGGGGGCGTAGTAGGCGACGAGTTCGACGCGGCCGGGCTCGATCTCCCAGGTGGTGACGGCAGCCTGGGCGATCTCGGGCTGGTCGAGCAGCACCGCCTCGATCTCGCCGAGCTCGATGCGGTAGCCGCGGATCTTCACCTGGGTGTCGATGCGGCCGTTATATTCGATCTCGCCACTGTCGTTGATCCGGCCAAGGTCGCCGGTCCGGTAGATGCGCCCGGAGGGGTTGTTCGGCAGGCCGATGAAATCGGCAATGAATTTCTGTTCGGTCAGGTCGGGCCGGTTGAGATAGCCGATCGCGAGCCCGATGCCGGCGATGCCGATCTCGCCCAGTTCGCCGGGCTCGGCAAGTTGCGGCAGCGAAGCGTCGAGAATGACGATCGAGTAGGTCGGGAGCGGCGCGCCGATGGTGACCGGACTGTCCGGCGTCAGCGCGCCCATGGTTGCGGTGACGGTCGCCTCGGTGGGGCCATAGGTGTTGAGGATCTGCCGCCCCCGCTTCGACCAGCGCACCACCAGATTGTGCGGGCAGGCCTCGCCGCCCACCAAAAGCGTGCGCAGGCTGGGCACGTCCGATGTCATCGACGACAGCAGCGTCGGGCTGCAGGCCATGCAGGTGATGTCGTGGTGGCGCAGGAAGTCAGCCAGTTCCTCGCCCACCAGCGGCATCTGGCCCGGCGCCGGCACGACCGTCGCGCCGGCGACGAACGGCACCCAGATCTCTTCGGAGGAAAAGTCGAAGGCGATGGTCATGCCCTGATAGACACGATCGCCCGGCCGGTAGCCGTAGGCGGCGGCGGCGACGTGGATGAAGTTGACGAAACTCTGGTGCTTGATGACGACGCCCTTGGGCTTGCCTGTCGTGCCGGAGGTGTAGAGGATGTAGCAGGTGTCGTCCGAAGTCTTGGCATGCGGCTTCAGCGGCGCGCTGGACTGTTTGGAGATCTCGGTGCCGGCGCTGTCGATCAGCAGATGCGGAACCGGCAGTTGACCGGCGCGCGACGCATAGGCGGCGATGGTGACGATCAGGCTCACGCCGGCGTCTTCGATGATGAGCGTCATCCGCTCTTCAGGAAACGCGGTGGCCAGCGGCACGAAGGCGGCACCCGCCTTCATCACCGCGAGAAGCGCAACATAGGTCTCCGCCGAGCGGTCGAGAATGAGCCCGACCCGGTGACCCGGCCGCACGCCGCGCTTGACCAGCAGGCGGGCGAACTGGTTGGCGCGGCTGTCCAGCTCCTGATAGGTCCAGACACGCCCGTCGGAGATCACCGCCGGCAGCGCCGCGAATGTCTGCGCGAGCTGTTCGAAGACCGTATCGAGCCGCTCGCTGGGCTGCCCCTGCCGGGCAAAGTCGGCGCCCGTCAGGATTTGGCCGCGCGCGACTGTTGCGGGGGCTGTTTTTACCAGCGCATCGATGCTTGCCAGGCCGGTTTCCGGCTGGCTGCCCGGTCTTGCCTCGTCCAGTCCGGCGACATCGATACCGTAATCCATTTCCATACTTTCCCATCCTGGCCGGGCATCGCCCGGCTGTTCATGCCGCCGCTCGATCAGGCATTTTTCGGCTCTGCCGCCGCTGCGATTTGACCTTGTTGATGGAGGACCGAAGCTTCCAAAAAGGAAGAACACGGAATCCCGACCGGCGATCACTGAGCGCCTGAGTCTCACCCCACCTTGGCCGGCCCGATACACAGGATCGGCCGCTCCGTGATCACATGATCGGCAGCGCGGGGAGGAGGCCGGTGCATCGGTTCGGCGCTGCCGGCGGCGAGCGACATACCGGGCAGGGCACCTCCGTTCCAACCTCGCTGCATTGCCGGCAACCACCCGTTCGCGTTGTGCCGCGACCATTTTCCGGCCGCAGGCGGGAAGGTTATGCCATCCGATCTTTTCGCCAGTTTTTCCGAACCGTTGAATATTGTTTCTGAAGTGTGTCTGGGCGCACTTTTTACCCGCCCCCTTGTTGGCCCTTGCCATACCAAATTCTCATCCTGGTCCATGACGGCAATCGTCGCGCCTTCTTGGCCGAAGTAGGGGCCGGAACAAGAGCTGTTCAGAATCTTGCGCTAAGGCCGAACGGAAAGTGAACGCCCGGATGTTCGCTGTGGATACGCCATTTGCCTCCTGTACCGCTAGGCTGCTTTGGACCGAGGCTTGGCCACTACCGTTCCAGCGTGGAGTGGAAAGTGGCCAGACGTGCGCTTCTCAAAGAACACGAACGAAAGACGCTACTCGACATTCCGATCGACGAAGACAGTCTGACCTGCCACTGAGTTTTTCCTCCACGAGGAGTTAGAGTCCGGCCTTGATTGAAGGACGGACAGATGAAGCGGAAGCGGTTCACGGAAGATCAGATCATCGCGGTTTTGCGCGAGCACGAGGCGGGTGCAAAGGCGGGCGATCTGGCCCGCAAGCACGGGATCTCGGAGGCTACGCTGTATAACTGGAAGGCGAAGTATGGCGGGATGGATGTGTCCGACGCCAAACGCCTGAAGGCCCTGGAAGACGAGAACGCGAAGCTGAAGAAGCTGCTCGCCGACCAGATGCTCGAAGCCTCGGCGCTGAAGGAGCTTCTGTCAAAAAAATGGTAGGGCCCGCCGCCAAGTGCGAAGCCGTCGCGCATCTGCAGGCCGTCATGGGCCTGTCGGAACGGCGGGCCTGTTCCATTGTCGGCGCGGATCGCAAGATGATCCGCTACCGGTCCTGTCGCCCACCGGAGACGGAGCTGCGCGG